>NZ_JBEXSR010000003.1:0-433232 GCF_040613735.1 Streptomyces sp. NPDC006235
CCTACCTCGCTCGCCACCCTCACGAGCGCGAGCAGCTCGGCGGCCTCCTGGACGCCCTCGAACGTCCCACTAACATCGCCAGCCGCTCCACCTTCGCTCGTGCCCCGCAGCTGTCCCACCAGCTCCCGCACGACCCGCGCCCCGTTCAGCGTCAGCACCGACTCGGGGTGGAACTGCACCCCAGCGAACCCGGGCCCTCGCAGCGCGTGCACCTCCCCGTTCGCCGAGCGACTGACCTCCACGCCGTGCGCGGCCAGCTCCTGACGGGCCCCTTCGTCGCAGCGCGCCACGAAGCTGTTGTAGAAACCGACCGTCTCCGGCCGCCCGAACAGATCGATCGTCGTCTGCGCCCCCTGGTAGGGCACGTCCTTCCGTACGATCTCCAGCCCCAGCTCGGCCGCGATCAGCTCGTGTCCGAGGCAGACGCCGAGGACACCGTGCGGGTGCTCACGGATGACCTCGGCGGTGAGGCTCCGCAGGAGACGCATCTTGGGATCGGTGAGGTCGGAGGGGTCACCGGGACCCGGGCCGAGCACGACCGGGCCCGCGTGCGCGAGCACCGCCTCGCGGAGCCCGTCCTCGTCGTACCGGCGGACGGTCACCTCCAGTCCGCCCGACCGCAGCACGTGCGCGAGCATCGCCGTGAAGGTGTCCTCGCCGTCGACGACCAGGGCATGTCCGGCGAGTTCCCCGGACGGCTCCTGCATCCGCAGCCAGAACGGCGCGAGCGAGGCCCGGCGCCCGTCGAGCGCCGCCTGCACGTGCGGATCGTCGGCCAGGCGCGGCCGTACGGACTCCTCGCGCGGCCGTCCCGGCCGTACGCCCAGCGCCGTCAGGACTCCCGCCGCCTTCGCGTGCGTCTCCGCGACCTCGCCCGCCGGGTCGGACCCGCGCACGAGCGTGGCACCCACCGGCACCCGCAGCCGGCCACCGGCGTCGATGTCGGCCGTGCGGATGAGGATGGGGGAGTCGAGGGTCTGGGCGCCGCCCGAGTCCCTCCCGAGGAGGGCCAGCGCACCGGCGTAGTACCCGCGCCCGCCGACCTCGTGCCGCTCGATGACCCGGCAGGCGTTCTGCACCGGGGAGCCCGTGACGGTCGCCGCGAACATGGTCTCCTTCAGCACCTCCCGCGCGTCCAGCGAGGACTTGCCGCGCAGCTCGTACTCGGTGTGCGCGAGGTGTGCCATCTCCTTCAGCCGGGGCCCGACGACGACCCCGCCCATGTCGCCGACGGTGCACATCATCTTGAGCTCTTCGTCGACGACCATCGACAGCTCCTCGATCTCCTTGCCGTCGGCGAGGAAGTCCAGCAGGTGCTCGGGCGTCGGCCCCTCGGCGGGATAGCGGTACGTGCCGCTGATCGGGTTCATGACGACCGTGCCCCCGGACATCCGCACGTGCACCTCCGGGCTCGCCCCGACCAGCGTGCGGTCGCCGGTGTGCACGACGAACGTCCAGTACGCGCCCCGCTCGCCCTCCAGCAGCCGCCGGAACAGCGCCAGCGCGTCGGACCGGCCGAACCCGGGGATCTCCCCCTCGTACGTCCGCCGGATGACGAAGTTCGCTCCCTCGCCCCGCCCGATCTCCTCCCGCAGCACGCGCCCGACGATCTCCGCGTACTCCTCGTCACCGACGTCGAAGCCGCCGCCCTCGACCCGCACGTCATGCGCCGGGAGCTGTGCCAGGGCGTCGGCGAGCGGGACGCCGTAGGACTCCACGGGTGTCAGCACCGACAGCGGTGTGCCGTCGTCGCGGACGTCGAAGCCGCGCTCGCGGATCTGCCGGAAGGGGACGAGCGCCAGGCCCTCGTCGGGGAGGTCGGCGAGGCGGTCGTACGGGGTGACCGGGCCGATGAGGACCTCGATCAGGTCGTGGTCGTGGCCCGGGGTGCGGCGGCGGAGCAGGGCGAAGGGGCGGGGCTCGTGCAGCAGCTGTGTCAGGTCCATGGTTCCTCCGTGGCTGTCGATCGACGGCGATCGATGTCGGTGAGGAGCGGACCTACGGAAAACACCGAAGGCCGCCCTCGGGCGGCCTTCGCGAAGTCTGTCGTACGCGCAGTCAGTGGGCCGCCGGATGAGCGGTCCACCACCAGGTCTGGATCGAGTGCGCGAACATGGCAGGCACCCTACCCCATGCCCGAGACCCCATGTCCGAGTCGTGTACCCCGTGTCTCAATTGCTGGGCATGGGTCAGGACGCCCGACACGACCCCGTAATGTTGAGGCCGTGACCGTGAACGCTAAGACCAGCGCGAGTGCTGGCAACACCTGGCGAGACCTGCCCGCGGCGCAGCAGCCCGAGTACCCCGACACCGAGGCTCTGCGCGCAGTCGTTGCGGACCTCGAGTCGTATCCGCCGCTCGTCTTCGCGGGCGAGTGCGACCAGCTGCGCGCCCGGATGGCGGCCGTCGCCAAGGGAGAGGCGTTCCTCCTCCAGGGCGGCGACTGCGCCGAGGCCTTCGACGCGGTGTCCGCGGACCAGATCCGCAACAAGCTCAAGACGCTGCTCCAGATGGGCGCCGTGCTGACGTACGCCGCGTCCGTGCCGGTCGTGAAGGTCGGCCGCATCGCCGGCCAGTACTCCAAGCCGCGCTCCAAGCCGACCGAGACCCGCGACGGCGTGACGCTGCCGACGTACCGGGGCGACTCCGTCAACGGCTTCGACTTCACCGAAGAGGCCCGCGTCCCGGACCCCGAGCGGCTGAAGCGGATGTACCACGCCTCGGCCTCCACGCTGAACCTGGTGCGCGCCTTCACCACCGGCGGCTACGCCGACCTGCGCCAGGTGCACGCCTGGAACCAGGACTTCGTGAAGTCGTCGCCGTCGGGGCAGCGCTACGAGCAGCTCGCCCGCGAGATCGACAACGCGCTGAACTTCATGCACGCCTGCGGGGCCGACCCCGAGGAGTTCAAGACCGTCGAGTTCTACTCCTCGCACGAGGCGCTGCTGCTCGACTACGAGTCCGCCCTGACCCGGGTCGACTCGCGCACCGGGCAGCTGTACGACGTCTCCGCGCACATGGTGTGGATCGGCGAGCGCACCCGGCAGCTGGACCACGCGCACATCGAGTTCGCCTCGAAGATCCGCAACCCGGTCGGCATCAAGCTCGGCCCGACGACCACGGCCGAGGAGGCGTTGCAGTACATCGAGCGCCTCGACCCCGAGCGCGAGCCCGGCCGGCTGACCTTCATCGTCCGCATGGGCGCCGACAAGGTCCGCGACAAGCTGCCCGAGCTGGTCGAGAAGGTCACCGCTTCCGGCGCGACGGTGGCCTGGATCACCGACCCGATGCACGGCAACACCTACGAGGCGGCCTCCGGGCACAAGACCCGCCGCTTCGACGACGTGCTCGACGAGGTGAAGGGCTTCTTCGAGGTCCACAAGGCGCTCGGCACCCACCCGGGCGGCATCCACGTGGAGCTGACCGGCGATGACGTCACCGAGTGCGTGGGCGGCGGCGACGAGATCTTCGTCGACGATCTGCACCAGCGCTACGAGACGGCCTGCGACCCGCGGCTCAACCGCAGCCAGTCGCTGGACCTGGCGTTCCTCGTGGCCGAGATGTACAGGGACCAGTAACGGGTTCGCCTGTTACCCGACATCGACTGGGGCGCGGATCACATACGATCCGCGCCCCTCTCGACTTTTGTGCCTCCCGCCCGGCGGGTAAGGTTAGGTTAGCCTCACCGATCAACGGGGACGGCGCCTTGGAACGACCCTGCCGGGAGGTGGACCGCGTGTACGTGTGCAGTTGCTTCGGGATCACCGAGCAGCAGGTCAAGCAGCACGCGGACGGTGGCGCCTGCACCCCCCGGCAGATTGCCTCCGCCTGCAAGGCCGGCACGGACTGCGGGTCGTGCGTACGCCGCATCCAGGCGATTCTGGGCAGGGGCGCGTGCCCTCGCCGTGAGATGGCCGACCGGGGGCAGCCGGTGCTCGCGGAGCTGGAAGACGCCGCTTAGAGCCGCCTAGCTCGGCTGCTCGATCTGCTGCGCGATGTACAGCGCCTCGCCGATCTTGTCGATGAGCTCCAGCTGCGTGTCCAGGTAGTCGATGTGGTGCTCCTCGTCCTCGAGGATCGACTCGAAGAGGTTCGCGGACGTGATGTCGCCCTTGCTGCGCATCACCTCGATACCGCGCTTGAGGCGGTCGATCGCCTCGACCTCGACCTGCCGGTCCGCCTGGAACATCTCGGTGACCGTCTGACCGACCCGGACATGGAAGAGCCGCTGGTAGTTGGGCAGACCGTCCAGCATGAGGATGCGTTCGGTGATCTTGTCCGCGTGTTTCATCTCGTCGATGGACTCTTCACGCGTGTACTTGGCGAGCTTGGTCCAGCCTTTGTTGTCCTGGATCCGGTAGTGCAGCCAGTACTGGTTGATCGCCGTCAGCTCGCCGGTCAACTGCTCGTTGAGGAATTCGAGGACTTCGGGGTCGCCCTGCATCGCAGAGGCTCCTTCCGCGCGGGGGGAACTGGCAGGTTGCGCCGCATGATTCCACCGGCGGCGAAGATCGTCCAGTAAGTCTTCACTTACTAAGTAAGGGCATGCTTAGTTCTAGTTGCCCTGTTTTGGGGTTGCCCCGGTCGGGGGCATCACCGGGGGTCTGTCAGGATGGAGCCATGGGTCAGCCGGTGGGACACGAATCGGGAGAAGGGCGCGATCCGGCAGGAGCGACGCATCCCGGGCTTCCGCCGGGACAGCGGGTGCAGCGCGGCTGGCCGGTCACGCACTACGGGCCCGTCCCCAAGTTCCGGCCCGAACGCTGGGAGTTCAGGGTCTTCGGCGCCACGGCGGACGGCGGCAAGCACTGCTGGACCCACGAGGAGTTCACGGCCCTGCCGTACACCACCGTCGTGGCCGATCTGCACTGCGTCACCAAGTTCAGCATGCTGGGCGCCGAGTGGGGCGGTGTCCCCGCGCGCACCATCCTCGACATCGCGCCGCCCGCCGACGACGTCACCCATGTGATGGTGTGGGCCGAGTACGGATTCAGCTCCAACCTCCGGCTGTCCGACTTCGCCTCCGAGCACGTCCTGTTCGCCACCCACAAGGACGGGGAGCTGCTCACCGCCGAGCACGGCTTCCCGCTGCGCCTGATCGTGCCCCACCTGTACGCCTGGAAGGGCCCCAAGTGGGTGCGCGGCGTGGAATACATGACCGCCGACCGGCGCGGCTTCTGGGAGGAGCGCGGCTACCACAACATCGGCGATCCGTGGCAGGAGCAGCGCTACTCCTACCAGGAGGAGCCGGGGGACGGCCCCGACCTCTGAGCCCTGCGAGGCTCTGACGCCTCCGGTGCCCGGTGCGGTCTTCAGCAGTCGCGCAGCTTCTTCAGCCGCTCCACGTCCGCCGCGTGCCCCTCCTTGCCGCCCGGCGTCTCGATGATCAGCGGTACCCCCTCGGTCGCGGGGTGCGTCATCAGGGCCCGGAACGGGTCCTCGCCGATGTGGCCGGCACCGATGTTCTCGTGCCGGTCCTTGTGCGCGCCCACCACGTCCTTGGAGTCGTTGGCGTGGATCAGCTTCAGCCGGCCCTCGCCGACCGTGTCCACCAGCAGGTCCAGCGTCTGGTGCATGCCGGACGGGCCGGTCAGGTCGTGCCCGGCGGCGAAGATGTGGCAGGTGTCCAGGCACACGCCCAGCATCGGATGCGCGTCCAGCGCCTCGAAGTACGGGCCGAAGTCCCAGGTCCGCGAGCACAGGGAGGCGCCCTGGCCGGCGGTCGACTCCAGCAGCAGATACGGGGCGTCGTCGTGGGTCAGCTCGTCGAGCAGCGGCAGCAGACGCTCCCGGACCTGCTTCAGCGCCACCGACCGCTCCCGGCCGCCGGTCGCGCTGCCGGTGTGCACGACCACGCCCAGCGCCCCGATCTCCCGTCCGCGGCGCAGCGAGTGCCGCAGCGACTCCACCGACCGCTCCGCGGTCGCCTCGGTGTGCGAGCCGAAGTTGATCAGGTAGGGGGCGTGCACGTACGCCGGGATCGACTCGGCCTCGCACGCGGCGCGGAACGCCTCGTCCTGCTTCGGATTACCGGCCGGAGTGGCCCAGCCGCGCGGGTTGGCGACGAAGACCTGGACGGTCTCGGCCTTCAGGTCACGGGCGTAGGCCAGACCGACGGAGTGGAGCCCGCCGGCCACGGGGACGTGGCCGCCCACGGGGTTGCGGGAGGGGCCGGACAGCTGATGATTCACCCGTTCAGGGTGTCACGCGCCCGGCCCAGCCCTGTCCACGGGCTCCCCGTCCGGTCCCTCACCTGATCTTGATGGTGATCGTCGAGCCCTTGGGCGCGGTCTCGCCGCCCTTCACGGACTGGTCCTTCACCGTGTCCCCGAACAGGCCGAGCAGTCCGCGGTCCTCGTCGACCTGGAACCCGGCGCCCTCCAGCTCCCGAGTGGCGTCGTCGACGCTGTCCCCGACCACGTCCGGGACCTCGATCATCTCGGGGCCCTTGGACACCGTCAGCGTCACCGTGTCGCCCTCGGCCGCCCGGCCGCCGGGGTTCGGGCTCTGCCGGGCGACCTGGCCCTTGTCGAACTCGGAGGAGGTGATCCGCTCGGTGGCGACCTTCACCTTGAGACCGGCGTCCGTCAGCTCGGCCCTGGCGTCGGCCAGGTCGTCACCGGTGACGTCGGGGATGTCGATGGGGCTGCCCTTGCTGACGACGAGCGCGACCGCCGAGCCCGCGCGCACCTTCGTGCCGTCCGCCGGCCGCGCGGAGATCACCGAGCCCCTGGGCACGTCCTCGCTGAACTCCCGGGTGACCATGCCCGGCTCCAGACCGTCCTCCTTCAGCAGCGACCGCGCCTTGTCCAGCCGCTGGCCCTCCAGGGCGGGCACCCGCACGTTCTCGGGGCCGTCGGAGATGGTGAGGGACACCGAGTCGTTGCCGCGGATGCGCGTCCCGGCCTTCGGGTCGCTGCTGATGACCGTGCCACGCTTCACGGTGTCGCTGTAGGCGTGCTCCACCTTGCCGAGCTCCAGCCCGGCGTCCGCCAGCCGGTCCTCGGCCTGCGCCTGCGTCTTCGCCAGCAGCGGGGGGACCTCGGTGAACTGGCCCGAATTGACGTACCAGATGCCGGTGCCGAGCCCGAGCACGAGCAGGACGGCGACGACGATCGCCATGGGGCCGCGCCGGGATCCCGAGCGGCGCCGGGACGGCGGGGGCGGCGGGGACTCGAAGCGGCTGGTGCGGTTGTGCGCGGCCGCGGAGCCCTCCTCGTCCTCGTTGACGGGCAGCGGGCGCGGTGTGGCAAGCGCCCGCGGGATCACGCTCGTACGGTCGTCCGCGTTGACGTGGTCCGCCGCGAGCGCCTGCGGCGGCACCGCGTCCAGCTGCTCCGCGGTCAGCCGGCCGCGCCCGTCGCGGACCTGCGCGAGCAGCGCCACCGCGTCGTGCGGGCGGATCTCCGGGGTGCGGGCGGTCGCCGAGGCCACCATCGCGTCCAGCTCGTACGCCAGACCGGGCACGGTGGCCGAGGGCGGCGGGACGTCCTCGTGCAGATGCTTGTAGAGGATCACGGCCGGGGAGTCCCCGTCGTGCGGCTTGTCGCCGGTGAGCATCTCGTACAGCATCACGCCGCACGCGTACACGTCGACGCGGGGGTCGGCGGTGCCGTTCTCTATCTGCTCGGGGGCGAGGTACGAGACCGTGCCGAGGACGGTGCCGGTGGTGTTCGTCACCGTGTCGACGGCCCGTACGAGGCCGAAGTCGGCGACCTTGACCCGGCCGTCGTCCCCTATCAGGACGTTCTCGGGCTTCATGTCCCGGTGCACGAACCCGGCCCGGTGCGCGGCGCCCAGCGCGGCCAGCACCGGCTCCAGGATGTCCAGGGCGGCACGCGGCTGCAGGGCCCCGCGCTCGCGCAGCACGTCCCGCAGGGTGCAGCCCGCGACGTACTCCATGGCGAGGTAGACGTAACCGCCGTCGGTGCCCTGGTCGAAGACCTGCACCACGTTCGGGTGAGCCAGCCGGGCGACCGACTTCGCCTCGCGGATGAACCGCTCGACGAACGAGCCGTCGACCGCGAGCGAGGGGTGCATCACCTTGAGCGCGAGGACCCGGTCGAGCCGGGTGTCCACGGCCCGGTAGACCGTGGCCATCCCGCCGACCGCGATCCGCGCGTCGATGCGATACCGGCCGTCGAGCACCTGCCCGACCAAGGGGTCCTGAAGGGTCGTGTCCACGCAGGCGAGTGTACGAGCCGCGACTGACAGCTCTCGCGCCCCGGCCATTTTCGGGTCACGACTGAAGCGGACCTGTGACGTGGGTCCACTTAGCTGCGGGCAGTCGTGCCGTTAGGGGCGTCACGGGTGGGCGCAGCGGCACTCCGCACCGCCGGGCTGCGAAACGCCCCGCCCTCAGCACCAACGCCGGGTCACTGAAAAGCAGGCCGCTCAGGATCCAACGCAGCGATGCCCTCAACCGGCGAAGACGCCTGCGCGAAATGCCGCCGAGGAATACGCCCAGCCCGATAAGCCAACCTCCCCGCCTCAACCGCGTTCCTCATGGCGGCAGCCATCAGCACCGGCTCCCGCGCCCGCGTCACCGCCGAGGCGAGCATCACACCCGCACACCCCAGCTCCATCGCCAACGCCGCGTCCGACGCCGTACCGGCCCCCGCGTCCAGAATCACCGGCACACGCGCGTGCTCGACGATCAGCTGGAAGTTGTGCGGATTGCGAATGCCCAGCCCGGAGCCGATCGGCGAACCGAGCGGCATGATCGCCGCGCAACCCACGTCCTCCAGCTTCCGCGCCAGCACGGGGTCGTCATTGGTGTACGGCAGCACCGTGAACCCGTCGTCGACCAGCGTCTCGGCCGCCTCCAGCAGCTCGATCGGGTCCGGCAGCAGCGTGCGCTCGTCGGCGATGACCTCCAGTTTGATCAGGTCCGTGCCGAGGGCCTCGCGCGCGAGACGGGCCGTGAGGACGGCCTCGCCGGCGGTGAAGCAGCCCGCCGTGTTGGGCAGGACACGGATGCCGAGCTTGTCGAGGACGGACAGCACCGAGCCGTGCACCGAGGCGTTCACCCGGCGCATCGCGACCGTCGTCAGCTCCGTCCCGGACGCGACCAGCGACCGTTCCAGCACGTCGAGGCTGGGCGCCCCGCCCGTACCCATGATCAGGCGGGACGTGAAGGACGTACCACCGAGGACAAACGGATCGTCGGCCATGGTCAGCCTCCTTGGACGGCGGTGAGGACTTCCACGCGGTCACCCTCGGTCAGGGGCGTGGACGGCCACTGCGCGCGCGGGACGACGGTTTCGTTCAGGGCGGCGGCCACACCGGACGGCGCGGCGGTGAGGGACTTCACGACGGTGTCGAGAGCCGTACCGGGCCGGACCTCCCGGGGCTCCCCGTTGACGGAGATGTTCATGCGGGCTGCTCCGTGAGTGCGGTGGCGGTGCTGAAGCGCTTCGGCGTGAAGGGACGGGCCTCCTCGGGGAGCTCGCCCGTCGCCAGGACGTGCGCCATGGCGTCGCCGGTGACCGGCGTGAGCAGGACGCCGTTGCGGTAGTGCCCGGTGGCCAGCAGCAGTCCCTCCAGCCCGGTCGGGCCGAGCAGGGGCGCGTTGTCGGGGGAGCCGGGGCGCAGTCCGGCCCGGGTCTCGGTGAGCGGCAGCTCGGTGATGCCCGGCACCAGCTCGTGCGCGTCGCGCAGCAGTTCGTACACGCCGCCCGCCGTCACGGTGGTGTCCCAGCCCATCTCCTCGCTGGTCGCCCCGACGACCAGCTCGCCGCTCTCGCGCGGTACCAGGTAGACGTGGCTGCCGCGCACGACCGCGCGCACGGTGCGGTTCAGGAAGGGCCCGTGCCGCCGCGGCATGGTCAGCCGTACGACCTGCCCCTTCACCGGCCGCACGGGGGGCAGCGCATCCTCCGGGACGCCCGCGAGCCGCCCGCTGAGGCTGCCCCCGGCCAGGACGACCTGCCCGGCCTCCAGCGGAGTGCCGTCGTCCGTGACGGCGCCCGTGGCCCGGTCCCGCGCGACGGTGAGCCGCTCCGCCCACGCCCGGTGGAAGACCACACCGGCCCGTTCACACGCGGTGACCAGCGCCCCGGCCAGCCGCCGCGGATCGATCTGATGGTCCCCGTCGACCCGCAGCCCCCCGCGCACGCCCGGCGCGAGCATCGGCTCCAGGCGACGGCACTCCCGCCCCGACAGCCACTGCGACTCCAGGCCCGACTGCTGCTGCAGAGTGTGCAGTTCGCGCAGATGGGCGCGGTCGTCGGCGTCAAGGGCCACGGCGAGCGTGCCGCACCGGCGGTAGCCGAGGTCGTGGCCGGTCTGCTCGGTCAGCTCGGCCACGAAGTCCGGATAGCGCCGGGCGGAGGCCAGATTCAGCCCGAGCAGGGTCTGCTCGCCGTAGTGCAGTTCCGTGACGGCGGCCAGCATCCCGGCCGCCACCTGTGCGGCCCCGCCGCCCGGCTCCGGGTCCACCACGGCCGTGGCGAGCCCGCGCTGCGCGGACCGCCACGCGGTGACCAGGCCGATGATCCCGCCCCCGATGACGAGGACGTCTGACGTGCGCGTACGCGACATGGGCGTCCAGCCCCTCCCTTCGCCGGCATGACCCGGATCAGGTTCGTACGGTCGGAGGCCGCCAGCCTCCCTCTCAGCCCGGTGCGTCCGGGCTCCCGCGAGTGCATTGCGTTGGCCACCCACCCTAGCCCGCTGCCGTGTGCCGCAGTAAGGGAGCCACCCCACGTCCCGCTCCCGCGACGGCCGGGTCCTCGCCCCGGTCGCGTGTGCAGCAGGTCACTGGGTATGAGCACTGACTGACAAAATGTCAGTTGTCTATGGTGATCAGGTGAGCGAGCAGACGCAGGAACCAGGTTCGTCCGCGCCCCGGCGCGTGGTCGTGGCGGGCGCGGGGATGGCCGGTGTCCAGACCGCGGTCGCCTTGCGCGAGCAGGGCTTCACCGGCACCGTGAGCCTGCTCGGCGCCGAACCCCACCAGCCCTACGACCGGCCCCCCTTGTCCAAGGCCGTCCTGCTCGGCAAGGCCGAGGGCTCCGCCTTCGACGTCGACTTCGAGGCCCTGGGCATCGAGCTGCGGCTCGGCTGCGAGGTGCGGGGCCTGCGACCGGGCGACCACGAGCTGGACACCGAGGACGGGCCCGTGCCGTACGACGTCCTGGTCGTCGCGACCGGTGCCGAACCGATCCGGCTGCCCGGGGCGGAGGGCGTGCCGGGCGTCCATCTGCTGCGCACCCTGGACGACGCAGAGCGGCTGCGGCCGGTGCTGGCCGGACGGCACGACATCGTGGTCGTCGGCGCCGGCTGGATCGGCGCGGAGTTCGCCACGGCCGCGCGTGAGGCGGGCTGCGCGGTGACCGTCGTGGAGGCCGCCGAACGGCCCCTCGCCGGGGCCCTGCCCGCCGAGGTCGCCGCGCCGATGGCCCGCTGGTACGCCGACGCGGGCGCCGTGCTGCGGACGCACGCGCGCGTGGAGCGCGTGGAGCCCGGCACGGTGGTTCTCGACGACGGCGCGCGGCTGCCCGCGGACGCGGTCGTCGTCGGCATCGGCGCGCGTCCGGCCACGGCCTGGCTGGCCGGCTCCGGGATCGAGCTGGGCACGCACGGCGAGATCGTGGCCGACCAGCACCTGCGTGCGTCGGTGCCCGACGTGTACGCGGTCGGCGACTGCGCCTCCTTCCCCTCGGGCCGGTACGGCGAGCGCCTGCTGGTGCACCACTGGGACAACGCCCTCCAGGGGCCGCGCACGGTCGCCGTGAACATCGTCGGCCGGGCCTCGGGGAAGACCCCCGCGGTCTACGACCCCGTGCCGTACTTCTGGTCGGAGCAGTTCGGGCGGTTCGTGCAGTACGCCGGGCACCACGCGGCCGCCGACACGACCCTGTGGCGGGGCGACCCGGCCGGACCGGCCTGGACGGTCTGCTGGCTGCGCGGCGACCGGCTCGTCGCGCTGCTGGCGGTGGGCCGTCCCCGGGACCTGGCGCAGGGCCGCCGCCTGATCGAGTCGGGCACGCCGATGAATCCGGCGTTGCTGACGGACCCGGCGAGGCCGTTGAAGGCGGCCACGGCGTAGCTCGGACGGCGCGCGGGTCCGCCCAGGTGGGCGGGCCCGGCTTCCGACTGTCAGTGGGGGATGGCAGGCTGGTTTCCGTGACCGAGATTGACGCAAAGATCGATGCTCTCGTCCCTGCCTGGCTCACCCTCCCCGACATCGCCGAACAGTTCGGCGTCGAGGTGACGCGCGTGCGGCAGCTGGTCAAGGAGGGCCAGCTCATCGCCGTACGCCGCGGTGAGAACCGCGCACTGCACGTCCCCGCGGCCTTCATCGACGGGGACAAGGTCGTCAAGGGCCTGGCCGGAACCCTGACGCTCCTGCGGGACGACGGCTTCACGGTCGAAGAGATGCTGGAGTGGCTCTTCACCCCCGACCCGAGCCTGCCCGGTACGCCGGCACAGGCCCTGAGCGAGAACCGCGGCACGGAGGTGAAGCGCCGAGCCCAGGCGCTCGCGGTCTGACCCGACCACGACCGAACAACGGTCCGGTGCCGCATGCGCGGGACCGGACCCGAACAACCGCCCGGTGTGTGGGCCGGGGCCCGCGGACGACCCGTGGGGCCCGGCCACGGGATGGCCTGTGCCCGGCAGGAGCGCGGGCGCCGGAGTCACCGGAGCGGGGACTCTCTGCGGCCGGGGCCGCGCGCCGTGCGCAGGGGCGCCGTGCCGCCCGCCCGCACGGACGCGGGGGCCCGGGCGCTTCGTCCTGCCGGCGGCACGGGTGCGCCTCGAGCCGGTACGCCACCACAGGCGCACCCGCACCCGTGCGCGACCATGGTGTACCCGCACCCGACAGCGCGAGGACGCACCCGCACCCGCACACCACCAACACCAGGGGGACGACGCATGGCCGCCACCACCCGCACCACCGCCCGCGCCCAGCTCGCCGACGCCCGGGTCTACCTCTGCACCGACGCGCGCAAGCGGCAGGGCGATCTCGTGGAGTTCCTGGACGCCGTGCTGGCCGGCGGGGTCGACATCGTGCAGTTGCGGGACAAGGGCATGGAGGCGGCCGAGGAGCTGGAGCACCTGGCCGTCTTCGCCGACGCCTGTGCCCGGCACGGCAAGCTGCTCGCGGTCAACGACCGCTCCGACGTCGCCCACGCCGCCGGCTCCGACGTGCTGCATCTCGGCCAGGGCGACCTCCCCGTCGCCGCGGCCCGCGCGATCCTCGGCGACGACGTCCTGATCGGCCGCTCCACGCACGCGGACTCCGAGGCCGCCGCGGCCGCCGTCCAGGACGGTGTGGACTACTTCTGCACCGGCCCCTGCTGGCCCACCCCCACCAAGCCCGGCCGGCACGCCCCCGGCCTGGACCTCGTCCGGTACACCGCCGCCCTCGGCACCGACCGGCCCTGGTTCGCCATCGGCGGCATCGACCTCGGCAATCTCGACCAGGTCGTGGAAGCGGGGGCCCGGCGTGCCGTCGTCGTACGGGCGATCACCGAGGCCGACGACCCGGGCGCGGCGGCGGCCGCATTCGCGAAGAGGCTGCGGGAGCAGCCGGTGACCGGTTCGTAGGCCCGTTTGTCCAAGGGATGGACAACAAGTGCACAAATCGGGCCAAAGTTCGGTGCCCGGTTGGGGGACCGACCGCCCCTGACTAACCTGCCGGTATGGCCCTCGGCACCGCATCCATCAGATCGGACCACGCGCGCACCGTCCGTGACCTGCTCGCGACCGGCAAAACGACGTACTCGTTCGAGTTCTACGCCCCGAAGACCCCGAAGGGCGAGCGGAACCTGTGGAACGCGCTGCGCCGGGTCGAGGCCGTGGCACCCGACTTCGTCTCCGTGACCTACGGCGCGGGCGGCTCCACCCGCGCGGGCACGGTCAAGGCGACCGAGGCGATCGCCTCCGACACCACCCTCACGCCCATCGCGCACCTCACGGCGGTCGACCACTCCGTGGCCGACCTGCGCAACATCATCGGCCAGTACGCCGACGCCGGGATCCGCAACATGCTCGCCCTGCGCGGCGACCCGCCCGGCGACCCGATGGGCGACTGGGTACCGCACCCCCGGGGCCTCGCCTACGCCGCCGAACTCGTCGAGCTGATCAAGGCGTCCGGCGACTTCTGCGTGGGCGTCGCCGCCTTCCCGGCGATGCATCCGCGCTCCACCGACTGGGACACCGACGTCCGCCACTTCGTCGACAAGTGCCGTGCGGGCGCGGACTACGCCATCACGCAGATGTTCTTCCACCCGGAGGACTACCTCCGGCTGCGCGACCGCGTCTCGGCCGCCGGCTGCGACACCCCGATCATCCCCGAGGTCATGCCGATCGCCAGCGTGCGCTCGCTGGAGCGGATCGGGTCCCTCACCAACGCCGCGTTCCCGGCCGCCCTGAAAGAGCGGATCCTCACAGCAAAAGACGATCCGGCCGCTGTACGCTCCATTGGTATCGAATTCGCCACGGAGTTCTGTGCGCGGCTGCTCGCCGAGGGAGTGCCCGGCTTGCACTTCATCACGCTCAACAACTCCACGGCGACGCTGGAAATCTACGAGAACCTGGGCCTGCACCACCGACCGCAGGCCTAGACCGTTCGCACCGGTATACGACACACTGCGTTGCGGCGACTGGGAGAGGGGCGTACATGGGCTGGGCGGTCCTCTACATCGCGTTCGGCATCGTCGCGCTGTGGCTGCTGGGCGAGGTGCTGTTGCAGTACAAGGCGCGGCTGCGCTGGCGGCTGCTGGCCTTCGTCGGTTTCCTCGGTGTCGTGGTGGGTGTGCTGATCCCGTCCGTCATCGTGATCGGGCTGGGCGCGGCCGCCTTCGCGGTCGGGCAGACGTACGTCACCCTGTCGTTCCGCAGCGGCTTCTCGTCCGGGTGGGCGATGAACGCGCCGATGCTGGGCGGCGGCAAGAGCCGCCGCGGTGAGCGCGGCCGTCAGGAGCCGAGCCTGGAGGTCTCCGGCATGGAGGCGGCCGACGGCGGCTACGGCGACGAGGGCGCCGACTACCGCCGCGACACCACCGCCCCCGCCTACGGCCAGGACGACGACTACGACCGCGACGACGTCTTCACCCCGTCGCGCCCGGTGCAACCGACGGCCGCCGAGACCACCGCCGTCTACGAGCCGCAGCCCGTGCCCGACGACACCGGCTCCTACGGCGTGTACGGCGACACCGGCTACCAGCAGGGCCCGTCCCAGGACCAGTACGCCGCCGCGGCCCAGGGCACCGACCAGCCCTATGCCTACGACTACTCGGGCTACGGCCAGCAGCAGGGCTACGACGCCACGGACCAGCAGCAGTACGCCGCCTACTCCGACCCGTACATCGGCACGCCGACCTACGGCGGGGCCTCGTACGACACCTCCTACGGCGACCAGCAGTACTACGCCCAGCAGGGCTACGGCCAGGACCAGTACGCCGGCACCTACGGCGGCGAGACCCCGCCCGGCGGCGTGTGGGTCCCGCAGCAGCGCACCACCGACGAGTACGGCCAGGAGCTGCCGCCGGAGCAGCAGTCCTACCCGTACCAGGGCAACGGGCAGCAGCAGACGCCGCAGCAGCAGACGCCCGGAAACGGCTTCGACGAGCAGTACCGTTTCTGAAGCCTGAACGCCGCTGGGGCGGCGAGCTCACTGAGAGCCCCGGAACTCCGGTCCCTCCACGATCAGTCCCGCCACCAGCGCACCCGACATACCCGCGTGCGGCAGACCGCCGCCGGGATGCGCCCAGCCGCCGACGGTGAACAGACCGGGCACGCGCGTGCTGTTGGACGGATGCAGCAGACGCCCCCCGTCCGCCGCCAGGGCGGGCACCGGCACCGCCCCGCCCTGCGCGCCCGTGGCCTCGGCGATGTCGGCCGGGGTGCGCACCTCGTGCCAGAGGAGGCGGTCGCGCAGATCCGGTACGGCGCGTTCGGCGACCATGATCATGTTCTCGGCGAGGGCGTCGCTGGGCTCGCCGGGCCGGGCGGGCACCACCGTCGTGAGCGTGACCGCCTCGTGGTCCGGGTCCGGGACCAGTTCCAGGTCGTCGGGCCGCAGGACCGTGACCGTGGGACGCGGGTTCTGCGCCGCCGTGCCGAACAGGGCGTCCAACTCGGCCTCGCGGTCCGCCGCGTGGACCACCGTGCGATGTGCCGTGCCCTCGGGGCGGGCGCCGCGCAGGGCGAGCAGCACCGTGACCCGGCTCGCCGCCGCGGGCTGCGGCGGCACGTCGCCGTCACCTCGCACCACGGCCTGTGCCGACAGCCGGTCCAGCGCGCCGGGCGCGACACCGGCGACGACGAAGTCCGCCTCCGCGACCGTGCCGTCGGCGAGTTCCACCCCCGAGGCGCGGCCGTCCTTCTCCAGCACCCCGGTCACGTCGGCGCCGAAACGGAACTCGACTTTTCGGGCCACGCACCGCTCGTACACCGCGCGGGCCAGCTCGCGCAGGCCGCCGCGCACGTACCAGATGCCGAAGGCGTGCTCCATGTAGGGCAGCACGGCCGCGCTCGCCGGAGTCGTCCGGGGGTCCAGGCCGTACGCCAGGGCGTGGCTCTCCAGGAGGGCGGTGAGCCGGGCGTCCCGCAGCTCCCAGGCGCCGACCTCGGCGAGCGTGCCGGCCCGGCGGGTGCGCAGCAGCCGCTTGTGAGGCACCGCCGGGTACGGCTCACGCGCGGCCAGCACCTGCCAGTTCGGCCACAGCGGCTCCTCCAGGAGGGGGCGGCGCGTGCGGTCCCAGGCCTCGCGGGCCCGCACCAGGAAGTCCCCCCACCGCTTCCCCGCCCCGGCGCCGAGCGCCTCGTCCAGGGCCGTCACGACGCCCGCGCGCGAGGCGTTCGGCAGTGAGACCCGGGTGCCGTCCGCGAAGACGTGCCGGGACGAGGGGTCGACCTGGACCAGGTCGACGCAACGCTCCAGCGGCTCCTTGCCCGTCTTGACGAACAGGTCGCGGTAGACGGCGGGCAGCGGCAGCAGGCCGGGGCCGGTGTCGAAGGAGAACCCCTCGCGCTCGAAGCGGCGCAGCGCTCCGCCGTAGGTGTCCGTCCGCTCGTACACCACCACCCGGTGGCCCGCGACGGCCAGCCGGGCCGCCGCCGCCATGGCGCCCATCCCGGCGCCGATCACCGCAATCCGTGCCATGCCAGGGACTTTATCGGCCCCCACTGACAGCCCCCGCCGAGAGCCCCCGCGGTGGGCTCCGAGTACGGGCGCGGAGGTGATCGTGACCAGTCGGGCACGGAGCGTCCTGGGGCCGCGTGCGCAGGGCTGAGTACGTGTACCTAGTGGGGGAGTTGAGTACGCGCGCGGATGGGAGACGACCTGCGAGAACGAGAGAGTGGAGGCACGGAGAGGGGGCACGGCCCCGGTACCGGCGACACGGGGCGCCGGAACGGGACCGGGCCCGCGATCCGCTCCTTCCGCCGACGGTGTCGGCGGGAGCGAGGCACGGGGGAGAACCGGGGGACGACCGAACGGGGGTCCTGCGGGGGGACGTACGGGGGAGCAGGAAAACGGGGGAGCACGGAAGGCGCCGGTTCGAGGTGGCCCGCGGGGGACGCGGCCACGGCGGACCGGCGCCTTCACGTCTGCGTTCGGGTGCCTTCGGCGGCAGCGCTCAGGGGGTGTCCTCAGCGGCAGCCGCTCACCCGCCCCTGGAGCAGCCGGGACAACGCCGCGTGGACGTCGTCCAGGGAGCGCTCCGGCTGGAAGGACTTCCAGTCCAGCGCGGCCACCAGGACCATGCCGACCAGCGCGGCCGCCGTCAGCGGGACGTCGATCTCGTCGCTGAACTCGCCGCCCGCCACGCCCGCGCGCAGCACGTCCTCCACGACCGCGACGGCCTGCTGCCGGACCACCATCAGCGTCGACTGCCAGGCCCGGTTCGTGCGCCACAGCTCGGCCACGTACAGCTGCGTGAAGGCCGGGTAGCGGTCGATGAAGACCAGCCCAGCGCGGATCATCGCGTCCAGGGCGTCGACCTTGGTGCCGCCTTCCCGGGCGGTCGGCTCGGCCGCTTCCCGCAGGGAGGCGGTGAGGAGGCCGACCCCGTGCCGCAGCAGTTCCTCGAAGAGGACGGACTTGCTCGCGAAGTTGTAGTAGACCGTGCCCTTGGCGACTCCGGCACGCTCGGCGATCTCGTCCACGGTCGTGGCGGAGAAGCCCTGCTCGGCGATGAGCGTGACGGCCGCCTCGTAGAGCTTCTGCCGGGTGGCCTCGCGGCGCGTGCTGCCGCCCGACGCGGCACTGCTGCTTTCCATGGCCCTGATTGTCACAGGAACCTTTCCGGGGGATGTCACCGAAGGGCTCACAGGGGAGGCCGAAGGGTTCACCGGGGAGGTCGCCGAAGGGCTCACAGGGTCAGCTCCGGGTGCAGCCGGTCCAGCGTCCACACCTGGCGGCGGCGGGCCGCCACGGCGGTCAGCGCGAGGGCGCCGGCGGTGAACGCCGTCAGCACCACGCACGCGTGCCACACCGGTTCCAGACCACCGCCCGTGATGAGCCTGCGCAGCGCCTCGACGACGTAACTCATGGGCAGGAACGGGTGGAGCGCGTTGAAGAAGCCGGGGCTGGTCTGCACGGGGTAGGTGCCGCCCGCCGAGGTCAGCTGGAGCATCAGCAGGGCGAGGACGAGGATCCGGCCCGCCGCACCGAAGCGCGCGTTCAGCCACTGCACGATCGCCGCGAAGCACGCCGTCACCAGGAACAGGAAGCCCACCGTCCCGGCCGCCCGCGCCATCTCCAGACCGACCGCCCAGTGCAGCACCGACATCAGGGCCACCGTCTGGAGCACCCCGATCGCCACCACCGGCAGCCAGCCGGCCAGCGCGATCCGCCATGCCGGGGCACCCGCTGCGAGCGCGCGCCGGTTCATCGGCGTGATCAGCATGTAGGCCACCATCGCGCCCACCCACAGGGACAGCGGAATGAAGTACGGGGCGAACCCGGTGCCGTAGTTGGGCGCTTTGTGCAGGTCCTGGGAGGCGAGCCGCACGGGGTCGGCCATGACCTCGGTGCGCCGGTCGCGGTCCTGCTTGTCGTAGTCGGGGATGCGCTCCGCCCCGTCGTGCAGCCCGCCGGCGAGCTTGCCGGAGCCGTCGACGAGTTTGAACATGCCGCCGCTGAGGTCGTCCGCGCCCGTCTTGAGCCGGCCGACGCCCTTGTTCAGGTCGACGGCACCGGTCTTGGCCGTGCCGAGCCCCTTGTGCAGCTTCTTCGCACCAGCGGCGACCTCGGCCGCCCCGTCGTTCAGCTTGTTGATCTTCTTGACGGCGTCGTCGAGGTCTTCGGAGAGGTGCGGCGCACGCTCGGCGAGGGCCTGGGACTGCTTCTGGAGGGTGGCGAGGTTCTTGTCCAGCTTCGCCAGATCGCCGTTGTGGTCCGCGATCAGCGTGTTGACGTCGTCGGCGATGAGGGCCGCGTCGGCCGCCGCCTCCTTGGCCTTCTTCAGGTCGGCACAGGCGGCATCGGGCAGCACGGGGTCCTCGCAGCGCCTGGCGTAGACGCCGTTCAGCGTGTCCGACGCCGTACGGGCGCCCTTGGCCGCGGTCGGAGCCCTCTTCGCCAGGGTGTCCAGGTGCTTGCGGATCACACCGGAGGAGTCGGCGACGAGCCGGGCCGTGTCACCGATGGTCTGCTCGTTGCCCTTCAGGAAGGGGCGGACCTTGCCGGCGGTTCCGTTGATCTTGTCGGCGAGCTTCTGCGTGCCGTCCGCGACCTGCTTCGAGCCGTCCTCCAGGTCGTCCGCGCCCGTGTGGAGCTTCTTCAGGCCCGTGGACAGCTTGCCGCTGCCGTCCTTGGCGTCCCTCAGGCCGTCGGCGAGGTCCTTGGAGCCCTTCTCGGCCTTGCCGATGCCGCCCTTGAGCTGGTCGGCGCCCTTCGCCGCCTTCACGGTCTTGCCGTGGATGTCGGAGAACGAGACGAAGATCTTGTCCAGGAAGGACCGCGACGTCTTCGTGGACGCGGCCTGGCGCACCTCGCTGAACACCGTCCGGGAGATCTGCCCGACGATGTAGTTGTTCGCGTCGTTGGTGCGCACCTGGAGGGCGCCGGTCTCCGGGGAGTTCCCGGAGTTGGAGGCGATCCGCTCGCTGAAGTCGGCCGGCATGGTGAGCGACAGGTAATAGGTGCCGTCCTCGACACCCCTGCGGGCCTCGGCGGCGCTCACCTCCCGCCAGTCGAAGGTCTTGCTGTCGTGCAGGCCCTTGGTGATGTCGTCGCCCGCCGTGATCTCCTTCCCGTCGGCGGTCGCCCCCTTGTCGTCGTTCACGAGCGCCACGGGGATACGGTCCAGACGGCCGTACGGGTCCCAGAACGACCACAGGTACAGCGCGCCGTACAGCAACGGCAGCACCAGCAGCGCGACCAGCGCGGCGCGCGGCAGCTTGCCCCGGCCGAAGCGGCGGAGCTCAAGCGCGGCGAGTTTCGGCGAGCGCATCGGCCTTCTCCTCTCCCTGACCGGCCTCTTCGCCCTCGGCGGCCTGGTGATCGTCGCTGTCGTCCTGGTTCTCCTGGCCGACCTGGTTCCTGGCGTCCTGGTCCTCCCGGGCGTCCTGGCTCTCCTCGGTGGACACCCTGACGGCGCCCTCCGGGGCCTCGCTGCACACCGCCACGACCGTCGTCCCGGCGTCGGCGAGGGACCTGAGCAGGGACCAGACCTCGTCCCGCTCGCCGTCGGAGAGCTTGAGGTCGGTGTCGTCCACCCCGAGCAGCCGGGGCCGGCCGACGAGCGCGAGGGCGATGGACAGCCGCAGCGCCTCCAGGCGCTCCAGATCGCGTACGGAGGTACGGGGCCCCTTGGGCAGCGCCTCCAGGTCGAGGCCGGCGGCGGCCAGTGCCGCGTCGACGCGCTGCCCGGCCTCGGCCGCCCGCTCGCCGCGGGGGCGCAACAGCCCGCGCAGGGAGTCACCGAACCGCCGCTGGAGCAGCGCCCGTTCCCGCAGGTGCTCACCGACGGTCAGGGCCGGGTCGAGCTCGCTGACCCCGGGCACATGGGCCAGGGCGCTGACCCGGCGCACCGCCGACAGCTGCTTGGGCAGCCTGGCCTCGCCGACCGTGGCCGCGCCCTCCGCGATCTTCATGCGCCCCGTCAGCGCGAGCAGCAGGCACGTACGGCCGGACCCGGACGGCCCCTCGACCGCGACGAGCGATCCCGGCTCGGCGTCGACGGAGATCCCGCGGAACGCCCACCCGCGCGGCCCTTTGACCCCAAGGCCCGCGGCGGCGACCCGCGCCCCTCCCCCTCGTTCCCCCACGAGTCTCCCTCGATCTTCGGAGAATTTGAACTGACTGGTCAGTGCAAAAACTACTCCGCACCTACGATCGAAGCAAAACAGCAGGTCAGAACGGATTGTCAGTGCCATACCTCACGATGGGTCACATACGGCACTCCTCACCGGACGTGCCGTCACACAGACGACAGGAGGTTCGTCATGGCCAGCTACCACGCAGCAGCCGCCCGCCGGCGCCGTGCCACCGGCCCTGCCCCCTCACTGACCGGACCGGCGAGCGACGTGCACCCCGTGCTGCGCCGGGCCACGGCCCCGCCCGCCGCCCTCGACCTGCTCGCCCAGGCCCACGCCGCCCTCGACGAGGCCGCCGTCCTGGAGACACCGAACGAGCGCTACGCGACGGCCCACCTAGCCGCCCTCCGCACCGCCGCCGCCGTACTCGCCGCCCGGGGCCGCCCGGAGACCTCACCCCGGGCCCGGGCCAAGATCAGGAGCGCCTGGGAAGTGCTCCCCGAGATCGCGCCCGAACTGTCCGAGTGGAGCGCCCTGTTCGCCTCCGGTGCCCGGCGTCGCGCCCGGGCCGAGGCGGGCATCCGGGACGCGGCCAGCAGCCGGGACGCCGACGACCTGATACGGGACGTGGCGATGTTCCTCCGCCTCGTCGAGCGCATGCTGGTCCTCCAGCCGGTCCTCCCGCAGCCCCGCCCGGACCAGGACCAGCCGGAGCGGCCGGGGGAGGGGCGGGACATGCCGGACGCGGGCTGAGCGGCCCCGGCGGCGCGGGCCCGCCCGGTCGGACCGAGGCGTGTCCGGGTGAGCACCGGCCCAGGCCGGCAGGCCTGCCGGAGGCAATAGGGCCCGGCCTGCCGAAGGCAATAGGGTGGGGGACGCCTGAAGTCTTCCCTCCCCCTCGCCGGGGCCGGGGGAGACGCCCCGTTCGCTCCGCCGCGCAAGAGGCGGTGCCGCGCCGAGGAGTCAACTGCCGTGTCGGACCCGATGCGCCCCCGCGCCTCACTCCGTACCGCCGTGGTCTGGGAGGTCCTCCAGGACGCCCTGGACCGCCGGGTCAAGGCCACGGGTCGGGAGTCGCTGGACGTCCTCGACACCGGAGGCGGCAGCGGCAACTTCGCGGTGCCCGTCGCCCGTCTCGGCCACCGGGTCACCGTCGTCGACCCCAGCCCCAACGCGCTGTTCGCCCTGGAGCGCCGCGCCGCCGAGGCGGGAGTCGCCGACCGGGTGAAGGGCGTGCAGGGCGACGCCCACGGCCTCTTCGACGTGGCCGAGCGCGGTGGCTACGACGCGGTGCTGTGCCACGGCGTCCTGGAGTATGTGGACGACCCGGCCGAGGGTGTCCGCAACGCGGTGGCCGCCCTGCGCCCGGAGGGCGTCCTCAGCCTGCTCGCCGCCGGTCTCGGCGGTGCCGTGCTGGCCCGTGCCCTCGCCGGGCACTTCAAGGAGGCCCGGCAGGCGCTCGACGACCCGAACGGTCGATGGGGCACGGGTGACCCCGTCCCGCGCCGCTTCACCGCCGAACAGCTCACCGGGCTGGTCGAGGGCGCGGGCCTGCGTGTCGGCGCCGTGCACGGCGTGCGGGTCTTCGCCGACCTCGTGCCCGGCGTCCTCGTCGACACCGAGCCTGGCGCCCTGGAGGCGCTGCTGAAGCTGGAGGAGGCAGCCGCCGAGCTTCCCGCCTTCCACTCGGTGGCCACGCAGCTTCATGTGCTGGGTGAAACAACTGAGACTCCTGGGACTGACGAGGCAAACGAGGCTGGTGGGTCTGCCGAGGCCTGAGGCCCCTGGTGGGGTACCGCCGCTGATCAGCGCCTTGGCTGTGCATGGAGTACGCCACAGGCCCCCCGAACGGCGGCTTGGCGCCGTATGATCGAGGGAGACCGTTCCGGCATGACGGGTCGGCCGCCGGGGAATGGAAGCCTCAGCGAGCCGGGTCGTTCATGGCGGATTCCGGTTGGCCAATTGGCGCAGAGGGGCGGGTTTCACGGGGGCGATTCCCTGCCTATCCTGAAGAGACCCCCCGGGTCGCCCCGGCGACTGCACGATGAGGAGGACTCCGTGCCGCTCTCGGAGCACGAGCAGCGCATGCTCGAGCAGATGGAGCGAGCGCTGTACGCCGAAGATCCCAAGTTCGCGTCGGCGCTCGAGGGAAGCGGGCTGCGTACGTACACCCGGCGGCGGGTCTACCAGGCGGTCGCGGGCTTCCTCGTAGGTATTGCGCTCCTCATGGCCGGTATGGTCGCCAAGCAGGTCTGGCTCAGCGTCGTGGGCTTCCTCGTCATGCTGGGCTGTGCGGTGCTCGCCGTGACCGGCTGGCGCAAGGCCCCGAAGCCAGGTGAACAGGCGGCCGGGGCCGACGGACAGCAGGCCGCCCGCCGACAGGGTCGGCAAAAGCGCTCCATGATGGACCGCATCGAGCAGCGCTGGCAGAAGCGCCGCGACGAGCAGGGCGGCCATTAGCCCGGAGCGCAGCTCTCCAGGACACGCACACACGCATGCGTCAGGGGTGACCACCTACCGGGTGGTCACCCCTGACGCATGCGTACCGGCGTGCCTGCCTACCAGGGTGACAGCCAACCGCGGGGCCCGTCAGCCCTGCTGGCCCGATGCCTTCCGCCACGTCGGCCGCAGCGACAGAACACGGGTCCGCACGCCCGACCACCAGGCCGACACCGCCCACACCACGCGCACGGTCGAACGCGGGGCCAGGACCGCACGGAGCCTGGCACCGCGCCCGACCCCGGCGCTCAGGCCCGCTGCCGCACGGCGGGCGTCGTCCGTGAGGCCCGCCGTCGGGCGGGGATGCGGGGCGTACAGGACCTGCTCCACCGCGTCCGCGACGCGGTGCACCGAGGCCGCGGCCGTCGCGTCGAGGGAGCCCAGCCGGACGATACGGGCGGCGGCCTTGCGCGGCGTCTGCGACTCGTCCGGCGCGATGCCGAAGTCCCAGGCCGTGTCGGTCAGCTCCTGCCACACGGCCAGCGTGTGCGGCAGCGCGTCCGCCTCGCCGCGACCGTGCGCTCCCAGCCGGACCGCGCGGGTCCGCCGGCGCCACAGCATCGGTGCCAGCGGGAGCGCCAGGACGGCGAGGCCGCTCAGGGCCCAGGCCAGGAGCGCGTACCACTTCGGTCCGTCGTCGCCGGTGGGCAGCACCGCCTGCGGGGACTCGCTCGCGCATCCGCCGTCCAGCTTCTTCTGCTCCGGCGTGCAGCTGTCGCTCGTCGAGGGCGTCGGGGACGGCGCGGCGGACGACGTCTGGGACGGGCGCGCCTCGTCCGGCACCGAGCTGCCGGTGTCGTCCGGCAGGGTGTACTGCGGCATCGAGCCGCGGTTCGGGGTCGGCTCGAAGCGGGTCCAGCCCACGCCCTCGAAATACAGCTCCGGCCAGGCGTGCGCGTCGCGCAGCCCCACCGACACCGAGCCGTCCGCCTGAGGGGAACCGGGCGCGAAGCCCACCGCGACCCGGGCCGGTATGCCCAGGGAGCGGGCCATCGCCGCCATCGCGAAGGAGAAGTGCACGCAGAAGCCCTGCTTGTCCTTCAGGAAGCGGGCGATGCCCTCCGAGCCGCTGCCGACCTGCACCCGGGTGTCGTACTCGAAGCCGCCGGTCACCGCGAACCAGTCCTGGAGCTTGACCGCCTGGTCGTAGGGGCTGGCGGCGCCCGCGGTGACTTGGCGGGCGGTGCGGCCCACCACCGCCGGCAGCGAGTCGGGCAGCTTGGTGAAGTCGCGCTCGATGGCCCCCGGCGGAGGCGGCGCCGAGGCCAGCTGCTCCGCCGTCGGCTGCACGTCCAGGCTCTTGACCTGGTACGTCAGCCCTCGTGTGTTCTGGCCGTGGTCGCCGACCAGCGTCATGCCCAGGGGCTCGTAACGCCAGTTGCCCCGGATGCTGACGTCGCTCGGCGGGTACGGCATGGGCAGCCAGTCCTGGGCGTACCAGCCGGCCGCCGTGATCGTGCTGGCGACCTCCGTGCGCTTGACGTCGGAGCCGAGGCCGATCGGTGTCGGGAAGGTGCCGTCGGGGACGGCGGTGATGGAGCGCCGGGACGGCTTCCAGGTGGTGCCGTCGAAGTCGTCCAGGGACACGATCCGCAGATAGAGGTCCGAGACGTCGGCCATCTTCGTCTTCACGGACAGGACCTGCCGGTCCTCGTCCACGTTCAGATTGTCGCGCAGCGACACCAGCGGGTTCACGGCGGAGATCGTGCCGCCGTTGCCCGTGCCGCCGCCCGCGCCCGTGCCCACGGAGTCCAGCAGGCCGCCGTTCATCGCGGGCAGGCCGAGCGGCACCACCAGGGCGATGCCCAGCGCGACCACGCCGATGCGCCGGCCGGTGCGGACCGGGGCGACGGCGCCGCTCGGTTCCCCTCCGGCCGTGCGCGGGGCCCCGCCGAAGACCCGGCCCCACTGGGAGAGCCGGTCCCGGCCCTCGGTCAGGAGCAGCATCAGATAGCCCGCCGCCGCGACCAGGAACCACAGCCAGTCCGCGCCCCCGTCGGACAGCCCCGCGGCCACCGAGTACAGCGCCAGCAGCGGCAGACCGGCCGGGGCGGCGCTGCGGAAGGTCACCGCGAGGGTGTCCACCAGCAACCCGATGATCAGGACACCGCCGATGAGCATCAGCCGGATGCCGTCGGACTCCAGGGGCGCCGGGATCGCGTACCGCGCGATGTCCTCCCCGCCCTGCCGGAGCAGCAGCGCGAAGCGGTCGAGGGCCTCCGGCCCGGGCACCAGCCCGGCGAGTGCCTGTTCACGGGCGAACAGGAACGTCAGCAGCACCACCGTGACCACGGCCTGGGCCGCCACCGTGAGCGGCCGCGCCAGCGGCACCCTGCGGGTCGCGGCACCCACGCCCGCCTGCACGGCCAGCAGGAAGGCCGCCTGCGCGATCCACGTCGCCGGTCTGACGAGGGGCAGCAGAGCGCACGCGGCCATCAGTGTGGCCGCCCACGCGCCCAGCGTCAGTCGTACCCGCCCGCTCATCACGGCCCCTCCCCGCCGCCCGTGGCGGCCAGCCCCCTGCGCTCCCGGTCGGCCTGCCGCCACAGCTCGTCCACGGAGGCGCCCCGCGGCACGCCGAGGGCCGTCCAGCCCGCCTCGCGCAGCATGCGCAGCCGCTCCCCGCTCCGGTCCAACGGACCGGGTACGTCGCTGGGTTCCCGCACCCAGGTGTCGCTGTCCAGCACGAAGGCGACCGCGCCCGGGCTGCGTTGCCGCATCCGGCCCAGCACGGCCGCCTGCTCCTCGTCCAGGTCGCCGAGGAAGGCCACCAGCAGCCCCTCGTTCCCGCCGCGCAGCACGTCGTAGGCCCGGGACAGGCCCGCGCCGTCGGAGTGGTCGATCACCGCGAGGGTGTCCATCATCAGCCCGGCCGCGTCCGCCGACTCCTGGCTCGTGCCCGCGAAGCCGTCCCCGCCGTCGCCGGGTACCGCGTTGCCGGTGTCCGTCAGCAGCCGTACCGAGTAGCCCCGTTCGAGCATGTGCACCAGCACCGACGCGGCGCCCGACACTGCCCACTCGAAGGCCGAGTCCGGTCCCGCGCCCTGGTAGGCGATGCCCCGGGTGTCGAGCAGCACCGTGCAGCGGGCGCGCTGCGGCTGCTCCTCGCGGCGCACCATCAGCTCGCCGTAGCGGGCGGTGGAGCGCCAGTGCACCCGGCGCAGGTCGTCGCCGTAGCGGTACCCGCGCGGGATCACGTCGTCCTCGCCGGCCAGCGCGAGCGAGCGCTGCCGGCCGTCGCCGTACCCCTTCGCCTCGCCGCTGAGGCGCACCGGCGCCAGCGCCTCCACGCGCGGGATCACCGTCAGGGTGTCGTACGTCGAGAAGGACCGGGTCAGCTCACACATGCCGAACGGGTCGGTCAGGCGCAGTTGGAGCGGGCCCAGCGGGTAGCGGCCGCGCAAGTCGGAGCGCACCCGGTAGGACACCTCGCGCCGGCCGCCCGCCTCCACCCGGTCGAGCACGAAACGGGGCCGGGGGCCGAGTACGTACGGCACCCGGTCCTGGAGCATCAGCAGGCCCGTGGGCAGCCGCGAGACGTTGTCCATCCGCAGGTGGACCCGGGCCTCGCTGCCGGCCGGCACGCGCGCGGGGGAGAGGCGGCGGCTGCCCGCGACCCGATAGCGCGTGCGGTACAGCACCGTCGCGCACACCAGCGGCAGCACCGCCAGCAGCAGGCCCACGCGCAGCAGATCGCTCTGCCCGAGCACATACGCACAGACGGCGGCCGCGACGCCGGCGGCCAGGAAGGAGCGTCCGCGGGTGGTCAGACCGGCCAGGGCGGTGCGGATGCCGCCCTGCTCGCCCCGGTCGGCCTCCGCCTGCCCCGTCCCCGCGGTGGTCATCACAGCCTCCGCGGCGGCTGCTGGGGATACGCCGGCACGCCCCGGCCGAGGCCGCCGAACCCGCTCTGCTGCTGGGGCGCGGCCGGCACCGGAGTGCGCTGGAGGATCTCCTCGACGACCTGCTCGGCCGTGCGTCGGTTGAGCTGGGCCTGGGCGGTGGGCAGCAGGCGGTGGGCCAGGACGGCGACGGCGAGTGCCTGCACGTCGTCCGGCAGCGCGTACTCCCGGCCGCTCAGGGCCGCGGACGCCTTCGCCGCGCGCAGCAGGTGCAGCGTCGCGCGCGGGGAGGCGCCCAGTCTCAGGTCGGGGTGCGTGCGCGTGGCGCCGACCAGCTCGACCGCGTAGCGCCGGACCGGCTCGGCGACGTGGACGCCGCGCACCGCCTCGATCAGCTTGAGGATCTCGTGCGCGTGGGCCACGGGCTGGAGGTCTTCCAGCGGCGAGACGCCGCCGTGCACGTCCAGCATCTGCAGCTCGGCCTCGGCGCTCGGGTAGCCGACCGAGACCCGGGCCATGAAGCGGTCGCGCTGGGCTTCCGGCAGCGGGTAGGTGCCCTCCATCTCGACCGGGTTCTGCGTCGCCACCACCATGAAGGGGCTGGGCAGCTCGTAGGTCTGGCCGTCGATGGTGACCTGGCGCTCCTCCATGGACTCCAGGAGCGCGGACTGCGTCTTGGGCGAGGCGCGGTTGATCTCGTCGCCGATCACCACCTGCGCGAAGATCGCGCCCGGCTTGAACTCGAAGTCGCGGCGCTGCTGGTCCCAGATGGACACACCGGTGATGTCCGAGGGCAGCAGGTCGGGCGTGAACTGGATGCGCCGTACCGAGCAGTCGATGGACCGCGCCAGTGCCTTGGCGAGCATCGTCTTGCCGACGCCCGGGACGTCCTCGATCAGCAGATGTCCCTCGGCGAGCAGTACGGTCAGCGAGAGCCGTACGACCTCGGGCTTGCCCTCGATCACGCCTTCCACCGACTCCCGCACGCGTTCCACCACGGCGGTCAGATCAGTGAGGCTCGCTCGATCGTCATAGGTCGTCACCCGGCCCTCCTCGGCCTTTCCCTTGCTCTCAGGAAGCACGGGATACCCCATATTTCCGGGCCGACGCCCCAAGACGCGGGCCGGCCCACCCCGAACCACGGACACCACGCGCGAAACGTTCCGCGTGACGCCACTCCCGCATTCTTGCTGCCGTTACCGATTCGTGTCACTCGACTGTGGATAACTGGCCGCGATATGTCCGCCTTGCGACCATTCGAACGTGTGACTGACAGGCTTTCGACAGCTGCAGCAGGTTGTGTCCGGGGCGGGCGGCCAGGTCAGACGGCGGGGTCGACCTCACGCAGCCGGCCGGTCTTCACGTCGAAGACAAACCCCCGCACGTCGTCCGTGTGCGGCAGGAACGGCGAGGTGCGCACGCGCTGCATCGACTGCCGTACGTCCTGGTCGACGTCCCGGAAGGACTCCACCGCCCATGCCGGGCGCTGGCCGACCTCGGCCTCCAGTTCGTTGCGGAAGTCCTCGGTGAGGCTCTCCAGGCCGCAGCCCGTGTGGTGGATGAGGACGATGCTGCGCGTCCCCAGCTTGCGCTGGCTGATGGTGAGCGAGCGGATCACGTCGTCGGTGACCACGCCGCCCGCGTTGCGGATCGTGTGGCAGTCACCCAGTTCGAGGCCGAGTGCCGCGTGCAGGTCGAGCCGGGCGTCCATGCAGGCCACGATGGCGACGTGGAGCACGGGCCGGGCGTCCATCCCCGGGTCGGTGAACTCGGCGGCGTACCGGGCGTTGGCGTCGACGAGGCGGTCGGTGACCGTGCCGCCGCCGGCCGGGGTGTTCTCCGAGGCTGTGGGAACCGATGCAGAAGTCGTCATATGCATGACGTTACTGGTCACACCCCGTCCGAGCCTCTTGTGAGAGTGGACAAAGAATGTCAGCCGGCCTGTGGTGTGAGGTAACCCACAAGGGTGGTGTGCCGGCGGTCGCGACGCGCAGGCCGGTTGATTGACCGGGAGACAGGGTGGACTAAAGTGACGCGAAGCGGGAGGCGAGACCCTCCCCGCTGGACTGTTTTCCCCGGAGACCCCGGCGACGACCGGAGATCTCCCCACGTGCGCGGCGCGTACGTACGGCTCGGCCTCCTCCCGCTCCCGGTCGGCTGACGCTTCCGGCGCCGGCAGGCCTCCCCTTCACGAGCGGGCGGGGACCCGGCGGTGCGTAGGGGCCGCGCCGGATCTGAGAGGGCCCAGGATCGATGGGGCACGAAGCGCATTCGAATGAGGGTGGTGGCGGGCGACGGGAGGGACAGAGTCGACACGTCCCGGTGATGCTCCAGCGGTGCCTGGACCTGCTGGCACCCGCCCTGGAGGGCCCGGACGCCGTGGTCGTCGACTGCACCCTCGGCCTCGGCGGCCACAGTGAGGCGCTCCTGGAGAGGTTCCCCGGAGTCCGTCTCGTCGCCCTCGACCGTGACAAGGAGGCCCTGCGCCTGTCCGGCGAGCGCCTCGCGCCCTATGGGGAGCGCGCCACCCTCGTCCACGCGGTGTACGACGAGCTCCCCGAGGTGCTGCAGAAACTGGGCATCGCGCGCGTGCAGGGCGTGCTGTTCGACCTCGGCGTCTCCTCCATGCAACTCGACGAGGCCGACCGCGGCTTCGCCTACGCCCAGGACGCCCCGCTCGACATGCGCATGGACCAGACGTCCGGAGTCAGCGCCGCCGAGGTCCTCAACACGTACCCGCCGGGCGAGCTGGTGCGCATCCTGAGGGCGTACGGCGAGGAGAAGCAGGCCAAGCGGATCGTGTCCGCGATCGTGCGCGAGCGCGAGAAGGAGCCGTTCAGCACCAGCGCGCGGCTGGTCGAGCTGATTCGGGACGCGCTGCCGCAGGCCGCCAAGCGCACCGGCGGCAACCCGGCCAAGCGCACCTTCCAGGCCCTGCGTATCGAGGTCAACGGCGAGCTCGCCGTCCTGGAGCGGGCGGTCCCGGCGGCCGTGAAGGCGCTGGACGTGGGCGGGCGGATCGCCGTGCTGTCGTACCACTCGCTGGAGGACCGGCTGGTCAAGCAGGTGTTCGCGGCGGGTGCCGCGACCACGGCGCCGCCCGGGCTGCCCGTCGTGCCCGAGCGCTACCAGCCGCGGCTCAAGCTGCTCACGCGGGGTGCCGAACTCCCCACCGAGGAGGAGATCGCCGAGAACCGGCGGGCGGCACCGGCGCGGCTGCGCGGCGCCCAGCGCATCAGGGAGGACGTCGAGTGAGGCGTTTGCAGGCCGGACCGAGGGAGCGCGCGTGAGCAGCAAACCCGAACTGAAGGGGAGGGCGGCCCGTCTCGCGCAACTCTTCCCGACCGGCCGCGGGCAGGCGGCCCGCACCCCGTTCGTCCTCCTCGTGGTCCTCCTGCTCGGCGGTGGTCTCATCGGCCTCCTGGTGCTGAACTCGGCCCTCAGCGAAGGCGCGTTCAAGCTCGACGACCTCCAGCGCGAGACCAAGAGCCTCACCGACGAGGAACAGGCCCTCCAGCGGGACATCGACGCCTACTCCGCTCCCGAGGCCCTCCAGCGGCGCGCCCGCGAGCTCGGCATGGTCCCCGGCGGCGACCCCGCTTTCCTCGCCCCCGACGGCACGGTCAAGGGCGTCCCCAGCCCCGCCCCGGGCGTCCGGCAGGGCTCCGCCGACCTCCCCGTGGTCCTGGCCCCCGAGGCCATGCCCAACGGCTCCACCTCGACCCCCGGCAGGTGACGGACGTGACCGACGGGGAACCCCCGCGCCGCCGCGTGCCGGCCCTCGCCGGGCCCGCCTGCCCTCCTGGTCCGGGCGTTCGTCCGGTCCTCGGCGCGGTTTCCGCTTCCCGGTGCGCGGCAGGCCCGGCTTGCGGTCGGCCGACGGGGGTGCGCGGCGGGCAGTCGCCGCGCTGCCCTGTGCCCGGCTCCGCCGGGGCCGCCGGTCCCGCGGCCCCCGGCCGGCGCGGTGCGCTCCGTGCGCCGACGGAACAGCCGTCGCCGACGGCCGTCCGTGGTGCGGGGTGCTGCTCGGGCTTGCGTTCGGCCGCCGCCCGTGGCGCCGGGTGCCGCCCCGGCCCCCGTCCGACCGTCACCGCGTCCGCCAGTCCCCAGCCCACCCCTACCCCCGGCAGGTGACGGAAGTGACCGACAGGAAACCCCCGCGCCGCCGCGTGCCCGGCCCCGCCAGGCCGGCTCGTCCCGACGCCCGGCGTCGTCCCGGGCCCGGTGCCCGTCCGGCCCGGCGTCCGGGCCCGGCCCGTCAGGTGGCGCCCAAGCCGCTCCGGCTGGGCAGCCCCCGGCCCCGGCTGCGTCTGGTCGGGCTCGCGCTGACGCTCGTCCTGATCGCCTTCGTCGTACGGCTGTTCCAGGTGCAGGCCGTCGACGCGAGCACGTATGCCGCCAAGGCCGAGCAGAACAGGTACGTCGGGCAGGTGCTGGCGGCGGACCGCGGGGAGATCACGGACCGGTCCGGTGTGGCCCTGGCGACCAGTGAGGACGCCTACGACATCACGGCCGATCCCACGATGTTCGCCCCCGACCAGCTGAAGATCGGGGACGGGCCCGAGCAGGCCGCCGCGCTGCTCTCGCCGATCCTGGGCCAGGAGCAGGAGACCCTGGTCCAGAAGCTGCGGCCGAAGAACAAGGCGCTGCGGTACGTCAAGCTCGCCTCCCGGCAGACCCCGCAGGTCTGGAAGCAGATCAAGGACCTGAAGTCCGCGCTCGCCAAGAAGGAGCAGACCGACAAGTCCGCGCACAACGTCCTGGGCGGCGTCTTCTCCGTCGCCACCAGCAAGCGCGTGTACCCGGGCGGCGACCTCGCCGCCGGGATACTGGGCTGGGTCAACGGCGAGGGCAAGCCCGGCGGCGGCATCGAGCTCCAGCTGAACAAGCAGCTGGCCGGCAAGGACGGGAAGATCCGCTACGCCCAGTCCGGCGGCCGGCTCGTCCCCACCGCGGGTTCCACCGAGACGCCCGCAGTGCCCGGCAGCGACGTCGAACTCACCATCGACCGCGACATCCAGTGGGCCGCCCAGAAGGCCATCAGCGACCAGGTGAAGGAGTCCGCGGCCGACCGCGGCTACGTCATCGTCCAGGACACCCGCACCGGCCAGATCCTGGCCATGGCCAATTCGCCCGGTTTTGATCCCAACGACTTGTCGGACGCGGATCCCGCAGCCCTCGGCAACGCGGCCCTCCAGGACGCCTTCGAGCCCGGCTCCACCGCGAAGGTCATGTCGATGGCGGCCGTCCTCCAGGAGGGCGCCGCCACGCCGATGACCCACGTCGTCGTGCCCAACCGGCTGCACCGCGGCGACCGGCTCTTCAAGGACGACATCGACCACCCCACCTGGCACCTGACGCTCAACGGCGTCCTCGCCAAGTCCAGCAACATCGGCACCATCCTCGCCACCGGGCAGCTCGGCAGGACCCAGGCCCAGTCCAACAAGGTGCTCTACGACTACCTGCGCAAGTTCGGCCTCGGCAGCTACACCGGCCTCGGCTTCCCCGGCGAGACCAAGGGCATCCTCGCCCCGCCCGACAAGTGGTCGACCTCGCAGCAGTACACGATCCCTTTCGGCCAGGGCGTCTCCATCAACGCCATGCAGGCGGCGTCGGTGTACTCGACCATCGCCAACGGCGGTGTCCGCGTCGAACCCACGCTCGTACGCGGCACCAAGGGCCCGGACGGCCGCTTCACCCCGGCCCCCAAGCCCGAGAAGACCCGGGTCGTCAGCGCCAAGACGGCGAAGACCCTCGCCCAGATGCTGGAGTCGGTCGTGGACGACGAGGAAGGCACGGGCACCAAGGCGCGCATCCCCGGCTACCGCGTCGCGGGCAAGACGGGCACCGCCAACCGTGTGGATCCGGCCACCGGCAAGTACAAGGGCTACACGTCGTCGTTCGCCGGATTCGCGCCTGCCGACAAGCCGCGCATCACCGTCTACTGCGCCATCCAGAACGCCACCAAGGGCAACTACTTCGGCGGCCAGATCTGCGGCCCCGTGTACAAGCAGGTCATGGAGTTCGCACTGAAGTCCCTCCAGGTCCCGCCGACCGGGGCCAAGCCCGCGAGACTGCCCGTCACGTTCAAGAACTGAACCGGCCCCGAGAACAAGAACTGAACCGGCCCCGAGAACCGGACCGACCCCACGGGAACCGACCCGCCCCCCCCGAGAATCGAACCGACCGACCCCGCACCGCCAAGTCCCTGATCAGCACCGAGTACCACCGAGCCACCAGGACCGCCCCCGTGACAACGATCACCCCCGATCCCGGGAACCAGAGCGCCCCCCGCCCCTCACTTCGCCCGGAGGCGGGTACGCCCGGTACGCTCACCGCCGTGCCACACGCTGATCAGTCTCAAACCACCCAGAAGGGCCATCCCGTGACATACCCCGGGCCGCCCAGGCCGGCGCAGGTCTCCGCCACACCCCTCGCGGAACTGGCCGACCAGCTGGGTGCCCCCGCGCCGGAGGGCGCCGCCGACGTCACGGGCATCACCCACGACTCACGCGCCGTGCGCCCCGGCGACCTGTACGCCGCCCTCCCGGGCGCCCGCCTGCACGGCGCCGACTTCGTCGAGCAGGCCGCGAGCCTCGGTGCGGCCGCCGTGCTGACGGACCCCACCGGCGCCGAGCGCGCCTCGGCCTCCGGGCTGCCGGTCCTGGTCGTCGACGACCCCCGCGGACGGATGGGCGAGCTGGCGGCCACGATCTACGGCCACCCCGGCCGGGACCTCCTCCAGATCGGCATCACCGGCACCTCCGGCAAGACCACCACCGCCTACCTCGTCGAGGGCGGCCTGAAGACCGTCAGGTCCACCGGCCTGATCGGCACGGTCGAGATGCGCATCGGCGACGAGCGCATCAAGTCCGAGCGCACCACCCCCGAGGCCACCGACCTCCAGGCCCTCTTCGCCGTCATGCGCGAACGCGGCGTCGACGCCGTGGCCATGGAGGTCTCCAGCCACGCCCTGGTCCTCGGCCGCGTCGACGGCTGCGTCTTCGACATCGGCGTCTTCACCAACCTCAGCCCGGAGCACATGGAGTTCCACTCCGGCATGGAGGACTACTTCCAGGCGAAGGCGCAGCTGTTCACGCCGGAGCGCGGCAAACTCGGCGTGGTCAACGTCGACGACGAGTACGGCCGCAGGCTGGCGAACGAGGCCACCGTCCCGGTCGTCACCTACTCCGCCGAGGGCCACCCCGACGCGGACTGGCGCGCCGAGGACGTCGAGGTCGGCCGTCTCGACTCGACGTTCACCGTCGTCGGGCCCAAGGGCGAGCGGATCAGCGCCAAGTCGCCGCTGCCCGGCCCCTTCAACGTGGCCAACACCCTCGCCGCGATCGTCGCCCTCGCCGTCGCCGGCCTCGACCCGCAGGCCGCCGCCGACGGCGTCGCCGCCGTCCCCGGCGTACCGGGCCGCCTGGAGCGCGTGGACGCGGGACAGCCCTACCTCGCCGTCGTCGACTACGCCCACAAGACCGACGCCGTCGAGTCCGTGCTGCGCGCCCTGCGCAAGGTCACCGAGGGCAAGCTGCACATCGTCCTCGGCTGCGGTGGCGACCGGGACAGGACCAAGCGCGAGCCGATGGGCGCCGCCGCGGCCCGGCTCGCCGACACCGCCGTACTGACCTCCGACAACCCCCGTGGTGAGGACCCCCTCGCGATCCTCGCCACGATGCTCCAGGGCGCGGCTTCCGTGCCGGCGCACGAGCGTGGCGAAGTGGCGGTCTTCGAGGACCGGGCCGCCGCGATCGCCGCCGCCGTCGCCCGCGCCGAGCCGGGCGACACCGTGCTGGTCGCGGGCAAGGGCCACGAGCAGGGCCAGGACATCGCCGGGGTGGTCCGTCCCTTCGACGACCGCCAGGTGCTTCGCGAAGCCATTCAGAAGACCCAGGGATGAATTCCCGCATGATCCAGGGGATGAACTTGTGATCGCCCTCTCCCTCGCCGAGATCGCAGAAGTCGTCGGCGGGCAGACGTACGACATACCGGATCCGGCCGTCCAGGTCACCGGCCCGGTCGTCCGGGACTCCCGCGAGGCGGGGCCGGGCAGCCTGTTCGTGGCCTTCGCCGGTGAGCGCGTGGACGGCCACGACTTCGCGGCGGCGGTCGTCGAGGCGGGAGCGGTGGCCGTGCTCGGCACCCGGCCCGTCGGCGTGCCCGCGATCGTCGTGGACGACGTCCAGACCGCCCTCGGCGCGCTCGCCCGTCACGTCGTACAGCGCCTCGGTGCCACGCTCGTCGCCCTCACCGGCTCGGCGGGCAAGACCAGCACCAAGGACCTCATCGCACAGGTGCTCCAGCGCAAGGCGCCGACGGTGTTCACGCCCGGCTCGCTCAACAACGAGATCGGGCTGCCGCTGACCGCGCTCAGCGCCACCGAGGAGACCCGGTTCCTGGTCCTGGAGATGGGCGCCCGCGGCATCGGGCACATCTCCTACCTCACGGATCTGACGCCCCCGAAGATCGGCCTCGTCCTGAACGTCGGCAGCGCCCACATCGGCGAGTTCGGCGGCCGGGAGCAGATCGCGCAGGCCAAGGGCGAACTCGTCGAGTCCCTCCCGTCCGAGGCCGACGGCGGCACGGCCGTCCTCAACGCGGACGACCCCTACGTGCGGGCCATGGCCTCCCGTACGAAGGCGAAGGTGATCTTTTTCGGAGAGTCCGACGAAGCGGACGTTCGCGCCGAGAACGTGCGACTCACGGACACCGGACAGCCCGCGTTCAGGCTTCACACACCCTCCGGTGCAAGCGATGTGACCATGCGCCTGTACGGTGAGCACCACGTGTCGAACGCGCTCGCCGCGGCCGCCGTCGCCCACGAGTTGGGCATGTCCGCAGACGAGATCGCCGTCGCGCTCTCCGAGGCGGGCTCCCTCTCCCGCTGGCGGATGGAGGTCACCGAGCGCCCGGACGGCGTGACGGTCGTCAACGACGCCTACAACGCGAACCCCGAGTCCATGAAGGCCGCGCTGCGCGCGCTCGTGGCCATCGGCAAGGGGCGTCGTACGTGGGCGGTGCTCGGCCAGATGGCCGAGCTCGGGGACGAGGCTCTCGCCGAGCACGACGCGGTCGGACGGCTCGCCGTCCGGCTCAACGTCAGCAAGCTCGTCGCGGTCGGTGGCAGGGAAGCCGCCTGGCTGCAACTGGGCGCATATAACGAGGGTTCGTGGGGTGAGGAGTCGGTGCACGTGTCCGACGCACAGGCGGCGATCGACCTGTTGCGCAGCGAGTTGCGCCCGGGGGACGTCGTACTCGTGAAGGCGTCCCGTTCGGTCGGGCTCGAGCGCGTTGCCCAGGCGCTGCTCGAGACCGGTGCCGAGGGTGAGGTTTCCGCCCGATGATGAAGCAGATCCTGTTCGCAGGAGTCATTGGTCTCTTCCTGACGCTGGTCGGCACCCCGCTGCTGATCAAGCTCCTCGCGCGCAAGGGCTACGGCCAGTACATCCGCGACGACGGCCCGCGCGAGCACGCCAGCAAGCGCGGGACGCCGACCATGGGCGGTATCGCGTTCATCCTCGCGACGGTCGCCGCGTACTTCCTGGCCAAGGTGATCACGGGCTATCTCGACCCGGACGTCGACGCGGCGCCGACCTTCTCCGGGCTGCTGGTGCTCGGCCTGATGGTCGGCATGGGCCTGGTCGGCTTCCTCGACGACTACATCAAGATCGTCAAGCGGCGTTCGCTGGGTCTGCGGGCCAAGGCGAAGATGGCCGGCCAGCTGATCGTCGGCATCGGTTTCGCGGTGCTCTCGCTCCAGTTCGCGGACAACCGCGGCAACACCCCCGCGTCCACGAAGCTGTCGTTCATCACGGACTTCGGCTGGACGATCGGACCCGTGCTGTTCGTGGTCTGGGCGCTGTTCATGATCCTCGCCATGTCGAACGGCGTGAACCTGACCGACGGTCTGGACGGTCTGGCCACCGGCGCCTCCGTGCTGGTCTTCGGCGCCTACACCTTCATCGGCGTCTGGCAGTTCCAGGAGTCCTGCGCCAACGCGCAGACGCTGACCAACCCGGGCGCGTGCTACGAGGTGCGCGACCCCCTCGACCTCGCGGTCGTCGCCTCCGCGCTGATGGGTGCCTGCCTGGGCTTCCTGTGGTGGAACACCTCGCCGGCCAAGATCTTCATGGGTGACACCGGCTCGCTCGCGCTCGGCGGTGTGCTCGCCGGCCTCGCGATCTGCTCGCGCACCGAGCTGCTGATGGCCATCCTCGGCGGCCTGTTCGTCCTGATCACCATGTCCGTGGTGATCCAGGTCGGCTCCTTCCGCCTCACCGGGAAGCGCGTCTTCCGGATGGCGCCACTCCAGCACCACTTCGAACTCAAGGGCTGGTCCGAAGTGCTCGTCGTGGTCCGCTTCTGGATCATTCAGGGCATTTGTGTGATCGTCGGACTGGGCCTCTTCTACGCAGGATGGGCAGCGGACAAGTGACCTCCCCGGAGCCCTTCGACTTCCAGGGCAAGCACGTCACCGTCGCCGGGCTCGGCGTCTCCGGCGTCCCGGCGGCCAAGGTGCTGCACGGCCTCGGCGCGATCGTCACGGCCGTCAACGACGGCGCGGACGAGCGCGCGCGGGCGCAGGCCGCCGAGCTGGAGGCGCTCGGCATCACCGTGCGCCTCGGTGACGGCGACACCCTGCCCGAGGGCACCGAACTGATCGTCACCGCGCCCGGCTGGAAGCCCGACAAGCCGCTGTTCGCGGCGGCGGAGCGGGCGGGCGTCCCCGTCTGGGGCGACGTCGAGCTGGCCTGGCGCCTGCGCGGTCCCGACGCGGCCCCGTGGCTCGCCGTCACGGGCACCAACGGCAAGACCACCACCGTCCAGATGCTCGCCTCGATCCTGAAGGCGGCGGGCCTGCGCACGGCCGCCGTCGGCAACATCGGCGTCTCCCTGCTGGACGCGGTGCTCGGTGAGGAGCAGTACGACGTGCTGGCCGTGGAGCTGTCCAGCTACCAGCTCCACTGGGCACCCTCGCTGCGCGCCCACTCGGCCGCCGTGCTCAACCTCGCCCCCGACCACCTCGACTGGCACGGCTCCATGGAGGCGTACGCCGCCGACAAGGGCCGTATTTACGAGGGCAATCGCGTCGCCTGTGTCTACAACGCGGCCGACAAGGCCACCGAGGACCTGGTCCGCGAGGCCGACGTCGAGGAGGGCTGCCGGGCCATCGGCTTCACCCTCGGCACGCCCGCACCCTCCCAACTCGGCGTCGTCGAGGGCATCCTGGTCGACCGCGCCTTCGTCGAGAACCGGCAGAAGAACGCCCAGGAGCTCGCCGAGGTCGCCGACGTCAACCCGCCGGCCCCGCACAACATCGCCAACGCCCTCGCGGCGGCGGCCCTCGCACGGGCCTACGGTGTGCCCGCCAAGGCCGTACGGGACGGTCTGCGGGCCTTCACCCCGGACGCCCACCGCATCGCGCACGTGGCCGACGTGGACGGCGTCGCGTACGTCGACGACTCCAAGGCCACCAACACGCATGCCGCGGAAGCCTCTTTGGCGGCCTACGAGTCGATCGTGTGGATCGCGGGCGGCCTCGCGAAGGGCGCCACCTTCGACGAGCTCGTCACCAAGTCGGCACCCCGGCTGCGCGGGGCCGTGCTGATCGGCGCGGACCGCGCGCTGATCCGCGAAGCCCTGGCGCGACACGCCCCCGAAGTACCCGTCGTCGACCTCGACCGGACCGACACTGGGGCGATGCGCGCGGCGGTCCAGGAGGCGCGGCGGCTCGCCCGGGCCGGTGACACGGTGCTGCTGGCTCCGGCCTGCGCCTCCATGGACATGTTCGCCAACTACAACAAGCGCGGGGACGCTTTCGCGGACGCCGTCCGCGAACTCGGCTCCGCCGACGGCTGACCCGGGTCCGCCTCGCCCGGCGGCGGCGCCGGGCGTATCTGGGAGGGACACGTGACACGGATGCGGCTGGTGCACGAGCGGCCAGGGAGTGTTGGGTCCTTCACAACGCCCCCTGACCGCGGAACGTTCCCCTCCGGCAAGGCGGGGTGAGCGGCGATGCCCACCAGCCGCACCGGACGGCCTCCCGTCTCCCGCGCTCCCAAGCGCCCCGCCGCGCCCCGGCTCGCCCGCCAGAACCGCGTCCTGGCCTTCTACACGCGTGCGCGCCAGGGCTGGGACCGGCCGCTGACCGCCTACTACCTCATCTTCGGCGGCAGTCTGCTGATCACCGTGCTGGGCCTGGTGATGGTCTACTCGGCCTCCCAGATCACCGCGCTCCAGATGTCGCTGCCGGGCTCGTACTTCTTCCGCAAGCAGCTGCTGGCCGCCGTGATCGGCGCCGGACTGCTCTTCGCCGCCTCACGGATGCCGGTGAAGCTGCACCGGGCCCTGGCCTACCCGATCCTCGCCGGTGCCGTCTTCCTCATGACCCTGGTGCAGATCCCCGGGATAGGAGTGTCGGTCAACGGCAACCAGAACTGGATCGCTGTCGGCGGCTCCTTCCAGATCCAGCCCAGCGAATTCGGCAAGCTGGCCCTCGTGCTGTGGGGCGCCGACCTGCTCGCCCGCAAGCAGGACAAGAGGCTGCTGACCCAGTGGAAGCACATGCTGGTGCCGCTGGTCCCGGCCGCCTTCATGCTGCTCGGACTGATCATGATCGGCGGCGACATGGGCACCGCGATCATCCTCACGGCCATCCTGTTCGGCCTGCTCTGGCTGGCCGGCGCGCCCACGCGCCTGTTCGCCGGAGTGCTGTCGATCGCCGCCGTCCTCGGCCTGATCCTCATCAAGACCAGCGCGAACCGCATGGCGCGCCTGCAGTGCCTCGGCGCCACCGAACCCCAGTCGGGACCGGTCGACTGCTGGCAGGCCGTGCACGGCATCTACGCCCTGGCCTCCGGCGGAATCTTCGGCTCCGGGCTGGGTGCGAGTGTGGAGAAATGGGGCCAACTCCCCGAAGCCCACACCGACTTCATCTTCGCCGTCACCGGTGAGGAACTGGGTCTGGCGGGGACGCTGTCGGTACTCGCCCTCTTCGCGGCTCTAGGCTATGCGGGTATCCGCGTGGCCGGACGCACGGAGGACCCCTTCGTGAGGTATGCCGCGGGAGGCGTGACCACCTGGATCACGGCCCAGGCCGTGATCAACATCGGTGCGGTGCTCGGTCTGCTGCCGATCGCCGGCGTCCCCCTCCCGCTGTTCTCCTACGGGGGATCCGCCCTGCTGCCGACCATGTTCGCCATCGGGCTCCTGATCGCCTTCGCGCGGGACGAGCCCGCTGCGCGGGCGGCGCTTGCGATGCGGCAACCCCGCTTTGGTAGAAAGCGGGGGGCTGGGGGAACCGGTTCCGGCCGGAGTCCTCGGAGATGGAACACGATGCGACGGCGCGCCTCGGCGGCGCGTTCGTCCGGAGAGCGGTGAATTTCGGTGCATGTCGTACTTGCCGGCGGAGGAACCGCGGGCCACATCGAGCCCGCGCTCGCCCTCGCGGACGCCCTGCGCAGGCAGGATCCGACCGTGGGCATCACGGCCCTGGGCACGGAGCGAGGCCTGGAGACCCGTCTCGTACCCGAGCGCGGGTACGAACTCGCGCTGATCCCCGCCGTACCGCTGCCACGCAAGCCCACCCCCGAGCTGATCACCGTCCCGGGCCGGCTGCGCGGGACGATCAAGGCGACCGAGCAGATCCTGGAGCGCACCAAGGCGGACGCCGTGGTCGGCTTCGGCGGCTACGTCGCCCTGCCCGGCTACCTCGCGGCCAAGCGCCTCGGCGTGCCGATCGTCATCCACGAGGCCAACGCCCGCCCGGGCCTGGCCAACAAGATCGGCTCGCGATACGCCAGCCAGGTGGCCGTCTCCACGCCGGACAGCAAGCTGCGCAACTCCCGCTACATCGGCATCCCGCTGCGCCGCTCCATCGCCACCCTGGACCGGGCCGCCGTGCGCCCCGAGGCCCGCGCCGCGTTCGGGCTGGACCCGAACCTGCCCACGCTGCTCGTCACCGGCGGCTCCCAGGGCGCCCGCCGCCTGAACGAGGTCGTCCAGCAGGTGGCCCCCTGGCTCCAGCAGGCCGGAATCCAGATCCTGCACGCGGTCGGACCGAAGAACGAACTGCCGCACGTCCAGCAGATGCCGGGAATGCCCCCCTACGTCCCGGTAAGTTACCTGGACCGGATGGACCTCGCATACGCCGCGGCCGACATGATGCTGTGCCGCGCGGGCGCAATGACCGTCGCCGAGCTCTCCGCCGTCGGGCTCCCGGCCGCCTACGTCCCGCTGCCCATCGGCAACGGCGAACAGCGGCTCAACGCCCAGCCGGTGGTCAAGGCCGGCGGCGGCCTGCTGGTCGACGACGCGGAGCTGACCCCCGAGTGGGTCCAGCAGAACGTCCTGCCCGTGCTCGCCGACCCGCACCGGCTGTACCAGATGTCCCGCGCCGCCGCCGAGTTCGGCCGCCGGGACGCCGACGACCTGCTCGTCGGCATGGTGTACGAGGCGATCGCCGCCGCTCGTGCACACCGCTAGGACCGTATGACGGAAGGCAGGGGAGCGTGGCCGGATCGACCACCGCCGAGCGCGGTGAACGCCAGCAGGAGTCGTCCGGCCCGCCGCCCGTCAGGCGCCTGAGGCGACGTCACCTTCGTGTGATCGTCATCCTGGGCCTCGCCCTGGTCTTCCTCGGCATCCCGACGGTCTGGTTGTTCTACGGCTCCGACTGGCTGCGCGCCGAGCAGGTCTCCGTGTCGGGGACACGGGTCCTGACTCCGGATCAGGTCGAGGCGGCCGCCGACGTCCCCCTCGGGAAGCCGCTGATTTCCGTCGACACCGAGGCGATCGAGACGCGACTGCGGCAAAAAATGCCCCGAATTGACTCGGTTGACGTGGTCCGTTCCTGGCCCCATGGAATCGACCTGAAAGTGGTCGAGCGGACTCCGGTTCTGATTGCCCAAAAGGCCGGAAAGTTCGTCGAAGTGGACGATGAAGGTGTCCGTTTCGCTACGGTTTCCGAGGCACCGAAAGGCGTACCCGCACTGGAATTGACGCTCTCCCGGTCCAGCCCCGCCGCCGCGAGCCTGCGCCGCTTCGGTGAGGCCCGGCTGGTGCGCGAGGCGGTGGGCGTCGTCCGTGCCGTTCCGGCCACCGTCGCGCGCGACACACGGACCGTCAAGGTCCGTTCCTACGACGACATCTCGCTGGAGTTGAAGGACGGGCGCACGGTCGCCTGGGGGAGCAGCGCGAAGGGTGCCGCGAAGGCCCGTACGCTCACGGCTCTGATGAAAGCCACCCCCGGTGCGCGGTACTTCGACGTGAGTGTTCCCACCGCGCCCGCGTCATCAGGGAGTTGACGCACATCCGCGCAGGCCAGCACCCTGGTTGGGCAGTGCTACGGCTGATCACATAGGGTGAAAAGAAAAACGGGAGGTTCGGCGTGTTCGTTGAAGGAGCGCCACTTGTCGACTTAGTGTCCTGTTCAGAAGACTCCAAGGAACAGACACACTGGTAACCCTAAACTTCAGGGTTAGGGTTCGGGTCGGCGATACGGACCGTCCCATTCGGCATCAGTCGTCGGGTCGCGGGGCGCAGCGCGCCACGCTGATTGGGCGACACGTAACTCGAGGCGAGAGGCCTTCGACGTGGCAGCACCGCAGAACTACCTCGCAGTCATCAAAGTCATCGGTGTCGGCGGCGGTGGTGTCAATGCCATCAACCGGATGATCGAGGTCGGTCTCAAGGGCGTCGAGTTCATCGCCATCAACACCGACGCGCAAGCTCTGTTGATGAGCGACGCCGACGTCAAGCTGGACGTCGGCCGTGAACTCACCCGCGGACTCGGCGCCGGAGCCAACCCGGCCGTCGGCCGCAAGGCCGCCGAGGACCACCGCGAGGAGATCGAGGAGGTCCTCAAGGGGGCCGACATGGTCTTCGTGACAGCCGGTGAAGGCGGCGGCACCGGCACCGGCGGCGCGCCCGTCGTGGCCAACATCGCCCGCTCGCTCGGTGCCCTCACCATCGGTGTGGTCACGCGCCCGTTCACCTTCGAGGGACGGCGCCGCGCGAACCAGGCCGAGGACGGCATCGCCGAGCTCCGCGAAGAGGTCGACACCCTCATCGTGATCCCGAACGACCGGCTGCTGTCCATCTCGGACCGCCAGGTCTCGGTGCTGGACGCCTTCAAGTCGGCCGACCAGGTCCTGCTCTCCGGTGTGCAGGGCATCACCGACCTGATCACCACGCCGGGCCTGATCAACCTCGACTTCGCCGACGTCAAGTCGGTCATGTCCGAGGCCGGCTCGGCCCTGATGGGCATCGGCTCCGCCCGCGGCGACGACCGCGCGGTGGCCGCCGCCGAGATGGCGATCTCCTCGCCACTGCTGGAGGCGTCCATCGACGGCGCCCGCGGTGTGCTGCTCTCCATCTCCGGTGGCTCGGACCTCGGTCTGTTCGAGATCAACGAGGCCGCCCAGCTGGTGAGCGAGGCCGCCCACCCCGAGGCCAACATCATCTTCGGCGCGGTGATCGACGACGCCCTCGGCGACGAGGTCCGGGTCACCGTGATCGCGGCCGGCTTCGACGGCGGCCAGCCCCCGGCCCGCCGGGAGAACGTGATCGGCTCGGCCTCGGCCAAGCGCGAGGAGCCGGCCCCGGCACGGCAGACCGAGAGCCGCCCGTCCTTCGGTTCGCTCGGCAGCGTGACTCCGAAGGAGGACCCGGAGCCCGCTCCCAAGCCGGTCGAGGACATCCCGGTCGCCCCGCCGGTCCCGCCGGCGCCGCGGACCTACTCGGACAGCGCGGCCGAGGAACTGGACGTACCGGACTTCCTCAAGTGATCCTTCTGACGTGATAGGACAGCGCGAAAGCGTGAGCGGCGCCCACTTCGCCTTCACCGACCGGTGGGGCGGGGTGAGCGCCGCTCCGTATGAGGAGCTCAATCTCGGCGGAGCGGTCGGTGACGATCCGGACGCCGTACGCACCAACCGTGAACTGGCCGCCAAGTCCCTGGGCGTCGAGCCGGACCGGGTGGTCTGGATGAACCAGGTGCACGGTGCCGACGTGGCGGTGGTGGACGGGCCGTGGGGATCTTCCTCCGAGATCCCGTCGGTCGACGCGATCGTCACGACGCGGCGGGGGCTCGCCCTCGCCGTGCTCACCGCCGACTGCGTGCCGGTTCTGCTCGCCGACCCCGTCGCCGGGATCGCCGCCGCGGCCCACGCGGGCCGGCCCGGCATGATCGCCGGAGTCGTCCCGGCCGCGCTACGCGCGATGACGGAGCTGGGTGCCGAGCCCTCCCGGATCGTCGCCCGCACCGGGCCCACCGTCTGCGGCCGGTGTTACGAAGTGCCCGAGGCGATGCGCGCCGAGGTGTCCGCCATCGAGCCGGCGGCGTACGCCGAGACGAGCTGGGGCACACCGGCGGTCGACGTGAGCGCCGGAGTGCACGCACAGCTGGACCGGCTCGGAGTGTGCGACCGGGCGCAATCGCCGGTGTGCACGCTGGAGTCGGACGATCACTTCTCGTACCGCCGCGACCGCGTCACCGGTCGGCTCGCGGGCTATGTGTGGCTGGACTGATAGAGCATGACGGACCGTAAGGACGAACTCGCCGCGAATCTGGCGAAAGTGGAGCGGCGCATCGCCGGCGCGTGCGCGGCCGCTGGTCGGGGGCGCGACGAGGTGACCCTGATCGTGGTCACCAAGACCTACCCCGCGACCGATGTGCGGATCCTCGCGGAACTCGGCGTGCGGCACGTCGCGGAGAACCGCGACCAGGACGCGGCACCGAAGGCCGCCGCGTGTATGGATCTGCCCCTTACTTGGCATTTTGTCGGTCAACTCCAGACCAACAAGGTGCGATCCGTGGTCGGATATGCGGACTTCGTGCAGTCCGTCGATCGTTCCAAGCTCGTCACAGCTCTGTCGAAGGAGGCCGTCCGCGCCGGACGGGAGCTGGGGTGTCTCATCCAGGTCGCACTCGACGCCGGCGAGAGCGCGCGGGGTGAGCGGGGAGGCGTCGCGCCCGCCGGAATCGAAGAGCTGGCCGACCTCATCGCGCGGTCACCGGGGCTGAGGCTCGGCGGACTGATGACCGTCGCACCGCTCACCGGGGAGTACGCGGGACGCGAACAGGCGGCGTTCGGGCGGTTGATGGATTTGTCGACTGACCTGCGCCGGAGTCATCCGGCTGCCACCATGGTCTCGGCAGGGATGAGTGCGGACCTCGAGCAGGCCGTGGCGGCCGGAGCGACACATGTGCGCGTCGGCAGCGCGGTACTCGGAGTCCGCCCCAGGCTCGGGTAACGTCGCCAAGAAGTCGGACCACAGCAGAAAATATGGTCATTGCCGCCGAAAGGCGGATTCAAGGACCTCGTGGATCGCGGGCACTTGGCAGTCGTCAGCCGATCCACCACAGAGCGGAGGACTCAGAGCATGGCCGGCGCGATGCGCAAGATGGCGGTCTACCTCGGCCTCGTGGAGGACGATGGGTACGACGGCCGCGGATTTGACCCCGACGACGACTTCGAACCCGAACTGGACCCGGAGCCCGAACGGGACCACCGACGGCACGAGCCGTCCCACCAGTCGCACGGCTCACATCAGCCCCAAAGGGACGAAGAGGTACGAGTCGTACAAGCGCCCGCACCTCGTGAGCCGGCTGCCCGTTCCGCTTCGCTACCCGCGGAATCCGGCCGCCCGGCGCGTATCGCGCCCGTGGCATCCATCACACAAGAACGCGCAAGTCTGGAGAAGAACGCACCGGTGATCATGCCCAAGGTCGTGTCCGAACGAGAGCCTTACCGGATCACCACGCTCCACCCACGGACCTACAACGAGGCCCGTACCATCGGGGAACACTTCCGTGAAGGCACCCCGGTGATCATGAATCTGACTGAGATGGATGACACAGACGCGAAGCGACTTGTCGACTTTGCGGCCGGTTTGGTGTTTGGTCTTCACGGCAGTATCGAGCGGGTGACGCAGAAGGTGTTCCTGTTGTCGCCTGCTAACGTCGATGTCACGGCGGAGGACAAGGCCCGCATCGCAGAGGGCGGGTTCTTCAACCAGAGCTGAGACGTAACACCGGAAGCAGCAGCAACAGCAGGGCACAGGGGAGAGGGAAGCAACAGATCATGAGCGTGGTTTTGGATGTCGCCTACATCGCGCTGATGTGCTTCCTCATCGTGCTCATCTTCCGGTTGGTCATGGACTACGTCTTCCAGTTCGCCCGCTCATGGCAACCAGGCAAGGCGATGGTGGTCGTTCTCGAGGCCACCTACACTGTCACGGATCCACCGCTCAAGCTTCTGCGGCGGTTCATTCCGCCGCTGCGTCTCGGGGGCGTGGCGCTCGACCTGTCCTTCTTCGTGCTGATGATCATCGTCTACATCCTGATCTCGATCGTGAGCCGGCTGTGAGCGATGTGAACTACGGTCTTGCCGAATGCCGACGACTACGTTGAGGTGAAGAGATGCCGTTGACCCCCGAGGACGTGCGGAACAAGCAGTTCACGACCGTCCGCCTCCGAGAAGGCTATGACGAGGACGAGGTCGATGCCTTCCTCGACGAGGTCGAAGCCGAACTGACCCGCCTGCTCCGCGAGAACGAGGACCTGCGCGCCAAGCTGGCCGCGGCCACGCGCGCTGCTGCCCAGAACCAGCAGAACATGCGCAAGCCTCCGGAGCAGCAGGATCAGCAGCAGCAACAGCAGCAGCAGGGCATGCGCGGTCCTGGTGGTCCTGTTCCCGCCGGCATATCGGGCCCGCCGCAGCAGCAGATGGGTGGCCCCATGGGTGGTCCGCCCCAGCTGCCGAGCGGTGCCCCGCAGCTGCCCGCCGGTCCCGGCGGTCAGGGTGGTCCCCAGGGTCCTGGTGGTCCCGGTCCGATGGGCCAGGGTCCGGGTCCGATGGGTCAGCCCCCGATGCAGCAGCAGATGGGTGGTCCGATGGGCGGCCCCATGGGCGGTCCGATGGGCGGCCCCGGTCAAGGAGGCCCCGGTGGCGACAGCGCCGCCCGTGTCCTCTCGCTGGCCCAGCAGACCGCCGACCAGGCGATCGCCGAGGCCCGTTCCGAAGCCAACAAGATCGTCGGCGAGGCGCGTTCGCGCGCCGAGGGTCTGGAGCGTGACGCCCGTGCCAAGGCAGATGCCCTGGAGCGGGACGCGCAGGAGAAGCACCGCGTCGCGATGGGCTCCCTGGAGTCCGCCCGCGCCACGCTGGAGCGCAAGGTCGAGGACCTGCGCGGCTTCGAGCGCGAGTACCGCACGCGTCTGAAGTCGTACCTGGAGTCGCAGCTGCGTCAGCTGGAGACCCAGGCCGACGACTCGCTGGCCCCGCCGCGTACTCCGGCGACCGCGTCCCTCCCGCCGTCCCCGGCGCCTTCCATGGCACCGGCCGGCGCGAGCGCCCCGTCGTACGGCGGTGGCAACCAGACGATGGGCGGCGGTCCCTCGCCGTCCGGTCCGTCCTACGGCGGTCAGCAGCAGATGTCCCCGGCGATGACCCAGCCGATGGCGCCGGTGCGTCCGCAGGGCCCGTCGCCGATGGGTCAGGCGCCCTCGCCCATGCGGGGCTTCCTGATCGACGAGGACGACAACTGACGGCCTGATGGCCAGTAGTACGGCATAGACGTCGGCAGCGTTCAGGGCGGGGCCCCGGGTTTGAACCCGGGGCCCCGCCCTTTTGCCGCACGCGCCTCTTCGCCGGACACGTCGCCCCTTTGCCACACGCGTTCGTGCGCACACAACGCCGAAGGCCCGGTTCCGCCAAGATCTTTGGCGGGACCGGGCCTTCGGTCCGGGCTACCCCCTGTGGGTTACGCCTTGCGCAGGCGGAACGTCAGCGTCAGTCCCTCGTCCGTGAACGGGTCCCCGTAGCCGCCGTCCGCGTCGCCCTCGGCGCTGTCCTCATGCACGAAGGCCGTCGCCAGGACCTCGTCGGCGATCAGGCCGGCGTGGTCGGTGAGGGCCGCGACCGTCGCCGGGTCCGTGGCGGTCCAGCGCAGTGCGATGCGGTCGGCCACGTCGAGGCCGCTGTTCTTGCGGGCCTCCTGGATCAGGCGGATCGCGTCACGGGCCAGGCCCGCACGGCGCAGCTCCTCCGTGATCTCCAGGTCGAGGGCGACCGTCGCGCCCGCGTCGGACGCCACGGACCAGCCCTCGCGGGGCGTCTCCGTGATGATCACTTCGTCGGGAGCGAGCGTGATGGTCTCGCCGTCGACCTCCACCGACGCCGTGCCCTCGCGCAGGGCCAGGGACAGCGCGGCCGCGTCCGCGTTGGCGACGGCCTTGGCCACGTCCTGGACGCGCTTGCCGAACCGCTTGCCCAGCGCGCGGAAGTTGGCCTTCGCCGTGGTGTCCACCAGGGAGCCGCCGACCTCGCTCAGCGTCGCCAGGGACTCGACGTTCAGCTCTTCCGTGATCTGCGTGCGCAGTTCGGAGTCCAGCGTCTCGAAGCCCGTCGCCGCGATCAGGGCGCGGGACAGCGGCTGCCGGGTCTTGACGCCCGACTCCGCGCGCGTGGCACGGCCCAGCTCCACGAGCCGGCGCACCAGCATCATCTGCTTCGACAGCTCCGGGTCGATGGCGGTGAGGTCCGCCTCGGGCCAGGTCGACAGGTGGACCGACTCCGGGGCACCCGGGGTGACCGGAACGATCAGGTCCTGCCACACCCGCTCGGTGATGAACGGGGTCAGCGGGGCCATCAGCTGCGTCACCGTCTCGACGACCTCGTGCAGCGTGCGCAGCGCGGCCTTGTCGCCCTGCCAGAAGCGGCGGCGGGAGCGGCGCACGTACCAGTTCGACAGGTCGTCGACGAACGCGGACAGCAGCCTGCCGGCGCGCTGGGTGTCGTAGGTGTCGAGGGCCTGGGTGACCTGGTCGGTGAGCGCGTGCAGTTCGGACAGCAGCCAGCGGTCCAGGACCGGGCGGTCCGCCGGGGCCGGGTCGGCCTCGGACGGGGCCCAGCCTGACGTGCGGGCGTACAGGGCCTGGAAGGCGACCGTGTTCCAGTATGTGAGGAGCGTCTTGCGGACGACCTCCTGGATGGTGCCGTGGCCGACGCGGCGGGCCGCCCAGGGGGAGCCGCCGGCGGCCATGAACCAGCGGACCGCGTCCGCGCCGTGCCGGTCCATGAGCGGGATCGGCTCCAGGGTGTTGCCCAGGTGCTTGGACATCTTGCGGCCGTCCTCGGCGAGGATGTGGCCGAGGCAGACCACGTTCTCGTACGAGGACTTGTCGAAGACGAGCGTGCCGACCGCCATCAGCGTGTAGAACCAGCCGCGGGTCTGGTCGATGGCCTCGCAGATGAACTGGGCCGGGTAACGGGCCTCGAACAGCTCCTTGTTCTTGTACGGGTAGCCCCACTGCGCGAACGGCATCGAACCCGAGTCGTACCAGGCGTCGATGACCTCGGGCACGCGCGTGGCCGTCTTGCCGCAGCCGTCCTGCGGGCAGGCGAAGGTGACCTCGTCGATGAACGGGCGGTGCGGGTCCAGGCCCGACTGGTCGGTGCCGGTCAGCTCGGTCAGCTCGGTGAGCGAGCCGACGCAGGTGAGGTGGTCGTCCTCGCAGCGCCAGATCGGCAGCGGGGTGCCCCAGTAGCGGTTGCGGGACAGCGCCCAGTCGATGTTGTTGTTCAGCCAGTCGCCGTACCGGCCGTTCTTGACCGTGTCCGGGAACCAGTTGGTGTTCTCGTTCTCCGCGAGGAGGCGGTCCTTGACCTCCGTGGTGCGGATGTACCAGGAGGGCTGCGCGTAGTACAGCAGCGCGGTGTGGCAGCGCCAGCAGTGCGGGTAGCTGTGCTCGTACGGGATGTGCTTGAAGAGCAGGCCGCGCTGCTGGAGGTCCTCGGTGAGCTTTTCGTCCGCCTTCTTGAAGAAGACGCCGCCGACGAGGGGGACGTCCTCCTCGAAGGTGCCGTCCGGGCGGACCGGGTTCACGACCGGCAGGCCGTAGGCGCGGCAGACCTTGAGGTCGTCCTCACCGAAGGCGGGGGACTGGTGGACCAGACCCGTACCGTCCTCGGTGGTGACGTACTCGGCGTTGACGACGAAGTGCGCCGGCTCCGGGAACTCGACGAGCTCGAACGGGCGCTGGTACGTCCAGCGCTCCATCTCGGCACCCGTGAACGTCCGGCCGGTAGTCTCCCAGCCCTCGCCGAGGGCCTTGGCGAGGAGCGGCTCGGCGACGACCAGCTTCTCCTCGCCGTTCGTCGCGACGACGTAGGTGACCTCGGGGTGCGCGGCGACGGCGGTGTTGGAGACCAGCGTCCAGGGCGTGGTCGTCCACACCAGGAGCGCCGCCTCGCCGGCCAGCGGGCCGGAGGTGAGCGGGAAGCGGACGAAGACCGACGGGTCGACGACCGTCTCGTAGCCCTGCGCCAGCTCGTGGTCCGACAGGCCCGTGCCGCAGCGGGGGCACCAGGGGGCGACGCGGTGGTCCTGGGCCAGCAGGCCCTTGTTGAAGATCTCCTTGAGCGACCACCAGACCGACTCGATGTACTCGGGGTCCATCGTGCGGTACGGCTCGGTGAGGTCGGTCCAGTAGCCCATGCGGGTCGTGAGCTCTTCGAAGGCGTCCGTGTGCCGGGTCACCGACTCGCGGCACTTCGCGTTGAACTCGGCGATGCCGTACGCCTCGATGTCCTGCTTGCCGGAGAAGCCGAGCTCCTTCTCCACCGCGAGCTCCACCGGGAGGCCGTGGCAGTCCCAGCCGGCCTTGCGGGCCACGTGGTAGCCGCGCATGGTGCGGAAGCGGGGGAAGACGTCCTTGAAGACGCGGGCCTCGATGTGGTGGGCACCGGGCATGCCGTTGGCGGTGGGCGGGCCCTCGTAGAACACCCATTCGGGGCGGCCCTCGGAGTGCTCCAGGCTCTTGGCGAAGATCTTCTGCTCGCGCCAGAAGTCGAGCACGGCGTGCTCGAGGGCGGGCAGGTCGACCTGGGCGGGCACCTGGCGGTACGTCGGCGATGTCATCAGCGGGCTTCCTCCGGCGGACTTGCTGCCTTCCGTCCGGAGGGACGAGAGCTACGTCTGCCTGCGCCGCCTTCGGCGCGCTCCCGCGGTACCACCCTCCTTGGCCCTCCGGCGCGGGGTGTGCGTCGGTGAGCCCCCTCATTGGGGTCGCGATGCCGGTTCTACTGGCCGCCGCGCTCGGCGGCGGTTTTCTTCCGGCGGCTCCGGGGTGATCTTCGCGTCGCGCTCGCCCCCGGGCTTCCACCGTCCCCGGGTCGCTCTGGGCTGCGTACGCCGCTACTCGTCCCCATCCACGCTTTTCGCTCCGCCCAGTGTACGGCGCCGCGCGGACAGCGGCCGACCGCTTTTCGGGGCGGCCGGGGGCGGGGGGCCGCGAGGGGCGCCGTTGTGGGTGACGTATGGGTTTGATGACCTGAATGGAGTGGTATGGGTGTTCGGATCCTGGGACGTCCGGCTCGGCGGATTACCCGGCGGGGAGCTGGGCACAACGGATGCAGGTTCGCCGCGCGGCGTGCGCGAGGCGGGCGAATCGGGCGGTGTGCCCCGTTGCCGCGGGACTCAAGTCGATTTATCGTCCCAGAACGATTCGCGAGCAAGATCACAATATGTGAAGGGGCCGCGGCCATGGTGGCGAAGAAGACCGCCGTACAGCAGCCGGCGTCCGGCAGGTCCGCGGAGGCCTCCGGCGGTGCGGCCAAGGACGTGGGCGGGAAGAAGACCACGCAGGGGGGCCCGGCGGGGCGGGCGGCGAAGGGGGCGGCAGGGAAGGCGGCCGAGGGGACGAAGGCGGCGGTCGAGAAGACGAAGTCGGCCGTCAAGAAGGTGACGGCCAAGAAGGCCGTGGCCGAGGAAGCGGTGGCCAAGGTCGGCAAGGCCGTGACCGGGAAGTCCACGACGAGGCCTCCGGCTGGGAAGGCGACGGCTGGGAAGGCTCCGGCAAGGAAGGCGGCTGCCGAAGAGGCGGCGGCCAGGAAGACGGCGGGCAAGACGGTCGCGGGCAAGAAGGCGGCAGGCAGGAAGACGGCAGCCGAGGCTGTGGTCGAGAAGGCTCCGGCAAGGAAGGCGGCTGCCAAGGAGGCGCCGGCCCGGAAGGCGGCAGGCAAGAAGGCGGCAGGCAAGGCCGCGGCCGGGAGAGGCTCGGCCAAGGAGACGGCTGTCAAGGAGACGGTGGCTGAGAAGCCGGCAGCCAAGGCCACGGCCGAGAAGGCCCCGGCCAGGAAGGCGGCGGCCAAGGAGACCGCGGCCAAGAAGGCCCCGGTCAAGACGGCGGCCGAGGAGACAGCGGCCAAGAAGGCCCCGGCCAAGAAGGCGGTGGCCGAGGAGGCGGTGGGGAAGAAGGCGGCGGGGAAGAAGGTCGTGAGGAAGAAGGCTGCGGTCGAGAAGGCCCCGGTCAAGAAGGCGGCGGGGGAGGAGGCGGCGGTGAAGAAGGCCGCTGTCAAGAGGGCGAAGGCCGCCAAGGCCGGTGCCGCGAAGCAGGGCGTCGAGGCCGAGGGCGTTCGCGCCGGAGGCGAGAGCACCACCACGAAGGGCGCTGTCGGGAAGGGCTCTGCCCGGACCGGCGCGGTCACACAGGACACGGCCGGGAGCAGCACGGCCAAGAAGGCGGGTGCGGCCGAGGCCGCGCAGCAGACGGGAGCGACGACGGTGGGTGCTAAGAAGACTCCTGGCACGGCGACGGCGGCCAAGACCGCTGTTCCGAAGGCACGGGGGGCCGCGGCGGAGCCAGGTGAGCTCGCGGTACGCCCCGGCGAGGACCCCTGGACGGAGGCGGAGGTCGAGGAGGCGCGTGCCGAGCTGACGTCCGAGGAGACCCGGCTGCGTGAGGAGCTCGAATCGTCGGAGCGGTCACTGGCCGGTCTGATGCGGGACTCCGGGGACGGCGCCGGCCACGACGAGGCGGACACCGGCAGCAAGAACATCACGCGCGAGCACGAACTGGCGCTGGCCGCCAACGCGCGCGAGATGCTCGTCCAGACCGAGCGCGCCCTGGAGCGCCTCGACTCCGGTACCTACGGCCTGTGCGAGAACTGCGGCAACCCCATCGGCAAGGCCCGTATGCAGGCCTTCCCGCGGGCCACCCTGTGCGTGGCGTGCAAGCAGAAGCAGGAGCGCCGATACTGACCGCCGCCGAATGCCTCCTGAGCACGTGGGACGCCCGGGGTTGACGTACCCTCGTCCTCAGTCAGGCACCTAGGTTGAGGGACTCACGTGGCAGAGGCGGAGCGCATCATCGGTACGCCGGACACACCGGACGCGGCCGGTAACGGACGGGAGCGGCCCGACGAGGCGGCGGCCGCCGGGGCGTCCGGTGCGGATGAGCCGGCGGCGGCCGGGCGGTCCCGGGGCAAGCGCAGGATCGCGGTCCTGTTCGCCGTCGCCACGTTCGCCTACGCCCTCGACCTGATCAGCAAGATGATCGTGGTGGCCAAGCTGGAGCACCACCCGCCCATCGAGATCATCGGGGACTGGCTGAAGTTCGAGGCGATCCGCAACGCGGGCGCGGCCTTCGGCTTCGGCGAGGCCTTCACGGTGATCTTCACCATGATCGCGGCGGCGGTGATCGTGGTGATCGCCCGGCTCGCCCGCAAGCTCTACAGCCTGCCCTGGGCGATCGCGCTCGGCCTGCTGCTCGGCGGTGCGCTGGGCAACCTCACCGACCGGATCTTCCGGGCGCCGGGTGTCTTCGAGGGCGCGGTCGTGGACTTCATCGCGCCCAAGCACTTCGCCGTCTTCAACCTGGCCGACTCGGCGATCGTGTGCGGCGGCATCCTGATCGTGCTGCTGTCGTTCAAGGGGCTGGACCCCGACGGGACCGTCCACAAGGACTGAGCCCGCGAGGGGGTTGTCCACAGGTCGGTACGGGGCTGTCTCACCCGTCCGGCATACTCGACGGGTGAGCACGATTCCCGAGATCCGTACCCTGCCCGTGCCCGACGGCCTGGAGGGCGAGCGCGTCGACGCCGCCATCTCCCGCATGTTCGGCTTCTCCCGGACCAAGGCGGCCGAGCTCGCCGCCGCGGGGAAGGTCACGGTCGACGGATCGGTGGTCGGCAAGTCGGAGCGCGTGCACGGCGGCGCCTGGCTGGAGGTCGAGATGCCGCAGGCGCCCGCGCCGGTGCAGGTGGTGGCCGAGCCGGTCGAGGGCATGGAGATCGTGCATGACGACGATGACGTGGTGGTGATCGTCAAGCCGGTGGGCGTGGCCGCGCACCCGTCGCCGGGCTGGACCGGCCCGACCGTCATCGGCGGCCTCGCCGCCGCCGGGTACCGCATCTCGACCTCGGGGGCCGCCGAGCGCCAGGGCATCGTGCACCGGCTCGACGTCGGCACGTCCGGGCTGATGGTGGTCGCCAAGTCGGAGTACGCGTACACGTCGCTCAAGCGCCAGTTCAAGGAGCGCACGGTCGACAAGCGGTACCACACGCTCGTCCAGGGCCACCCCGACCCGACCAGCGGCACCATCGACGCGCCCATCGGCCGTCACCCGCAGCACGACTACAAGTGGGCGGTCACCGCCGAGGGCAAGCCGTCCGTCACGCACTACGACCTGATCGAGGCCTTCCGCGCGGCGTCCCTGCTCGACGTGAAGCTGGAGACCGGCCGCACGCACCAGATCCGCGTCCACATGGCCGCCCACCGGCACCCCTGCGTGGGCGACCTGACGTACGGGGCCGACCCGACGCTCGCCAAGCGGCTCCATCTGACCCGCCAGTGGCTGCACGCGGTGCGGCTCGGCTTCGAGCACCCCGGGGACGGGCAGTGGGTGGAGTTCGCCTGCGACTACCCGGAGGACCTGCAGAAAGCCCTGGACCAGGTCCGGGAGGAGACGTACGCATGAGCGGGAGGCCGGCGCCGTCGTACGTGGTGCGGGTCGCCGAGGTCCCGGCCGACCGTGAGGCGTGCTTCGCGGTGCGCAAGGAGGTGTTCGTCGGCGAACAGGGCGTGCCGGAGGACATCGAGTACGACGCGTACGACGCGGAGGCCGTCCATGTGCTGGCGGTCCGGGAGGACGGCGTGCCGCTCGGGACGGGGCGGCTGCTGCTCGGGGAGGCGGCCGTGGCGAAGACCGGAGCCGACCCGTCCGTGGGCTCCCTCGGCCGGCTCGCCGTGGCCGCCCACGCGCGCGGACTCGGTGTCGGCGTCGCCCTCGTGCGGGCCATCGAGGACGCGGCACGCGCGCGGGGTCTCACGGCCGTGGACCTGCACGCGCAGACGCACGCGCTGGGCTTCTACGAGCGGCTCGGCTACGAGCCGTACGGACCGGAGTACTTGGAGGCGGGCATTGCGCACCAGGGGATGCGGCGTTCGGTCTAGAGGGGATGCGGCCTTCGCTCCGGCCCGCCATGAAGGGCGCCGAAACGGTGTGTCCCGGGAGTTGCGTGGCAGGCTTGAGGTCAGTCGTTTGAACGTTTGACCTTCCGGAGCGCTGACCGTGGATCAGTTGGCCCTGCTGTTCGTGCTGCTGCTCGGGGCCGTGATCAGTGTCCCGGTCGGGGACCGGTTCAGCGTGCCCGCGCCGGTGCTGATGACGCTGCTGGGCATAGTCCTCGCACTGCTCGACTTCGTGCCGAACGTCCAGATCCCGCCGGACCTGATCCTGCCGTTGCTGTTGCCGCCGCTGCTGTACGCCGCGGTGCGGCGCACGTCCTGGCGGCAGTTCGCGGCGAACAAGAGGCCGATCTTCCTGCTGGCCGTGGCGCTGGTGTTCGTCACGATGGCCTGTGTGGCCGCCGCGGCCAACGCGATCGTGCCGGGCCTGCCGCTGGCGGCGGCGTTCGCACTCGGCGCGCTGGTCGCGCCGCCGGACCCGGTCGCCGCGACCGCCGTCGCCGGGCAACTGGGGCTGCCGCGCCGGCTGGTGTCGATCCTTGAGGGCGAGGGGCTGTTCAACGACGTGACGGCCATCGTCCTCTACCACGTGGCCATCGCCGCCGCCGTCAGCGGGACGTTCTCGCCCTGGAAGGCCGGGCTCGATCTCGTGCTGTCGGCCGTGGTGGCGGTGGCCGTGGGCCTCGCGTTGGGCTGGGGCGCGAACAAGCTGATGGAACTGCTCGGGGACGCGACCCTCCAGATCGGGCTGACCCTGCTGGTGCCGTACGCCTCGTACGTCCTGGCCGAGGAGATGCACGGGTCCGGAGTGCTCGCCGTGCTCACCACCGCGCTGTTCCTCGCGGAGTACGGCTCCGACGCCGACGACGTCATGACGCGGCTGGCCGGGCACACGTTCTGGAACATCGTCGACACGCTCGTCACCGGCGTGGCGTTCGGGCTGGTCGGGCTGGAGCTGCACAACGCGATCCACACGGCGTCCGGCCGGTGGGGCGAGTTGCTCGGCTGGGCGGCGGTGGTCGTCTGCGTGGTCGTGTTCGTACGGCTGTTGTGGCTGCTGCCGGCGACCTGGCTGACGAAGCGGCTGCACGCGCGGCGGGACTACGACGAGGACATCCCGGTGAGCTGGCGCGAGACCGTGGTGATGTGGTGGTCGGGGATGCGCGGGGTGGCCTCGGTCGCGCTGGTGCTGGCCATTCCGCTGGAGACCGACGCGGGGGCGCCCTTCCCCAGCCGGGACGAGATCATCTTCATCGCGTTCGGGGTGATCGTGGTGACGCTGGTGGTGCAGGGGCTGACCTTGCCGTGGCTGGTGCGGCGGCTGGGGGTGCGGGCCGACACGGACGTCGAGAAGGAGTTCGCGAAGACGCTGGCGATCCGGGCGTCCAAGGCGGCCAAGCGCAGGCTCCAGGAGATCGAGGAGTCCGAGGAGCTGCCGGAGGAGCTGTCCGAGCAGATGGTGCGGCGGGCGTTCGACATCGCGGTGCGGATCAGTCCCGCGGTGGCCGAGGACGAGCGGCGGGAGGCCTATCGGGAGCGGGCCCGGCGGCTGAAGCGGGTGCGGCGGATCCAGCAGGAGATGCTGAGCGCTGCGCGGCATGAGGTGCTGGCGGCGCGGAGTGAGCCGGGGGCGGACCCGGAGGTGGTGGACCGGGTGCTGCGGCATCTCGATGTGCGGTCCATGCGGTGACTTTTCGGCTTTCGGCGGGTGGGGGTTGTTGTCCTTTTGTTCCCCGCCCGCGCGCCGCCCGTAGCTGTCGGTCGAGGGGTCCTGGTTTCCCGTGGGGGATGTTCGCCGTCGGCGGCTGACGGGCCGCCAAGACCCTCCCTCGACTCACTCAGCGCTCCGACCTCGGAGCGCCGTGGTAACGGCGTTGCTGGTGCGGGACGCCGTCCTGGGACGGGCGGTGGCCGTTGCGGGACGGGGGCGGGATCGCGTCCGCCGTGTTGACCCGGGGCAGGGCGTAGGGGTGCTCCTCGGTCAGCCAGCGGACCATCTGCTCGCGGACCGTGACCCGCACCGTCCAGATGTCGTCCGCGTCCTTGGCGGTCACCAGGGCCCGGACCTGCAGGGTGTTCGGGGTGGTGTCCGTGACGGACAGGTCGTAGGCGCGGCCGTCCCAGGCCGGGCACTCGCGCAGGATGTCGCGGAGCTTCTCGCGCATCGCCTCCACGGGGGCCGTGTGGTCGACGTGCCAGAACACGGTGCCGGTCATCTGCGGCGTGCCGCGCGACCAGTTCTCGAACGGCTTGGACGTGAAGTACGACACCGGCATGGTGATCCGCCGCTCGTCCCAGGTGCGCACGGTCAGGAACGTCAGGGTGATCTCCTCGACCGTGCCCCACTCGCCGTCCACGACGACGGTGTCCCCGATGCGCACCATGTCGCCGAAGGCGATCTGGAACCCCGCGAACATGTTGCTCAGCGTGGACTGCGCGGCGACACCGGCGACGATGCCGAGGATGCCGGCCGAGGCCAGCAGCGAGGCACCCGCCGCGCGGAACGCCGGGAACGTCAGCAGCATGCTCGCCGCGGCCACCACGCCGACGATCGCCGACACCACCCGCATGATCAGCGTCACCTGGGTGCGCACCCGGCGGACCCTGGCCGGGTCCCGCTGGGCCCGGGAATGGGCGTACCGGCTGTACGACGTCTCGACGATCGCCGACGCGATACGGATCACCAGCCAGGCCGTCGACCCGATCAGCACCAGGGTCAGCGCCTGGCCGATGCCCTCCCTACGGCTCTCCAGCAGCTGTGCCTCGTCGTACGACCCTCTCAGCAGGGCCGCGAGGAGCACGAGCTGGTAGGGGATGCGGCCGCGGCGGAGCAGCCCCCACAGCGGGGTCTCGTGGTGCCGTTCGTCGGCCTTGCGCAGCAGGAAGTCGGTGGCCCAGCCGATCACCAGCGTGAGCACGACCGAGCCACCGACCACGATCAGCGGTCGCAGCAGGTTTTCCATGCCCCCGAACCTAACCGGCTCACGGGGCACATGAACATGTGACTTCGGCGGCGTCCTGGGTAGTGCCGTGATCCCGGCCTGTCACACCCGGCTGGCACCATGGCCTCATGAACATCATGCTCTTTCACTCGACGCACGGACTGCGGCCCGCGGTGCTCCAGGCCGCCGACCGGCTGCGCGCGGCCGGACACGAGGTGTGGACGCCTGACCTCTTCGAGGGACGCACGTTCGACTCGGTCGAGGAAGGCATGGAGCACAAGGAGAAGATCGGCAAGGACGAGTTGCTGAAGCGGGCCGTGCTGGCCGCCGCGCCCTACTCGGAGCGGGGGCTGGTGTACGCCGGGTTCTCGCTCGGCGCCTCCATCGCCCAGACCCTCGCTCTCGGCGACGACAAGGCGCGCGGGCTGCTCCTCCTGCACGGCACGTCGGACATCGCGCCGGGCGTCACGGTGGACGAGCTGCCGGTCCAGCTGCACGTGGCGGAGCCCGACCCGTTCGAGACGGACGACTGGCTCAGCGCCTGGTACCTCCAGATGGGCCGCACCGGCGCGGACGTCGAGGTGTACCGGTACGCGGGCGCGGGTCACCTCTACACCGACCCCGACCTGCCGGACTACGACGAGGAGGCCGCCGAGGCCACCTGGAGGGTGGCGCTCGGCTTCCTCGACAGCCTGTAGCCGGCGGTTACCCGCGGCTCACACGGCGTCGTAGACGCGCTCGATCTTCTGCGTGCCGCTGCGCGTGCGGTACGAGCGGGACCACGTGGCGCTCGCGTCGCGCCGCGCGCGGTCGGAGATCACGTAGTAGTCCATCTGCGCACGCTCGGCCGTGATGTCCAGGACGCCGAAGCCGTGGCGGTCGGTGTCGACCCAGTGGACGTGCCGGTTGGCGGCGCGGATCACGGGTGCGGCGACCGCGGAGACCGTGCCCTGAGGGACCTTGACGAGGTCGTCGAGGTTGTCGGAGGTGACCGAGGTGACCACGAACTCCGTGGCGGCCGACGGGGACAGCGGGTACGTACCGGCGTCCACCGGCACGTCGTTGGCCCAGGCCATGTGGATGTCGCCGGTGAGGAAGACCGTGTTGCGGATCGCGTTCGCGCGCAGATGGCTGAGGAGTTCGCGCCGGTCGTCGGTGTAGCCGTCCCACTGGTCGGTGTTGAGGGCGAGCCCCTCCTGCGGCAGGCCCAGCAGCTTGGCCAGCGGCTTCAGCAGATCGGCGGAGAGCGAGCCGATGGCGAACGGCGAGACCATCACCGAGTTGCCGACCAGCCGCCAGGTGGTGTCGGACGCCTTCAGGCCCGCCTTGAGCCAGTCGAGCTGGGCGCGGCCGGTGAGCGTGCGGTCCGGGTCGTCGACCTCGCCGTTGCCGACCTTGACCTGCTGCGAACGGAAGGAGCGCAGGTCCAGCAGCGAGAGGTCGGCCAGCTTGCCGAAGCGCAAACGGCGGTAGGTGGTGCCCGCGATCGCCGGGCGCACCGGCATCCACTCGAAGTAGGCCTGCTTGGCGGCGGCCTGGCGGGCGGACCAGGCGCCCTCGGCGCCCTCCGTGTGGTTCTCGGCGCCGCCCGACCAGGCGTCGTTGGCGAACTCGTGGTCGTCCCAGATCGCCACGACCGGGGCCGCCGCGTGCAGGGCCTGGAGATCGGGGTCCGTCTTGTAACGCCCGTGCCGGACGCGGTAGTCGGCGAGCGTGACGATCTCGTGGGCCGGGGCGTGCGGGCGGACGACCGTGCCGCGGGTGCCGTACTCGCCGGTGCCGTACTCGTAGATGTAGTCGCCGAGGTGCAGCCAGGCGTCCAGGTCGCCGCGGGCGGCGAGGTGGCGGTACGGGGCGAAGTAGCCGGCTTCCCAGTTGGCGCAGGAGACCACGCCGAAGCGGAGGCCCGTGACGGCCGCGTCGGCCGCCGGGGCGGTGCGGGTGCGGGCGGCGGGGGAGTCGGTGCCCCCGGCGGAGAAGCGGAACCAGTAGTCGGTGGCCGGTTCCAGGCCGCGGATGTCGGCCTTCACGGTGTGGTCGGAGGCGGCCGTCGCGGTGGTGGAGCCCTTGGCGACGACGGTGCTGAACGCCTTGTCCTTGGCGACGACCCAGCTCACCTCGGTGTCCGGGCCGAGCCCGGAGCCGGGTATCGCCTCCGGGACGGGCGTCACGCGGGTCCACAGCAGGATGCCGTCCGGCAGGGGGTCACCGGAGGCGACGCCGTGCAGGAAGGCGGGGGCCTGGTCGACGGCGCGCGCGGGCAGGGTCCCTGCCAGCGGCCCGGCCAGGACAGCGGTCGCCGCCGCGGCCTTGACGACCGTACGGCGGCGCGGGGTGAGGGAGTTGAGGCCCTCGGACGTGTTCGATGATCTGTATCGACTGGTCACGAGCGATCAGGTTACTGGTCGGTATGCACCGGAGCGGGCGAACTGAAGGAAGTTCGCCCGCTCTTCACATGCCGGCCGGTCCCCGACCTGCCGTCACTTCTTGAGGGCCTCGCCCACGACCCTGTTGAAGTCGGCCACCGTCATCAGCGGCGTGCCCTGGTTGTCAGCGGTGAGCTGCTTGCCGTCCATGACGAAGCCCGGGGTGCCCTGCACGCCGTCCTTGTTGTCGTCGAAGGTCTTCGACATGGCCATCGCCCAGGCGTCGTAGGTGCCCTTCTCGACCGCGTCCTGGAACTTCTTGTTGCCCTTCAGCTCCGGGACCGTGTTCGCGACCTTGATCAGGTAGCTGTCGTCCTTGAACTTGTCGGTCGTCTCCTCGGGGTGGTACTTGGCCGAGTACAGCGCGGCCTTGTAGTCGAGGAACGCCTGGTCGCTGACGTTCAGCGCGGCACCCAGGGCGCTCAGCGCGTTCTTGGAGCCCTCGCCGTTGTCCTTGTTGTCGATGAAGGTCGCGCCGATGAACTGCATCTTGTACTTGCCGTCGTCGATGTCCTTCTTCACGGTCGGACCGACGGTCTGCTCGAACTGGGCGCACACGGGGCAGCGCGGGTCCTCGTAGATCTTCAGGGTCTTCTTGGCCGATTCCTTGCCGATGACGACCGTGGTGCCCTTGGCGCCCGTGGTGTTGGCCGGGGCGACGACCTTGGCGTCCTTCTGGGCCTCCCAGTGGGAGGGCTTGTTGCCCTGGACGACCGCGTAGCCGATGCCGCCGGCTATCGCCAGTACACCGACTATGGAGGCGGCGACGATGATCTGCCGCTTCGCCTTCGCCCGCTTGGCCTCGCGCTCGCGCTCGATCCGCAGCCGCTCACGGGCCGCCGTCTTCGCCGCCTGGGTGTTCCGCTTGCTCATGGTGATGTTCTCCGTCGGGGACGCGCACAGGTCGTGTGCGCAATACGTAAGGGGGACTGCCGGTGCTCGAAAGGTGCCTCACGCGAAGGCGGGCGAGCACGGCGGTCCACGCCGTCCCAGACACTGGGCGAGGATCCTCTCGCGGGCGGTGGGCGTGTGGTCGGGGGTCCGCGACGGCAGCCGGCGCCCGGCCGGGGCCCGCGTCACCGTCACCGCGGCGACCGCCAGCAGCAGCGGCCGGAAGGTGGTCGCCCCCACGGCGCGCAGCAGCTGGGCCAGGGCCCGCTCGCCCCGGCGCAGCCAGACGGCGGCGGCGAGCCCCACGCCGATGTGCGCGCCCAGCAGCAGCCAGGCGGTGGCCGGGTCGGCGTGCGCCACCGCGGCGGCGAGCCGTTCGGTGCCGGTGGCCCCGGCCATCCGGGCCAGCGGTGTGCCGATCTCGCCGCCCCCGCACAGCACGTCCAGGCCGACCGACCGCAGCGGTCCGGCGACCGGGCCGCCCGACCGGCCGTAACAGGCGTGCTGTCCCGTGGTGAACACCGTGTCGGCGGCCAGTTCCACCGGGATCAGCAGGGCCGCGATCCGCCCGAAGGAACGCTCGCGGCCCGCCAGGGCGTACGCGATCACGAACACGGTGGCGGCGACCGCGGCCACCGTGCCCATCGGGAGCGGGACCTGGGACAGCAGCACGTGCGACGCGGTGCTGAGCGTCACGACCACTGCCGTGAACAGCGCCGCGCGTACGGCTCTGAGCGGGATCCCGGATATGTCCATAGCGAGAGGAGAGTCTGTCACGGGGGCCGGTAAGGGACCCCTAAAGGATGCCTGTGAGAGGGCGGACGGCCAAAGCCCCGGCTCAGGGCTTCTTACAGCCCCGGGATCCGGCCGTTGCGGAACAGGTCCACGAAGGTCTGGTGGTCGGCACGCGCGCGTGCGCCGTAGCTGTGCGCGAAGTCGGTCAGCAGCGGGACGAAGCCCTCCTCGTCGCCGGCGATCGCCGCGTCGATGGCCCGCTCGGTGGAGAACGGCACCAGGGACTCACCGGACTGGTCGTCCGCCGCCGAGTGCATCGTGGCCGTGGCCCGGCCGAGGTCGGCCACCACCTGGGCGATCTCCTCCGCGTCGTCGATGTCGCCCCAGTCGAGATCCACCGCGTACGGCGAGACCTCGGCGACCAGCTGGCCGGCGCCGTCCAGCTCCGTCCAGCCCAGCCACGGGTCGGCGTGCGCCTGGAGGGCGCGCTGGGAGATGACCGTGCGGTGCCCCTCGTGCTGGAAGTAGTCGCGGATGGCCTGGTCCGTGACGTGCCGGGAGACGGCCGGGGTCTGGGCCTGCTTGATGTAGATCACCACATCGTTCTCCAGGGCGTCGCTGTGGCCCTCCAGCAGGATGTTGTACGACGGCAGCCCCGCCGAGCCGATGCCGATGCCGCGCCGGCCGACCACGTCCTTCACGCGGTAGGAGTCCGGGCGGGCCAGCGAGCTGTCCGGGAGCGTCTCCAGGTAGCCGTCGAAGGCGGCGAGGACCTTGTAGCGCGTGGCCGCGTCCAGCTCGACGGAGCCGCCGCCGGCCGCGAAGCGGCGCTCGAAGTCGCGGATCTCCGTCATCGACTCCAGCAGCCCGAAGCGGGTCAGCGACCGGGCGTCGCGCAGCGCGTCCAGCAGCGGGCCCTGTGCCGTGTCCAGCGTGAACGGGGGCACCTCGTCGCTCTTGGCGCCGGTGGCCAGGGCGTGGATCCGCTCGCGGTAGGCGACCGCGTAGATCGTCACCAGCTCGGAGATCTGCTCGTCGCTGAGCGCCTTGGCGTACCCGATGAGGGCGATGGAGGCGGCGAAGCGCTTCAGGTCCCACGTGAAGGGACCGACGTAGGCCTCGTCGAAGTCGTTGACGTTGAAGATCAGGCGGCCGTTGGCGTCCATGTAGGTGCCGAAGTTCTCCGCGTGCAGATCGCCGTGGATCCACACGCGCGAGGTGCGCTCGTCCAGGAACGGGCCGCCCCGCTTCTCCTCGTCCAGGTCGTGGTAGAAGAGCGCTGCCGTGCCCCGGTAGAACGCGAAGGCCGAGGCCGCCATCTTCCGGAACTTCACGCGGAACGCGGCCGGGTCGGCGGCCAGGAGCTCGCCGAAGGCGGTGTCGAAAACGGCGAGAATCTCCTCACCGCGGTGCTCGTCGTCGAGCTGCGGGAACGACATCGCTTGGTGCCTCCTGGTGGTGCGTCTGGGGACGGCAGGTCCGCCCTCTGCGTAACGTGCGGCGGTCCGCGGGAGTGCCCGCGAGCCCCGCACGAAGGTACGCGGGTCAGGCCTCCGAGTGTCACTGGCGAGGCATAGACTTCGACGCTGTCCCCCAGACTGTCCGCAGCCTGTCGGGCCCCATTCGACGTATGTTTTCCCTGGAGGCCGCAGCCGTGTCAAAGCCGCCGTTCACGCACCTGCACGTCCACACCCAGTACTCGCTGCTGGACGGTGCCGCGCGGCTGAAGGACATGTTCAACGCGTGCAATGAGATGGGCATGTCGCACATCGCCATGTCCGACCACGGCAACCTCCACGGGGCGTACGACTTCTTCCACTCCGCGCAGAAGGCCGGGGTCACACCGATCATCGGCATCGAGGCGTACGTCGCGCCCGAGTCGCGCCGCAACAAGCGCAAGATCCAGTGGGGCCAGCCGCACCAGAAGCGGGACGACGTCTCCGGTTCCGGTGGTTACACCCACAAGACGATGTGGGCGGTGAACAAGACCGGCCTGCACAACCTCTTCCGGCTCTCCTCGGACGCGTACGCCGAGGGCTGGCTCCAGAAGTGGCCCCGGATGGACAAGGAGACCATCGCCAAGTGGTCCGAGGGCATCGTCGCCTCCACCGGCTGCCCCTCCGGCGAGGTCCAGACCCGGCTGCGCCTCGGCCACTTCGACGAGGCCCTCAAGGCCGCCGCCGACTACCAGGACATCTTCGGCAAGGACCGCTACTTCCTGGAGCTGATGGACCACGGCATCGAGATCGAGCACCGGGTCCGCGACGGCCTGCTGGAGATCGGCAAGAAGCTCGGCATCCCCCCGCTGGTCACCAACGACTCGCACTACACGTACGCGCACGAGGCGTCCGCCCACGACGCCCTGCTGTGCATCCAGACCGGCAAGAACCTCTCCGACCCCGACCGCTTCAGGTTCGACGGCACCGGCTACTACCTGAAGTCCACGGACGAGATGTACGCCATCGACTCCTCGGACGCCTGGCAGGAGGGCTGCGCCAACACCCGTCTGATCGCCGAGATGGTCGACACCACGGGCATGTTCGAGAAGCGGGACCTGATGCCCAAGTTCGACATTCCGGAGGGGTACACGGAGGTCAGCTGGTTCCGCGAGGAGACTCTGCGCGGCATGCACCGCCGCTTCCCGGACGGCATCCCGGACGACCGCATGAAGCAGGTCGAGTACGAGATGGACACCATCATCTCGATGGGCTTCCCGGGCTACTTCCTCGTGGTCGCCGACTTCATCATGTGGGCCAAGAAGCAGGGCATCGCGGTCGGCCCCGGACGGGGCTCCGCGGCCGGCTCGATCGTCGCCTACGCCCTCGGCATCACCGACCTCGACCCCATCCCGCACGGCCTGATCTTCGAGCGGTTCCTCAACCCCGAGCGCATCTCCATGCCCGATGTCGACATCGACTTCGACGAGCGCCGGCGCGTCGAGGTGATCCGCTACGTGACGGAGAAGTACGGCGCCGACAAGGTCGCCATGATCGGCACGTACGGCACCATCAAGGCCAAGAACGCGATCAAGGACTCCGCGCGCGTGCTGGGCTACCCGTACGCGATGGGCGACCGCCTCACCAAGGCCATGCCCGCCGACGTCCTCGGCAAGGGCATCAACCTCGACGGCATCACCAACCCCGAGCACCCCCGCTACTCGGAGGCGGGCGAGATCCGGGCGATGTACGAGAACGAGCCGGACGTGAAGAAGGTCATCGACACCGCCAAGGGCGTCGAGGGCCTGGTCCGGCAGATGGGTGTGCACGCCGCCGGCGTGATCATGTCCAGCGAGACCATCACCGACCACGTCCCGGTCTGGGTCAGGCACACCGACGGCGTGACCATCACGCAGTGGGACTACCCGAGCTGTGAGTCGCTCGGCCTGCTGAAGATGGACTTCCTGGGCCTGCGCAACCTGACGATCATGGACGACGCCGTCAAGATGGTGAAGTCCAACAAGGGGATCGACATCGATCTCCTGAGCCTCCCGCTCGACGACCCCACGACCTTCGAACTGCTCCAGCGCGGCGACACCCTCGGCGTCTTCCAGTTCGACGGCGGCCCCATGCGCTCCCTGCTCCGGCTGATGAAGCCGGACAACTTCGAAGACATCTCCGCCGTGTCGGCCCTGTACCGCCCGGGCCCGATGGGCATGAACTCCCACACGAACTACGCGCTGCGCAAGAACGGGCAGCAGGAGATCACGCCGATCCACCCGGAGCTGGAAGAGCCGCTCAAGGAGGTCCTGGACGTCACCTACGGCCTGATCGTCTACCAGGAGCAGGTGCAGAAGGCCGCCCAGATCATCGCCGGATACTCGCTCGGCGAGGCCGACATCCTCCGCCGCGTGATGGGCAAGAAGAAGCCCGAGGAACTGGCGAAGAACTTCGTGCTGTTCAAGGAGGGCGCCCGCAAGAAGGGCTACAGCGACGAAGCCATCCAGGCGCTCTGGGACGTGCTGGTCCCCTTCGCCGGCTACGCGTTCAACAAGGCGCACTCCGCCGCGTACGGACTCGTCTCGTACTGGACGGCGTACCTCAAGGCGAACCACCCCGCCGAGTACATGGCCGCCCTGCTCACCTCGGTGAAGGACGACAAGGACAAGTCGGCCGTCTACCTCAACGAGTGCCGCCGCATGGGCATCAAGGTGCTCCCGCCGGACGTCAACGAGTCGATGTCCAACTTCGCCGCCCAGGGCGACGACGTGATCCTCTTCGGCCTCTCCGCCGTCCGCAACGTCGGTACGAACGTCGTCGAGTCGATCATCAGGTGCCGCAAGGCCAAGGGGAAGTACACCTCGTTCCCGGACTACCTCGACAAGGTGGACGCGGTGGTCTGCAACAAGCGCACCACCGAGTCGCTGATCAAGGCCGGCGCCTTCGACGCCATGGGCCACACCCGCAAGGGCCTCACCGCGCAGTACGAACCGATGATCGACAACGTGGTCGCGGTCAAGCGCAAGGAGGCCGAGGGGCAGTTCGACCTCTTCGGCGGCATGGGCGAGGCCGACAGCAGCGAGCCCGGCTTCGGGCTCGACGTGGAGTTCACCACCGAGGAGTGGGACAAGACCTATCTGCTCGCCCAGGAGCGGGAGATGCTCGGTCTGTACGTCTCCGACCACCCGCTGTTCGGCCTGGAGCACATCCTGTCCGACAAGGCCGACGCGGGCATCTCCCAGCTGACCGGCGGGGAGCACGCGGACGGCGCGGTCGTCACCATCGGCGGCATCATCTCCGGCCTCCAGCGCAAGATGACCAAGCAGGGCAACGCCTGGGCCATCGCCACCGTGGAGGACCTCGCCGGCTCGATCGAGTGCATGTTCTTCCCGGCGACGTACCAGCTCGTCTCGACCCAACTCGTCGAGGACGCCGTGGTGTTCGTCAAGGGCCGCCTCGACAAGCGCGAGGACGTGCCGCGGCTGGTCGCGATGGAGCTGCAGGTCCCCGACCTGTCGAACGCGGGCACCAACGCGCCCGTCGTACTGACCATCCCGGCCACGCGGGTCACCCCGCCGCTGGTCAGCCGCCTCGGCGAGGTCCTCAGCCACCACAAGGGCGACAGCGAGGTCCGGATCAAGCTCCAGGGGCCGACCAAGACGACCGTGCTGCGCCTGGACCGGCACCGGGTGAAGCCGGACCCGGCGCTCTTCGGCGATCTGAAGGTGCTGCTCGGACCGTCCTGCCTGGCGGGCTGACCGAGGCCGCAGACGGCTCTTGACGCGCGTGAGGGGCGTACCCGGTACCTGGTACGCCCCTCACGTATGTGCGTGGGTCTCAACAACCCGTTACACAGATGTCAGTTGTGGCCGAAGCTGCGCTTCCGCTTGCGGGACGCCACGTCGCCGGGAGTCAGCTCGACGTCGGGCTGGGGCTCCGTCTCGGCCGCCGGGCTGCGGTCCGCCCGCTGCCCGCGCTCGGTCGGACGCTGCTGCTTACGGTCACGGTTCTTGTTCTTGGCCATGGTGATGCCTCCTGTGGGGGATCTAGGGGCCAGGGCCGGGACCAGATTCACACAGGCCGACAACGATCGCATGTCGGACAATTACCCTGCGTGACAGGGGCAGTCGGAGCGGGACGGAGCGAAACGCCACGCCGAAGATCGAGTTCCGGCCGTTAACCTCCGCGCCGTCGGGCAGACTCGAAGCAAGCCCGAAGCAAACCTCCCGGGAAGAGGGTGAGTCGTGTGGACCGCTGCATCGTCCTGGTGGACGCGGGGTATCTGCTGGGGGCGGCGGCGAGTCTCCTCGCCGGGGAACCCTCCCGATCCCGGATCACCGTCGACCACACCGCCCTCATCCAGGGGCTGCGCGAACGCGCCGAGTCGGACACCCAGCAGCCGCTGCTGCGGATCTACTGGTTCGACGGCGCCCCCGACCGCGTCCCGCAGCCCGAGCACCGCAGGCTGCGCGTGATGCCCCGGGTCACCGTCCGGCTGGGCGCGCTGACCCGCAGCGACGGCCGCTGGGCACAGAAGGGCGTGGACGCCGCGATGCACGCCGAGCTCACCGAGCTGGCCCGCAACCGCGCCTGCTCCGACGTCGTCCTCGTCACCGGCGACGGCGATCTGCTGCCCGGCATGATGGCCGCCAAGGAGCATGGCGTCGCCGTCCACCTGTGGGCCGTGCAGGCCGCCGACGGCGACTACAACCAGTCCGAGGACCTGGTCGCCGAGGCCGACGAGCGGCGCGTCCTGGACCGGGCGTGGATCACCAAGGCCGTCCGCGCCAAGGAGCACACCGGCGTGTGCGCCCCGCAGCCCGCGACCCGGCCCGAGATCGCCGCGATCCTGTCCGCCCCGCTGCCCGAGTCCGCGCTCACCGCCGCGACCGAGCGCCCCGCCCCGCAACCGCAGCACCCCGCGGCCGGTACCGGGCAGAACGGCGCGGAGGAACGGGCGCCCGCCGCCAAAGGCGTCCCCACGCCCAAAGACCTGGCCGCCCTGCGCGCCCCCGGCCCCCAGTCCGCCCAGCAGCCCGCCTCCGCCACCCTCCGCTGGTCCTCCGACAAGGGCTGGGTCGACCGGCCCACGGCCGAGCCCCCCGAGGCCGCCTCGATGCCGACGCTCGCCCAGCTGACCACGGCCGAGCAGCGGTGGGCCGACCGCGAGGAGGACATCACCACCGTCGGCGGCGACCCCTACGAGGTGGGGCAGGTCTTCGCCCGGCGCTGGGTCGAGCGCCTCGGCGACCAGAGCCACCTGCAGAAACTGTCCGGGATGTACCCGCGCATCCCGCACCGCGTCGACGGGGAGCTGCTGCGCTACGCCGCCCGCTTCGGCCTGCTCGCCCACAAGGACGACCAGATCGACGAGCGGGACCGGTACGCCATCCGGGCCGGTTTCTGGAAGGAGATCGGCGTGCGCACGGGAGTGGAGCACGCGCCCGTCGGTGAATGAGAACTTTGCCGACGGATTTCCCGCCCCGGACCGACCCGGGAGCGGGCCGGGGCGGTCGACCCCGTAGTCTCGTCCCTTGTGAGTAAGCGCGCGGCACAGGCATTTCGGCACGATGGTGACGTCGTGTGCGCGGTGCGCGGGCTGACCAAGACCTACCCGGCCGTCCGCGGCCGGCGCGGCGCGCCCGGAACACCCGAGGTCCGCGCCACGGACGACGTGACGCTGGACATCCGGCGCGGCGAGATCTTCGGCCTGCTCGGGCCGAACGGCGCCGGCAAGTCCACCCTCGTACGGCAGCTCACCGGGCTGATGCGGCCCGACCGCGGAAGCGTGGAGATCCTCGGGCACGACATCGTGCGCCACCCGGAACGGGCCGCGCGGATCCTCGCCTACCTCGGTCAGGAGTCCACCGCCCTCGACGAGCTGACCGTGTCGCTCGCCGCCGAGACCACCGGGCGCCTGCGCGGCCTGGACATCCGGCGGGCGCGGGCCGAGCGGGACGACGTCCTCGACGAGCTGGGGCTCGCGCCGCTCGCCGGGCGGCCGCTGAAGAAGCTCTCCGGGGGCCAGCGGCGCCTGGCGTGCTTCGCCGCGGCGCTGGTGGGGGAGCGGCCGCTGCTCGTGCTCGACGAGCCGACCACCGGTATGGACCCGGTGGCGCGGCGGGCCGTGTGGTCCGCCGTCGACCGGCGGCGGGCCGATCGCGGGACGACCGTGCTGCTCGTCACCCACAACGTCATCGAGGCCGAGACCGTGCTGGACCGGGTGGCCGTCCTCGACCGGGGGCGGGTGATCGCCTGCGACACCCCGGCCGGGCTCAAGGAACAGGTCGCCGGCGAGGTGCGGGTCGACCTGGTGTGGCGGGACACGGCGCCGGTGCACGTCCCCGAGGTGGCCGCGCTGCGGGACCGGGCCGTGGAGTCGGGCCGCCTGTGGACGCTCCGGCTCGGGCCCGAGGAGGCCCGGGCGGTCGTCGCCACCGTCACCGGAGGAGCCGCCTTCGCCGCCCTGGACGACTTCACGCTGGCCACGCCGAGCCTGGAGGACGTGTACCTGGCCCTGGGCGGTGCCGCGCAGCAGGGGCTGGTGAAGGCGTGAGGAGCACCGAGACCCGGAACACGACGGCCCGCGATACGGCGGCCTTGAGTGCGCGGGCCGCCGTCTACGTACCGAACAGGGCGACTGCCGCAGTGGACCCGACGAAGGGGAGCAGCGCGACGTGAGTGTCGTACCCGCCGATGTCCTGCCGGGCAGTGCCCTGGCCGTGGACGAGCCCGCCGTGTGCGCGGCCGAGCTCGGGCCGCGGGCGCGGCTGTGGCCGTCGCTGGCGGCCGTGTACCGGGCGCAGCTGTCCCGGGCGCGGGTCGCGCGGATCCCGCTGCTGTTCGTGGCGACGTTCCAGTCGATCGGGATCATGATCCTCATGCGCGGGGTCGTGGACGACGGGGCGGAGGCGCAGGCCGTCGTCGCCGGGTCGTCCGTCCTGGTGGTGGCCTTCGTCGCGCTGAACCTGCTCGCGCAGTACTTCGGGCAGCTGCGGGCCAGCGGCGGACTCGACCACTACGCGACGCTGCCGGTGCCGCCGGCGGCGGTCGTGCTGGGCGCGGCGGGCGCGTACGCGTCGTTCACCGTGCCCGGGACCGTCGTGACGGCCGTGTTCGGCTGTGTGCTGTTCGGGCTGCCGCTGGCCCATCTGTGGGTCCTGGTGGCCGTGATCCCGCTGGCGGGCGCCGCGCTCGCCGGGCTGGGGGCGGCGCTCGGGCTGCTCGCGCCCCGGCCGGAGCTGGCCACGCTGCTCGGGCAGCTGGGCATGTCGGCGGCGCTGCTGCTGGGCGTGCTGCCGGCCGAGCGGATGCCTCAGGCCGTGCGGTTCACGCGGGACCTGCTGCCGTCGACGTACGGCGTGGAGGCCTTCGCGCGGACGTTCGGGCCGCATCCCGACTGGGCCTTCGTGCTCGGCGACCTCGCCGTGTGCGGGCTCGTGGGCGTCGTCTCGCTGGCCGTGGCGACCTGGGCGTACCGCCGGGCGGCCGTCCGGTGAGCGGGGAGGGATCGTCCGGTGACGCGGGGCACAGGCGGGCCTGGCACGATGGCAGGGTGACCGCACCACTGAATCCGCCACCGCCGCCGCATGAACGTTCCGCACAGGATGCGTGGCCGCCGCCGGGCACCGGGTCCGGGGGGCACGGATCCCGGGCTCCCGGGACTCAGCACGCCGAATACGCCGAGCATGCCGGGCACGCCGCGTACTCCGGGCACGGCTGGTACGGGCAGGACGGGCCCGGCATGAAGACGGAAGTGCGGGAGGCCGGCGTGGTCGCCCTCGCGGTGGCGCTGGGCGGGGTGCTGCTCGGTGTGCTGTGGTGGTGGCTCGCTCCGCACGTGCCGCTGATCGGGGACGTGGTCGAGGGCAAGTGGATCGTCTACCTGAAGGACACCGAGGGGGAGCAGGCCGTCGGGGTCGACGGCACGTTCTCGTTGCTCGGGCTGGCCTTCGGGGTCGTCAGCGCCCTGGTCGTGTTCCTGCTGCGGCGGCGTGGGGGTGTGCCGCTGGTGGTGGGGCTGGCCGTCGGGGGGCTGCTCGGGTCGTTGCTGGCCTGGCGGGTCGGGGTGTGGCTCGGGCCCGCGGAGGACGTGGTCGCGCGTGCGCGGGATCTGGGGCGGGGGGTGACGTTCTCCGCGCCGCTGAAGTTGGGGGCGAAGGGGGCGTTGCTGGCCTGGCCGCTTGCCGCGTTGCTGTTGCACCTCGGGCTCATGGCGTTGTTCGGGCCTCGGGATCCGGAGCCGGAGTTCTCGGACGGGCCGTATCAGGCACCGCCGGTTGCGTAGTGCTCGGCGCTGGTGCTGGGGGCGGGTGGGGGCGCAGCCCGGCGTAGCGGGGTGCCGCCTGCCGCCCACCCGTGCCGCCCCAGCGGCACGACTGCCCGCAGGCTAGGCAGGCCGTCCGATGGGGGCGAGTACCGCCCCCGTCAGCTTCTGCAAGTCCTCTGGGGACAGTTCCACCTCCAGTCCTCTCCGGCCCGCCGAGACGCAGATCGTCGGGTGGGAAGACGCCGATGCGTCGAGGACCGTCGGCAGCTTCTTGCGCTGGCCCAAAGGCGAAATGCCGCCCCTGACATACCCCGTCGTGCGTTCCGCCAGGGTCGGGTCGGCCATCGTCGCGCGTTTGCCGCCCACCGCCGCTGCCAGGGCCTTCAGGTCGAGTTGGCCCGCCACCGGGACCACCGCGACCGTCAGCGCGCCGTCGATGTCGGCCACCAGGGTCTTGAAGACGCGGTCGGGGGAGACGCCCATCGCCTCGGCCGCCTCCTCACCGTAGGAGGGGTGGGCGGGGTCGTGGTCGTAGGAGTGGACCGTGAACTCCACGCCCGCTGCCGTGAGCGCGACGGTCGCGGGGGTGCCGCCCGGCTGGTGCTGCTTCTTCGACTTCTTCGCCATCCCGGTCCGCTTCAGTTGAGACTCATCGGGCCGCGCGTCAGGTCCGACGCCGGCAACGACGGCAGATTACGGATGATGGCTGTCTCGGAGCGAAGGAGTTTCAGCTCGTCGCGCAGCCGGGAAGCCGTGTCGGGCGCCTGGAGCAGGCGTTGCTTGGTGGGGGTGTCCAGCATCATCGCCGCGGCCACCAGGTACGACACCACGCCCGGCTCGTCGGGCAGGTCGGCGCCGGTCGTCAGCGACCGTTCCCGCGCGCCCGCCAGCCGCTTCTGGTACTGGCGGAAGGACCGCAGCACCCCCTCGGCCAACGGCGCCGCCTCGTCGCCGGGTTCTTCCGGCAATGTCTCCAGCTCGGCCGTCAGGAACGGACCCGACGCCTCCACCGACAGCAGCCGTACCCGGGACGTGCCGGTCGCCAGCACCTCGAAGGAGCCGTCGGTCTGCTCCCGGATCGTCGCCGCGTCCGCGATGCAACCCACCTTGTGGAACGCCTTGGCAGGGTCCGTGCCGAAGCCGGCGGCGGGCCCCCGCTCGGGCAGCGACGTGGGGTCGGGCATGCCGGGCGCGCTCGGGGCCACCTCGTGGCCGTCGCGGATCGCCACGACGGCGAACCGGCGCGGCTCGTCCTCCGGTGTCTTCAGCAGTTCGCGCATCATGGCGCGATACCGCTCCTCGAAGACGTTGAGCGGGAGCACGAGCCCCGGGAACAGCACCGAGTTCAGGGGGAAGAGGGGGAGCCGGACGGTGGTCACGACGCAAAAGCCTAATGGTCGCCGGAGCGGACTCGTCCGCCCCGTTCACTCCGTGGATGCCCGGCAGGCCGGACGGCTGCTCCGGACAGTATGTCGTCGCGTATCCGCAGGAAGTGGCCGAGCGGGTCGTCCGACACCTGGTCCCACGGGAACGAGGTGGCGTACGGGCCGTTCAGGAGCAGTTGCTCCCGGGCGTCCTGCCAGCGCTCCAGGCGCACCAGGACGAAGACGAGCAGGTTCCGCATCCGGGCCGGCCAGGGGTCGGCGGCCGGCAGTCGCGGAGACAGCGCGATCGCCCGGTCGGCGGCGGCGTCCAGCCGTTCGCGCGGCAGCTCGGGCCCGCAGCCGTCGGTGAGGTAGCCGAAGGCCGCCCGCAGCGGGAGCGCCTGGACGAGGGCGTCGGCGGGCGCGTCCTGGGCGGCCCGGTCGGCGAAGTCGAAGCACTCCTGGTGCGAACCGTGCCAGGAGGCGGCCAGATAGCGCAGGGCCGATTCGTGGCAGCCGTAGTGGTGCGGGGCGCGGCGGACGGCCGCCGCCCACAGTTCCTCGAAGTAGCTGTGTCCCGCCTGGGCGCCGCGCGCGTGGTCCAGCGCGAGCCGCCAGGGGACGGGGTCGCCGTGGTCGGCCCGCGCGGCCGCCGTGATCAGTGGGCTCACCTCGCGCAGCGCCTCGGCCCGGGCCGGTGACTGCCAGGCGCGGTCCACCGCCAGCTGGGCCCCGAGCAGCAGCGCGTCCGGGTCCTGCGGGGCGGTGGCGAGCCAGGCGTCCAGCCAGTCGGGGCGCGAGCGGGCGAAGGCGGCCAGCCGGGTCACGTACCGGTCGCGCCGCTCCCACTCGGCCGCCGCCCGGGTCGCGCGGAGCAGCCCGGAGGCCGGTCCGTGGTCGCCGCGGGCGGCCGCGACCAGTGCCGGACTGAGCCGGGCGTCGGGCGCGTCGAGCACCACCTCGTCGTCGGCGCGCGGCCTGCTGACGGGGCGGGGAGCGGTCCTTGTCATCCGGCCCGGGCGGATGAACGGAAGCTGCATGGCCATGGTGCCGACCATTGAAAGTCCGCTGGTCATGGTGGCGCCAGATCGTTCGGTGAACTCGCGGAAAGTTGTACGCCGTAAGGTCAAGAGAGCGTAAAAGTGTGACAGTTCAACAACACTGGTCACAGCAACATCATCAGTTGCGCCGCAGCAACCGCGTCGCCCCCGCCGCCACCGTCGTCGCCAGGACCCAGCCCAGCAGGATCATCGCCGCCGCCAGCCACTGCCAGCCCCCGCGCAACTGCCAGAAGCCCACCTGGCCGAGGTCGATCACCGGCAGCAGCAGATCGAGCGTGAACAGCGTGGGATTCCACTCCGGATGCTCACCACGCTTGAGCGGCGGGTGCCCGGCCTGGGCGAAGGCGAGCGAGCCCGCCGCCCACAGCACCGCCATCCACACCGCGGCCCGGCCCGGCCGGTACCCGTAGGCGACCGTCCAGTCCTGCGCGTAACCCCACAGCTTGGCGGCCGGCGGCAGGCTCTCCCGGTGCCGGCGCTGCTTGGCGAGCAGCACCTCGCGGGCGTCCTCGTCCTCCCCGCCGGCCCGCAGCACCGCCGCGAGCCGCTCGTACGGCTCCGGGTTGTACTCGGCGGTCGCCGCCGCCACCCAGTCCAGCCGCTCGGCCAGCGGGAACGGCCCGCGCGGCACGAGGTTCTCGTAGGTGAAGCCGCCCATGTGCAGCCGCCCGGGGCCGGGCCAGGCGTCCGCCCGGTCCATCAGGTTGACGATCTTCGCCCCCGACAGCACGACACGCCCGCGCGCGGGATGCTCGCCGAGGAACCGCAGCTCCGGCGTCTGCACCCGGCGCAGTGACAGTTCCTGGTCGTCGGTGAGGGTGAATCTGGCCTGCTCGAAGTCGACCGCGTCGCCGAACCGCCCGTCGTCAAGCCGGATCCCGCCCTCGCACGCGAACCGCTGGATCCGCGTCCCGCGCGCCGGGGTCATCCCGCTCATCGCCTGGGCGCCGACGCCCGCGGGGGTCAGATACAGGCTGCGCTCGACGGTCAGCTGCGGGGCGTTGAAGGCGAGCCGCTCGTACGGGTTGGCCAGGCGGGCGCCGCGCAGGCTCAGGGACACGCCGATGGTGGCGGCGCGCAGGCTCAGCTCGCCGTGCGACTCCAGCAGCTCGGCCTGTAAGTCCTGGCCGACCGTCAGGCCGTCCGCGGCGATCGACCGGCCGCTGCGGTCCCGGTGCACGATCGCCTGGTTGAGCATCAGGTCCGTGCCGATCTGCGCGTCCGTGAGCCGGATACCGCGGTGGAAGCGGCAGCGCGGCAGATGCAGATCGCCCTCCGTCTGCACCCGGGCCGCCTCCAGCCGCGGCACCGAGCAGTCCACCATCCGCACGGTCGTGAAGCGGGCTTCCGGCAGCAGCACGTCCTGCTCGAACCGGCACTGGCGCATCTCGACGTACGGCACCACCGTGCCGCCCGCGAGGTCCAGCGAGCCGCTGATCAGCACGCCGGCCAGCTTCAGCGACGACACCCGGCCGGCCAGGGCGGGCGGGCCGTCCAGGAGCAGCCAGCAGACGATCCGGGCCCGCACGGTCCGCTCCTCGCCCCAGGGGTGGCCGCCGTGCGGATCGTCCACCATGGGGTCGCCGCTGCTCAGGTCGTACACGCTGCCGTTGCGGAACGCCTGCCACATTCCGGCCTCGGCCGCCGTCAGGTCGTCGGGCAGCTCCCCGGCACGCACGCCGGCCCCCTCTGTCACGTCTCTTCCTTCCTCCCCGGATACTCGCGGGTCAGGTGCTTCGTACACCTGTTCATGCCCGCTGAGTGACACCCCGAACGCGAAACGTGAAGGGGATCTTCCGGGTTCCGGCGCAGGGCTGTATCAGCCATTGATACGAGCGGACGGCGCGGGAATCGGGTCTGAGAGAATTGAGCACGTGATCTCCCGAATCGATCTGCGCGGCGACGCCCTCCCCGAGGGCCCCGCCCTGCGTGACCTGCTGCCCCGAGCCGAGTTCGACGTTCAGGCCGCCCTGGAGAAGGTGCGTCCGATCTGCGAGGACGTGCATCATCGGGGCGACGCGGCGCTGATCGATTTCGCCGAGCGGTTCGACGGGGTCAGGCTCGACCAGGTGCGGGTGCCGGCCGCCGCGCTCACGCGCGCGCTGGAGGAGCTCGACCCGGCCGTGCGCGCGGCACTGGAGGAGTCCATCAGGCGCGCCCGCACCGTCCACCGCGAGCAGCGCCGCAGCACGCACACCACCCAGGTGGTGCCCGGCGGCTCCGTGACCGAGAAGTGGGTTCCGGTCGACCGCGTCGGGCTGTACGCGCCCGGCGGCCGGTCCGTGTATCCGTCCTCCGTGGTCATGAACGTCGTGCCCGCACAGGAGGCCGGCGTCGAGTCCATCGCGCTCGCCTCCCCGGCCCAGGCCGAGTTCAACGGGCTGCCGCACCCGACGATCCTCGCCGCCTGCGCCCTGCTCGGCGTCGACGAGGTGTACGCGGCCGGCGGTGCCACGGCCGTCGCGATGTTCGCCTACGGCACCGAGTCCTGCCCGCCCGCCACCATGGTCACCGGCCCCGGCAACATCTGGGTCGCCGCCGCCAAGCGCTACTTCACCGGCAAGATCGGCATCGACGCCGAGGCCGGCCCGACCGAGATCGCGGTCCTCGCCGACGACACGGCCGACCCGGTGCACGTCGCCTCCGACCTGATCAGCCAGGCCGAGCACGACCCGCTGGCCGCCGCCGTCCTGGTCACCGACTCCGCCGAGCTCGCGGACGCGGTGGAGAAGGAGCTGGAGCCGCAGGTCGCGGCCACCAAGCACGTCGACGACCGGATCGTTCCGGCCCTGTCCGGCAAGCAGTCCGCCATCGTCCTGGTCGACGGCATCGACGAGGGCCTGAAGGTGGTCGACGCGTACGGCGCCGAGCACCTGGAGATCCAGACGGCCGACGCCGCCGCCGTGGCAGACCGCGTCCGGAACGCCGGCGCGATCTTCATCGGCCCCTGGGCGCCGGTCTCCCTCGGCGACTACGCGGCCGGCTCCAACCACGTCCTGCCCACCGGCGGCTGCGCCTGCCACTCCTCGGGCCTGTCCGTCCAGTCCTTCCTGCGCGGCATCCACATCGTCGACTACACGAAGGACGCGCTGGCCGAGGTCGCGCACCACGTGGTCACGCTGGCGGAGGCGGAGGACCTGCCGGCACACGGCGCGGCGATCAAGGCGAGGTTCGACTGGAAGGTTCCACAGGGCAAGTGACAGGCATCGACGATCTCCCCGTACGGGACGAGCTGCGCGGCAAGTCCCCCTACGGCGCGCCCCAGCTGGACGTCCCCGTCCGGCTGAACACCAACGAGAACCCCTACCCGCTGCCCGAGCCGCTGGTCGAGCGCATCGCCGAGCGGGTCCGTGAGGCGGCGCGCGACCTCAACCGCTACCCGGACCGGGACGCGGTCGAGCTGCGCACGAAGCTCGCCGCGTACCTGACGGACACCTCCGGCTACGAGGTGGGCCTGGCCAACGTCTGGGCCGCCAACGGCTCCAACGAGGTCATCCAGCAGCTGCTGCAGACCTTCGGCGGGCCCGGCCGCACCGCGATCGGCTTCGAGCCGTCGTACTCGATGCACGGGCTGATCGCGCGCGGCACCGGCACCGGCTGGATCTCGGGCCCCCGCAACGACGACTTCACGATCGACCTCGCCGCCGCCGAGAAGGCGATCACCGAGCACCGGCCCGACGTCGTCTTCATCACCACCCCCAACAACCCCACGGGCAACGCGGTCCCGCCCGAGACGGTCCTCGCCCTCTACCAGGCCGCGCAGGCGGCGAAGCCGTCGATGGTCGTCGTCGACGAGGCCTACATCGAGTTCAGCCACGGCGACTCGCTGCTGCCGCTGCTCGACGGGCGTCCCCACCTCGTCGTCTCCCGCACGATGTCGAAGGCGTTCGGCGCCGCCGGCCTGCGCCTCGGCTACCTCGCCGCGCACCCGGCCGTCGTCGACGCCGTCCAGCTCGTCCGGCTGCCCTACCACCTGTCGGCCGTCACCCAGGCGACCGCCCTGGCCGCCCTGGAGCACACCGAGACGCTGCTGGGCTATGTCGAGCAGCTCAAGGCCGAGCGGGACCGCCTGGTACGCGAACTGCGCGCCACGGGCTACGACGTCGTCGAGTCCGACGCCAACTTCGTGCAGTTCGGCCGGTTCGAGGACGCGCACACGGCCTGGCAGAAGATCCTCGACCGGGGCGTCCTGGTCCGGGACAACGGCATCCCCGGGTGGCTGCGGGTCTCGGCCGGCACCCCCGAAGAGAACGACGCGTTCCTCGACGCGGTACGTGCACTGAAGAAGGAGCAGAGTTCATGAGCCGCATCGGACGCGTGGAGCGGACGACCAAGGAGACCTCGGTCCTCGTCGAGATCGACCTCGACGGCACCGGCAAGACGGAGATCTCCACCGGCGTCGGCTTCTACGACCACATGCTCGACCAGCTCGGCCGGCACGGTCTGTTCGACCTGACCGTGAAGACCGAGGGCGACCTGCACATCGACTCGCACCACACGATCGAGGACACCGCCCTCGCCCTCGGCGCAGCCTTCAAGCAGGCCCTCGGCGACAAGGTCGGCATCTACCGCTTCGGCAACTGCACGGTCCCGCTGGACGAGTCCCTCGCCCAGGTCACCGTCGACCTGTCCGGCCGCCCCTACCTCGTGCACACCGAGCCCGAGAAGATGGCGCCGATGATCGGCGAGTACGACACCACGATGACGCGGCACATCCTGGAGTCCTTCGTCGCCCAGGCCCAGATCGCGCTGCACGTGCACGTGCCCTACGGGCGCAACGCCCACCACATCGTGGAGTGCCAGTTCAAGGCGCTGGCCCGGGCCCTGCGCTACGCCTCCGAGCGCGACCCGCGCGCGGCCGGCATCCTCCCCTCCACGAAGGGCGCCCTGTGAACGGCATCTCGACCCTGCTGATCGTCGTCGGCCTGTTCCTCGTCGGCGGGATCTACTCCTTCGTCAAGCAGAAGATGCCCAAGGGCCTGATCGTGCTGCTCTCCATCGGCGCCGCGATGTGCCTGGCGGCCGGTGTCGTGAGGCTGGAGGTGTGGAATTGAGCGCCCCGTCGAGCTCCCCCTCGAAGAAGCAGAAGAAGGTCGTCGTCTTCGACTACGGCTTCGGCAACGTCCGCTCCGCCGAGCGCGCCCTCGCGCGCGCGGGAGCCGACGTCGAGATCACGCGTGACTACGACAAGGCCATGAACGCCGACGGGCTGCTCGTGCCGGGCGTCGGCGCCTTCGCCTCCTGCATGAAGGGCCTGCGCGAGGCGCGCGGCGACTGGATCGTCGACCGCAGGCTGTCCGGCGGCCGCCCCGTCATGGGCATCTGCGTCGGCATGCAGATCCTCTTCGCCCGCGGCATCGAGCACGGCGTGGAGAGCGAGGGCCTCGACGAGTGGCCCGGCTCGGTCGAACCGCTCCAGGCCGAGATCGTGCCCCACATGGGCTGGAACACCGTGGACGCGGCGCCCGGCTCGCAGCTGTTCGCCGGCCTGGACACGGACGCGCGCTTCTACTTCGTGCACTCCTACGCCGTCCACGACTGGTCGCTGGAGACCCACAACCCGGCGATGGAGGCCCCCAAGGTCACCTGGTCCACACACGGCAAGCCGTTCGTCGCGGCCGTCGAGAACGGCGCCCTGTGGGCCACGCAGTTCCACCCCGAGAAGTCCGGCGACGCCGGAGCCCAGCTCCTCACCAACTGGATCGGAACACTGTGAGCAAGCTCGAACTCCTCCCCGCCGTCGACGTCCGCGACGGCCAGGCGGTGCGCCTGGTGCACGGCGAGTCCGGTACGGAGACCTCCTACGGCTCGCCCCTGGAGGCCGCCCTCGCCTGGCAGCGGTCCGGCGCCGAGTGGCTGCACCTGGTCGACCTGGACGCCGCCTTCGGCACCGGCGACAACCGCGCGCTGATCGCCGAGGTCACCAAGGCCATGGACATCAAGGTGGAGCTGTCCGGCGGCATCCGCGACGACGACACCCTCGCCGCCGCCCTGGCCACCGGCTGCACCCGCGTGAACCTGGGCACGGCCGCCCTGGAGGCTCCCGAGTGGGTCGCCAAGGTCATCGCCGAGCACGGTGACAAGATCGCGGTCGGTCTCGACGTCCGCGGCACGACCCTGCGCGGCCGCGGCTGGACCCGCGACGGCGGCGACCTCTACGAGACGCTGGAGCGCCTCAACAAGGAGGGCTGCGCGCGGTACGTCGTCACGGACATCGCCAAGGACGGCACCCTCCAGGGTCCCAACCTGGAGCTGCTGAAGAACGTCTGCGCGGCGACCGACCGCCCGGTGGTGGCCTCCGGCGGCGTCTCCTCGCTCGACGACCTCCGTGCGATCGCCGAGCTCGTCCCGCTCGGCGTAGAGGGCGCGATCGTAGGGAAGGCGCTGTACGCGAAGGCGTTCACCCTGGAAGAGGCATTGGAGACTGTGTCGTCATGAGCGATGCCGTACGGCGCGTGCAGAGCGGAAGTCCCTGGGAAGAGAGTTTCGGTTTCGCGCGCGCCGTGGCGGCGGGCGATCGGGTGCTGGTGGCGGGCACGACACCCTTCAAGGGCGACGTGCTGTACGGCGAGGGCGACCCGTACGAGCAGGCCAAGGCGGCCTTCACCAGCGCCCTGGAAGCGATCGGCGAGTTCGGGCTCGGCATCGAGTCCGTGGTCCGGACGCGGATGTATCTGGCACACACGCGCGACCTCGACGAGGTGGGCCGGGCCCACAAGGAGCTGTTCGACTCCGTGCGCCCGGTCGCGACCTTCCTCGTGGTGGACGGCTTCGTCGACCCGCGCGTCCTGGTGTCGGTGGAACTAGAGGCATTCAGAGGAACGGTGGATTCATGACCCTGGCGGTCCGAGTCATCCCCTGCCTGGACGTGGACAACGGCCGGGTCGTCAAGGGCGTCAACTTCCAGAACCTGCGCGACGCGGGCGACCCCGTCGAAATGGCCAAGGTGTACGACGCCGAGGGCGCCGACGAGCTGACGTTCCTGGACATCACCGCCTCGTCGGGCAACCGCGAGACGACGTACGACGTGGTGCGCCGCACGGCCGAGCAGGTGTTCATCCCGCTCACGGTCGGAGGCGGGGTGCGCACCGCCGAGGACGTGGACAAGCTGCTGCGGGCCGGCGCGGACAAGGTCGGCGTCAACACGGCCGCGATCGCCCGCCCGGAGCTGATCCGGGAGATCGCCGAACGCTTCGGCCGCCAGGTCCTGGTCCTGTCGGTGGACGCGCGCCGCACCGAGTCCGGCTCCTTCGAGGTGACCACCCACGGCGGTCGTCGCGGCACCGGCATCGACGCCGTCGAGTGGGCGCACCAGGCCGCCGAGCTGGGCGCCGGCGAGATCCTGCTCAACTCCATGGACGCGGACGGCACCAAGGACGGCTACGACCTGGAGATGATCCAGGCCGTCCGGGGGCACGTGACCGTCCCGGTCATCGCCTCGGGCGGCGCGGGCAAGCTGGCGGACTTCCCGCCGGCCATCGCGGCGGGCGCGGACGCGGTGCTGGCCGCGTCGGTGTTCCACTTCGGGGACCTGCGCATCGGCGAGGTCAAGCAGACGCTGCGGGAGGCGGGCCACCCGGTGCGGTGACCCGCCTGCCGGTAGCCCCGGTCGCGTGCCGCGGCCGGGGCTTCACCATGCTCCCCCAGGGGGAATGTGCCTTCAGATCCCGAGCTGCTTCGCCTCGTGCAGTTTCGCGATCGCGTTCTCGTCGCCGTCCAGGTCGACCTTGGCCGCGCTCTGGCGGCCGTAGGTGAACAGGACGAGTTCGGAGGGTTCGCCGGTCACCGTGACCACCGGGGTGCCGCGCTGGGCGACCGCTGTCTGGCCGTCGGGCCGGCGCAGCACCAGGCCCGTCGGGACGCCACGCCCCATCAGCCGGGCCGTGCGCTCCAGCCGGGACCACAGGGCGTCCTGGAAGACCGTGTCGAGCTCACGCGGCGACCAGTCGGGCTGGGCGCGCCGGACGTCCTCCGTGTGGACGTAGAACTCGATGATGTTGGACATCTCGTCGACCGGCTTGAGCGAGAAGGGCGAGAAGCGGGGCGGCCCCGTACGGATCAGCTGGATCAGCTCCTCGTACGGCTTGTCGGTGTACTCCGCCATCACCCGGTCCAGGCGCGGCGCGAGCTGCTTGATCAGTATTCCGCCGGCGGCGTCCGGGCGGCGCTCGCGCACCACCACGTGCGCCGCGAGGTCCCGGGTGGTCCAGCCCTCGCACAGGGTGGGCGCGTCCGGGCCCGCGGTCTCCAACAGATCGGCGAGGAGAAGTCGTTCACGCTTGGCATGGGTCGACATGGAGTCAGCCTACGACCGGCTCGAAGGTCCGCACAGTGGACACTCCACCTGGCCTGTCAGTGGCGCGCGGCACAATGGTCGGCATGACCAGCACGTCCCCCCGGCCCAGCCGTCTCGCCCCGGAGATCGCCGCCCGCCTCAAGCGCAGCGCCGACGGCCTCCTGCCCGCCATCGCTCAGCAGTACGACACCGGAGAGGTGCTGATGCTCGGCTGGATGGACGACGAGGCGCTGCACCGCACCCTGACCACCGGCCGGTGCACGTACTGGTCCCGCAGCCGCCGGGAGTACTGGGTCAAGGGCGACACCTCCGGCCACTTCCAGTGGGTGAAGTCCGTCGCCCTCGACTGCGACGCCGACACCGTCCTGGTGAAGGTCGACCAGGTCGGCGCCGCCTGCCACACCGGCGCGCGCACCTGCTTCGACGAGGACGTGCTCCTCAAGGACGGCGGCTCCGACGCCCCCGCCTCGGATCAGTAAGGTCAGCGGCCATGGACCTCGAGACGTTCCGCAAGCTCGCCACCGACCGGCGGGTCATCCCCGTCACCCGCAAGCTCCTCGCCGACGGCGACACCCCGGTCGCGCTCTACCGCAAGCTCGCCGCCGAGCGCCCGGGCACCTTCCTGCTGGAGTCCGCGGAGAACGGCCGCTCGTGGTCCCGTTACTCCTTCGTGGGCGTGCGGTCGGCGGCGACGCTGACCGAGCGCGACGGACAGGCCCACTGGCTCGGCGCCCCGCCCGTCGGCGTCCCCACAGGCGGCGACCCCCTCGCCGCGCTGCGCGCCACCATCGAGGCCCTGCACACGCCCCACCAGGACGGCATGCCGCCCTTCACCGGCGGCATGGTCGGCTACCTCGGCTACGACATCGTCCGCCGCCTGGAGAAGATCGGCCCCGGCGAGCGCGACGACCTGAAGCTGCCCGAGCTGACCATGCTCCTCACCAGCGACCTGGCCGTCATGGACCACTGGGAGGGCTCGGTCCTGCTGATCGCCAACGCGATCAACCACAACGACCTGGACACCGGCGTCGACGAGGCCTACGCGGACGCCGTGGCCCGGCTCGACGCCATGGAGGCCGACCTCTCCCGAGCGGTCGCCCAGCCCCCGGCCGCGCTCCCGCCCTCCGAGCTCCCCGAGTACACGGCGCTGTGGGGCGGCCCCGACTTCCAGGAGGCCGTCGAGGACATCAAGGAGCGCATCCGGGCCGGGGAGGCCTTCCAGGTGGTTCCCTCCCAGCGCTTCGAGACACCGTGCACGGCGAGCGCGCTGGACGTCTACCGGGTCCTGCGGGCCACCAACCCTTCCCCGTACATGTACCTGTTCCGCTTCGACGGCTTCGACGTCGTCGGCTCGTCCCCCGAGGCCCTGGTCAAGGTCGAGGACGGCCGGGCCATGGTGCACCCCATCGCCGGCACCCGCTGGCGCGGCGCCACCCCGCAGGAGGACCAGGCCCTCGCCGACGAACTGCTCGCCGACCCCAAGGAGCGCGCCGAGCACCTCATGCTCGTCGACCTGGGGCGCAACGACCTGGGGCGGGTCTGCGAGCCCGGCTCCGTCGAGGTCGTCGACTTCATGTCCGTCGAGCGGTACTCGCACGTGATGCACATCGTCTCGACGGTGACGGGCCGCGTCGCCCCGGGCCGCACGGCCTTCGACGTCCTCACGGCCTGCTTCCCGGCCGGCACCCTCTCCGGCGCCCCGAAGCCGCGCGCCATGCAGATCATCGACGAACTCGAACCGTCCCGGCGCGGGCTGTACGGCGGCTGCGTCGGCTACCTCGACTTCGCGGGCGACTCCGACACGGCCATCGCCATCCGCACGGCCCTCCTCCGGGACGGCACCGCGTACGTGCAGGCCGGCGCGGGCATCGTCGCCGACTCCGACCCGGTCGCCGAGGACACCGAGTGCCGCAACAAGGCGGCGGCGGTCCTCAGGGCCGTCCACACGGCGAACCGGCTGGGAAAGGCCTGAGATGAACCCCGGGTGACGGTTCGCCCCGGGTTCAAGCGATAGTGGGGTACGTGACTGCTGCACCTCACCACCCCCGTTCCGAAGCCGCCGGATCCGCCCGGGCCGGCCGCCTGAGCCTCGCCGTCGCGTTGCTGTGCGGCGCGCTCGGCGCGGCCGTGGCGCTGCTCGCCACCCGGCAGCGCTGGGCGGAGGGCACCGCGACGGTGGCCGGCGGCGCCTTCCCCCTGACCGCCAAGGGCAGCGACGTCACGGGCGTACCCGCGGCGCTCGCCATAGTGGGCCTCGCCGCGCTCGTCGCCGTCTTCGCCGTCCGCCGGGCCGGCCGCTTCGTCGTGGCCGGACTGCTGGCGCTCTCCGGCGCGGGCATCGTCGCCGCCGCCCTGCTCGGCGCCTCCGACGATGCCGCGCTCGACGAGCAGGCAGCCCAGGCCTCCGGTGACACCTCCGCCTCCGTGGACACCCTCAGCCACACCGCCTGGCCGTATGTCGCGGCCGTCGGCGGCGTCCTGATCCTCCTGGCCGGGCTGCTCGCCCTGCGCTACGGCCGGCTGTGGCCCGCGATGTCCGGCCGCTACGAGCGCAGCGGCACGCCCCAGCCGCGCCGCAAGGCCCCCGCCGTCGACCCCGACCGGCCCGAGGAACTGTGGAAGGCACTCGACCGGGGCGAGGACCCCACCGGGGCGTGAGCCCACCCGGGGGAGCGGGGGACACCCCCGCTCACAGCGGGGGCACGCGTGCGGGACAATGGGCCCGAGCGTCCTGCTCAGACACGCACACAGCAACGAGGAGCAAGCAATGGCGGGCAGCAGCCACGGTCACACCCCGGCCGCCTGGACCGGTGTCATCATCGCCTTCATCGGTTTCTGCGTCGCGGGCGCGTTCATGGTGATGGACCAGCCCCTGGGCTTCTGGGCGGGCATGGTCGTCGTGCTCCTCGGCGGTGTCGTCGGCGCCATCATGCGGATGATGGGCCTCGGCCAGCCCAAGGACCTGCACAAGCCGCACGCGATGACGGGCGACCGCGAGCCCGCGGGCGCCAAGAGCTGATCCCCGCGGAACCGCGTCATCGCGTGAGGGGCACAATGGCTGCCGTGAACGCCGACAGCCGAAGGGCGACGCACAGCGTCCCGGCCCGCCTGGCCGTCCCCGCCGGGGTGCTCGCGGCCGCCGCCGCCGCGTTCGCCTACGTGGGCGCGGTCGACCCCAACGAACCCGGCCACTACCCCGTCTGCCCGCTGCTGCGCTACACCGGCCTGTACTGCCCCGGCTGCGGCGGGCTGCGCAGCGCGCACGCCTTCGTCCACGGCGATCTCCCGGCGGCACTGCACGCCAACGCGCTCGCCGTCCTCGGCTATCTGGCCTTCGCCGTGCTGTGGACCGTATGGGTGGTCCACGCGGTGCGCGGGCGCCCGCTGCGGATCGACCCCCGCCCGGGCCTGGTGTGGAGCCTCGGCGTGTTGCTGCTGGTCTTCACGGTTGTCCGGAACCTGCCCTTCGGAGGCTGGCTCCATCCTTGATCAACTGGTGGATGTCCAGGTAGTGGGACCGGCGTCAACCGGATGCGAGGCCTACGCCCCGCTGCGGATACCATCGCAGTGACCATCGGTTTTCGATCGGTCGCTGGAACTGTCAAGAGTCTGGAAGGGGGCCGCTCGCGTGAGTGTGCTCGACGAGATCATCGACGGAGTCCGTGCCGACCTCGCGGAGCGGCAGGCGCGCGTCAGCCTCGACGAGCTCAAGGAGCGCGCGGCGAAGGCTCCCGCGGCCAAGGACGGCGCGGCCGCACTGCGCGGCGACGGCGTCAAGGTCATCTGCGAGGTCAAGCGCTCCAGCCCCTCCAAGGGCGCGCTGGCCGCGATCGCCGACCCGGCCGGACTCGCCGCGGACTACGAGGCGGGCGGCGCGGCCGTCATCTCCGTCCTCACCGAGCAGCGGCGCTTCGGCGGCTCGCTCGCCGACCTCGAAGCGGTCCGCGCCCGCGTGGACATCCCGGTCCTGCGCAAGGACTTCATCGTCACGTCGTACCAGCTGTGGGAGGCCCGCGCCTACGGCGCCGACGTCGTCCTGCTGATCGTCGCCGCCCTCGACCAGCCCGCCCTGGAGTCCCTCATCGAGCGCGCCGAGTCCATCGGGCTCACGCCGCTCGTCGAGGTGCACGACGAGGACGAGGTCGAGCGCGCGGTGGACGCCGGTGCCCGGGTCATCGGCGTCAACGCGCGCAACCTCAAGACCCTCGAGGTCGACCGCGGCACCTTCGAGCGCGTGGCACCGGAGATCCCCGACCACATCATCAAGATCGCCGAGTCCGGCGTCCGCGGACCGCACGACCTCATCGCCTACGCCAACGCCGGCGCCGACGCGGTCCTGGTGGGCGAGTCCCTCGTCACCGGCAAGGACCCCAAGACGGCGGTCTCCGACCTGGTGGCGGCGGGCGAACACCCTGCACTCCGGCACGGCCGGGGCTGATCTCCCGCTAGGCTTGGCCCCGATGACTCTCACCATGACGACCGTGGACCGGTACGCCCGCCTCGCGCGCGGCTGCCGCCCCCGCGGCTGCCGTGCTCCCGCGCGCCGCGTCCACGGCCGCCGCGTCCGCTACGTCATCGGTGACGAGCCGGGCCAGGTGAATGGCATGCGATGGCAGCAGCGCCCTTCTTTTGGGGGCGCGGGGAACTGCGCGACCGGCCACAACGGTCCCGCAGCCGCCTGACAACCCTGCCCCCACGGCGATTAGTGCACATCCCACACACTCACCGTGAAGGTTTCCGCATGCCCAGTCAGTTCTTCATCCCCGACCCCGAGGGCCAAACGCCCAACCCCGACGGCTACTTCGGGACATTCGGCGGCAAGTTCATCCCCGAGGCCCTGGTCGCGGCAGTCGACGAAGTGGCCGTCGAGTACGACAAGGCCAAGCACGACCCCGAGTTCGCCAAGGAACTCGACGACCTCCTGGTCAACTACACCGGCCGCCCCTCCGCACTCACCGAAGTCCCCCGGTTCGCCGAGCACGCCGGCGGTGCCCGGGTCTTCCTGAAGCGGGAAGACCTCAACCACACCGGCTCCCACAAGATCAACAACGTCCTCGGCCAGGCCCTGCTCACCAAGCGCATGGGCAAGACCCGGGTCATCGCCGAGACGGGCGCCGGCCAGCACGGCGTCGCCACGGCCACGGCCTGCGCGCTCTTCGGCCTCGAGTGCACGATCTACATGGGCGAGATCGACACCCAGCGCCAAGCCCTCAACGTGGCCCGCATGCGCATGCTCGGCGCCGAGGTCATCGCCGTGAAGTCCGGCAGCCGCACGCTGAAGGACGCGATCAACGAGGCGTTCCGCGACTGGGTTGCCAACGTCGACCACACGCACTACCTCTTCGGCACGGTCGCCGGACCCCACCCGTTCCCGGCCATGGTCCGCGACTTCCACCGCGTCATCGGCGTGGAGACCCGCCGCCAGCTCCTGGAGCGCGCGGGCCGGCTCCCCGACGCGGCCGTCGCCTGCGTCGGCGGCGGCTCCAACGCCATCGGCCTCTTCCACGCCTTCATCCCGGACGAGTCCGTCCGCCTCATCGGCTGCGAGCCGGCCGGGCACGGCGTCGACACCGGCGAGCACGCGGCGACCCTTACCGCCGGCGAGCCCGGCATCCTGCACGGCTCCCGCAGTTACGTCCTCCAGGACGACGAGGGCCAGATCACCGAGCCGTACTCGATCTCGGCCGGTCTGGACTACCCGGGCATCGGCCCCGAGCACTCCTACCTCAAGGACTCCGGCCGCGGCGAGTACCGCGCGGTCACGGACGACGCGGCCATGCAGGCCCTGCACCTGCTGTCCCGCACCGAGGGCATCATCCCGGCCATCGAGAGCGCCCACGCGCTGGCCGGTGCCCTGGAGGTCGGCAGGGAGCTGGGCAAGGACGGGCTGATCGTGGTCAACCTGTCCGGCCGCGGCGACAAGGACATGGACACCGCCGCCCGCTACTTCGGCCTGTACGACACCGACGCCGAGGTCGCCGCCGACGCGGACACCGACACCGCAGAGATCGAGGGGGACGCCAAGTGAGCGGGAACATTCAGCTGCTGAGCGACACCCTCGCCGCGGCGAAGTCCGAGGGCCGGTCCGCGCTCATCGCCTACCTCCCGGCCGGGTTCCCGACCGTGGACGGCGGCATCGAGGCGATCAAAGCCGTCCTGGACGGCGGCGCCGACGTCGTCGAGGTCGGTCTGCCGCACAGCGACCCCGTCCTCGACGGGCCCGTCATCCAGACCGCCGACGACATCGCCCTGCGCGGCGGCGTGAAGATCGCCGACGTGATGCGCACGGTCCGCGAGGCCCACGCGGCGACCGGCAAGCCGGTGCTCGTCATGACGTACTGGAACCCCATCGACCGCTACGGCGTCGAACGGTTCACCGCCGAGCTCGCCGAGGCCGGCGGCGCCGGGTGCATCCTGCCCGACCTGCCCGTACAGGAGTCGGCGCTGTGGAGGGAGCACGCGGAGAAGCACGGCCTGGCCACCGTCTTCGTCGTCGCCCCCAGCAGCAAGGACCAGCGGCTCGCGCAGATCACCGCGGCGGGCAGCGGCTTCGTCTACGCCGCCTCCCTCATGGGCGTCACCGGCACCCGCGCGTCGGTCAGCTCGCAGGCCGAGGACCTGGTGGCACGCACCCGTGCCACCGGCACGGACCTGCCGGTCTGCGTCGGGCTCGGCGTCTCCAACGCCGCCCAGGCCGCCGAGGTCGCCGGCTTCGCCGACGGCGTGATCGTCGGCTCGGCCTTCGTCAAGGCCATGCTGGACGCCCCGGACGACGCGACCGGTCTTGAGGCCGTGCGCTCACTCGCGGGTGACCTCGCGAAGGGCGTGCGCCGACAGGCGTAGGAAAGCCGGAAGTCATACAGGTCCCTCGTACGGGTGGACCTGGGGCCGGGGAGGCGCGGTGCGTCTCCCCGGTTCGTTTCCGGGGTGTGAGCGAGAAGAACCGTGAGGGAAAGCGCACCGCCCGGGAGAAGCTGGCGGTGGAGCGCGAGAAGCACAAGGCCTCGGAGAAGCGCCGGCGCGCGCTGATCGTGGGCGGTGCCGTCGTGGCCGTCCTGGGACTCGCGGCGGTGATCGGCGTCGTCGCCGCCAACGCCGGGAAGGACGACGACAGCGAGGCGGCGGGCCCGGTCGTGGCTCCCTCGGGAGCACAGGGCAAGGACGGCCTCGCGATCCCGGTCGGCAAGGACAGCGCCAAGTCCACGCTCACGGTGTGGGAGGACTTCCGCTGCCCGGCCTGCAAGTCCTTCGAGACGGCGTACCGGCCGGTGATCCACGAGCTGACGAACGCCGGCCAGTTGAAGACCGAGTACCACCTGGTCACCCTCATCGACGGCAACATGGGCGGCAGCGGCTCCCGCAACGCGGCCAACGCCGCGGCCTGCGCGCAGGACGCCGGGAAGTTCCCCGCGTACCACGACGTGCTCTTCGACAACCAGCCCCAGGAGGTCGACGACGCCTACGCCAGGAACGCCAAGCTGATCGAGCTGGCCGGCAAGGTCGACGGCCTGGACACCCGCGCCTTCCGCAAGTGCGTCGAGGACGGCAGGCACAACGGCTGGGTCGCCAAGTCCCACCAGGCCTTCAACAAGGGCGGCTTCTCCGGCACGCCGACCGTGCTGTTCGACGGCAAGAACATCTACCAGGACCGGACGATGACCCCGGCGAAGCTGAAGCAGATGGTGCTGGAGAAGAACAAGGGGTGAAGGCTTTTCTCACCTGCCTGTTATGGACCCGTAGCCGGGCTGCCTGCCGCGGCCCGGGTCCGGCACGGTAGCGTCGACCTTGCCATGGAACTTGCCTTCATTCCCAGCCCGTCACGCGGGGTGCTGTATCTCGGCCCCATTCCGCTGCGCGGCTACGCGTTCTGCATCATCATCGGCGTCTTCGTTGCCGTCTGGCTCGGCAACAAGCGCTGGATCGCCCGGGGCGGGCGGGCCGGCACGGTGGCCGACATCGCGGTCTGGGCCGTGCCCTTCGGCCTCGTGGGCGGCCGGCTCTACCACGTGATCACGGACTACGAGCTGTACTTCAGCGAGGGCCGTGACTGGGTGGACGCCTTCAAGATCTGGGAGGGCGGTCTCGGCATCTGGGGCGCGATCGCGCTGGGCGCGGTCGGCGCGTGGATCGGCTGCCGGCGCCGGGGCATCCCGCTGCCCGCGTACGCCGACGCCATCGCACCCGGCATCGCCTTCGCCCAGGCGATCGGCCGCTGGGGCAACTGGTTCAACCAGGAGCTGTACGGCAAGCCCACCGACCTGCCCTGGGCCCTGGAGATCACGTCCTCCGCGGACGGCCGGGTGCCGGGCACGTACCACCCGACGTTCCTGTACGAATCGCTGTGGTGCATCGGCGTCGCGTTCCTGGTCATCTGGGCGGACCGCCGCTTCCGGCTGGGACACGGCCGGGCGTTCGCACTGTACGTCGCCGCGTATTGCACGGGCCGGGCGTGGATCGAGTACATGCGGGTCGACGACGCCCACCACATCCTGGGTCTCCGGCTGAACGTGTGGACCGCGATGTTCGTGTTCCTGCTCGCGGTCATCTACCTCGTGCTGTCGTCGAAGAAGCGGCCGGGCCGGGAAGCCGTGGTGGAGCCGGGTGCCTCCGACGGTGACGACGAGTCCGTCGGCGAGGGCAAGGAAGACGAGTCCGAAGGCGAAGGCAAGGAAGCCGACGAGTCCAAGGCCGACGAGGCCAATGACGAGGCCGGGTCGGCGAAGAAGACCTGACGGTCAGCCGCACGCATTCGAGGGGTGCCCGGAGCTGTCCGGGCACCCCTCGGTGCGTCTAACGGCGGCGGGCCAGGGACAGGGTGCGCTGGGCCGCCGCCACCACCGCCGTGTCGATGAAGCGGCCGTCCGGCAGGGCCTGGGCGCCCTGTTCCGTCGCCGCCGCCTTGACGATCGTCTCCGCCTGCTCGATCTCCTCCTCGGTGGGGAGGAAAGCCCGCTCGATGACCGGGAGCTGGCGGGGGTGGATCGCGGCCCGGCCCAGGAAGCCCAGGGCGCGGCCGTGGACGCAGGAGGCGGCCAGCCCCTCCAGGTCCCGGACGTCCGGGTGGACCGACTGGGCCGGCGGCGGCAGGCCCGCGGCCCGGGCGGCCACGATCACCCGGGAACGGGACCAGTCGAGCCCCTCGTCGTCACATCCGCCCAGGTCGGCCCGGAGATCCGCCTCGCCGAGCGCGATGCCCCGCAGGGACGGGTGGGCCGTGGCGACGGCGTACGCCTGTTCCACGCCGAGGGCCGTCTCCAGGAGGGCGTACAGGGGCAGCCCGGTGGGGACGGCGTGCTGGGCGATCCGGACGACCTCGGCGGGTGAGCCGATCTTGGGGAGCCGCACGGCGCAGAGGCCGGGAGCCGCGGCGACGGCGGCGAGGTCCTGCCCGGCCCAGGGGCTGTCCAGGGCGTTGACGCGGACGTGGACCGGGACCGGCGGCAGCTCGGCGAGCAACTCGGCGGTGGCGGCACGGGCGTACGCCTTCCGGTCGGGGGCGACCGCGTCCTCCAGGTCGACGACGACGATGTCGGCGCCGGAGGTGAGGGCCTTGGCGACCACATGGGGGCGGTCGCCGGGGGCGTACAGCCAGGTGAGCGGGAACGCCGTCACAGTGCGCCCTCCGCGCGCAGCGCCGTGAGGTCGGCCGGGGTGAGGCCCAGTTCGGTGAGGATCTCGTCGGTGTCGGCGCCGTGCGGGCGGCCGGCCCAGCGGATCGCGCCGGGCGTGGCGGAGAGCCGGAAGAGGACGTTCTGCATGCGCAGGGGGCCCAGCTCCGGGTCGTCGACCGTGGTGATGGTGTTCAGGGCCTGGTACTGCGGGTCCGCCATCACGTCCCGGACGTCCTGGACCGGGGCCACCGCCGCCTCGGCCTTCTCGAAGGCCGCCAGGACGTCCGTGCGGGTGCGTGCGGCGATCCAGGAGCCCACCGCCTCGTCCAGGACGTCGGCGTGGCGGGCGCGGTCGGCGCCCGTCGCGAACCACGGCTCGTCGATCAGTTCGGGGCGGCCCACCAGGTGCATCACGCGTTCCGCGACCGACTGGGCCGACGTCGAGACGGCGACCCAGGTGCCGTCCGCGGTGCGGTAGACGCCGCGCGGGGCGTTGTTGGGGGAGCGATTGCCGGTGCGGGGCTGGACGTGGCCGAGCTGGTCGAACCAGAGGGGCTGCGGGCCGAGCGCGGCCAGGATCGGTTCGATCAGGGCCATGTCGACGACCTGGCCCTCGCCGGTCCTGTCCCGGGCGGCGAGGGCCGTCATCACCGCGTACGCCGTCGTCAGGCCCGCGATGGAGTCGGCCAGGCCGAACGGCGGCAGCGTCGGGGGCGCGTCCGGTTCGCCGGTGATCGCGGCGAAGCCGCTCATCGCCTCGGCGAGGGTGCCGAAGCCGGGGCGGTGGGCGTAGGGGCCGAACTGGCCGAAGCCGGTGACGCGGGCCAGGACCAGGCGGGGGTTGGCGGCCGACAGCTCCGGCCAGCCCAGGTCCCACTTCTCCAGGGTGCCGGGGCGGAAGTTCTCGATGATCACGTCGGCGCCGGCGGCGAGGCGCAGAAGGGTGGTGCGGCCGCCGGGCTTCGACAGGTCGAGGGTGAGGGTGCGTTTGTTGCGGCCGAGCATCTTCCACCACAGGCCCACGCCGTCCTTCGACGGGCCGTGGCCGCGGGACGGGTCCGGTTTCGACGGGTGCTCGACCTTGACGACGTCCGCGCCGAAGTCGCCGAGCAGGGTGGCGGCGAGCGGGCCGGCGAAGAGGGTGGCGAGGTCCAGGACGCGGAGGCCGGTGAGGGGCGCGGGTGCGGTCATGAGCGGTGGGTCTCCCGGTGGGTGAGGTGGGCGAGGGTGGCGAAGCCGATGCCGTTGAAGTCGCCGATGGAGGTGGCCAGGCGGTTCTTCAGGGGTGCCGTCCAGCGGTCGGGGAGCGCCGCGGGGTCTGCGGCCAGCAGGCCGGCGATGCTGCCGGCGGTCGCGCCATTGGAGTCGGTGTCCCAGCCGCCGCTCACCGCGCGGCAGATCGAGCCGGAGAAGTCGCCGTTCGCGTGGGTGAGGGCGGCGGCGATCAGGGCGGTGTTGGGGACGGCGTGCACCCAGTGGTGGGTGGGGGCGTGGGCGGCGTGCAGTTCGTCGACGATCGTGTCGAAGTCGTGGTGTTCCCGGGCCAGTTGGATGGCGTGGTGGACGGCTCGGGCGAGGCGGGAGCGGGGAGGGACGACGGTGCGGCCGGTGCGCAGGCAGGTGTGGACGTCGTGTTCGCCTGTCGCGGCGGCCGCGATGGTGGCCGCGGTGAACATCGCCGCGTAGACGCCGTTGGCGGTGTGGGTGAGGGTGGCGTCGCGGTGGGCCTGTTCCGCGGCGGCGGCCGGGTCGCCGGGGTTGGTCCAGCCGTGGACGTCGGCGCGGATCAGGGCGCCGATCCATTCGCGGAACGGGTTGCGGTGGCGGGCGGTGTGCGGGGGTTCCAGGCCGGTGAGGAGGTTGCGGTAGGCGATGCGTTCGGCGGTGAAGGTGCGGCCGGCGGGGAGTTCGTCGAGCCAGGTGCGGGCCACGTCCGTGGTGGTGAAGGACTTGCCGTGGCGTTGCAGGAGGATCAGGTTGAGGAGGGGGTAGTTGAGGTCGTCGTCCTCGGGCATGCCGTCGATGTTCTCGGCGAGGGAGGTTGTTGCCGAGCGGCGGTTCCAGGGGTGCGTGGCCAGGAGTTCCTGGGGGACGCCTCTGGCCGTGAAGTACATGTTGAGGGGCCAGTTGCCGGTGGCGCTGGCCAGTTGGCGGATGGCTTCGAGGGGGAGTTTCTCGACTGGTTTGCCCAGGAGGCAGCCGACGGCTCGGCCCAGCCAGGCGGATTCCAGGTGCTGCGGCGTGGTGGCGGGGGTCGGGGCGCTCGCCGGCGCTGGCGGGGTGCCGCTGCGCCCACCCTCCCCCACTCTCGGCTTCGCTCGAGCGGGGGGACCCCCATCGCCCCAGCGGCACAACTGCCCGCAGCTGAGTCGGCTACGGCCGCCCGCGGGCGGCGGCCAGTTCGGGCAGGCCGACTTGATTCTCTCCAGGTCCGTTGGCTCGTCGTCCGCCAACCTGCTCGGGAGGTCCGCCAGTTCGTCCAGGAGGTCTTCTGCCAGTTGGCGGAGGTAGCGGGAGGCGGGGGACGGGGACGCTCCTGCTGTGAGAGGGGCGTCCGGGCCGCCTGCTGCTCTCCAGCGGGACGCGATCGCCTTCGGCTCGCGGCCGTCCTGGGTCGCCTGGCGGAGTTCGTGGCCGAGCAGGTCCTCCGGCTGGACCCAGGTCAGGCGGAGCATTCCGGGCCTTTGAGGGATGCGAAGGCCTGTTCGTGGGTGCGGCGGCGGGAGGTGTCCCGGGTGAAGATCTCGCGGGTGACGGCCGTGAGGGTCGTGGCCGGTTCCCAGAGGTCCAGGCGGCTGGCCTCCGCGACCGTCTTCGCCCAGTCCTGGGGGACCGGCGAGCCGAGGGCGCCCGCCAGGGCGCCGGCCATCGTGGCGATGGAGTCGCAGTCGCGGCCGTAGTTGACGGCGCCCAGGACGGCGTGCCGGTAGTCGCCCCCGGCCACGAGCAACATGCCCAGGGCCACGGGGAGTTCCTCGATCGCGTGGAGACGGGAGGGGCGGCGGGCGCCGAGGGATGGGGCGCGGTAGTCGGGGCCGACCGTGTCGTAGGGGGCGACCGCCTCGCGCAGGGGGCGCAGTGCCGACTCGAAGTCCGTGTGGCGGGAGGCCTCCTCGCAGACCCGCTCGATGGCGGTGCGCGTGCCGTCCTTCGCCAGGGACAGGCAGGTGGAGACGATCGAGTCCGGGGTGGCCCCGGGGGTGCACGCCGCCGCGACCGCCGCCGCCAGGACGCCCGCCGCCTCACGGCCGTACGACGACTGGTGCGCGCCGGCGATGTCGAGGGCCTCGGCGTAGGCCGCCCGCGGGTTGGCGGCGTTGACCAGGCCGACCGGGGACATGTACATCGCCGCACCGCAGTTGACGATGTTGCCGGTGCCGGCCTCGCGCGGGTCGGCGTGGCCGTAGTGGATCCTCGCGACCAGCCATTTCTCCGCCAGGAAGACACGGTGCAGGGGGAGTGCCTCGCTCTCCAGCTCCGGGATCCAGCGGGGCTCGGTCATCAGGTCGGGGACGAGGTGGTCGGCGATCGCGTAGGCGTCGAGGTGGTCGCGGACCCGGGCGTAGACGCGGATCAGGGCGTGCGTCATCAAGGTGTCGTCGGTGACGTGGCCGTCACCCTTGTGGTACGGGGCGAGGGGGCGGGCGGTGCGCCAGTCGTCGCCGTGCCAGGGGCCGACGATGCCGTGGACGCGGCCGCCGTGGCGTTCCAGGATCTGCTCGGGCGAGTAGCCCTCGACGGGGCCGCCGAGGGCGTCACCGACGGCGGCGCCGACCAGGGCTCCGGTGATCCGCTCGTCCAGGGTGGCGTTTTGGTGTGATTTGGGCTGCATGGCCGCATCATCCACCGGGGCGGGCCGGTTGGGCGGCTTCCAGGAGTCCGGCGAGTTCCACGAGGTCCGTGCCGGTGAGGCGGGGAAGGACGCAGCCGGAGAGGGTGCGGCAGGTCTCCCGCCAGGAGGCCGGGATCGAGGCGCCGCCGCCCAGCGCGCCGGTGAGGGCGCCCGCCAGGGCCGGGGCGGAGTCCGCGACGCGGGACAGGCAGGCCGCGGCGGGGATCGCCTCCGCGATGCGGCCGCGGGCCGCGGTGGCCAGGGCGAGGGCGACCGGGACCGTTTCGGCGGCGGCGATGCCGTAGCTGTAGACGTGGTCGACGATCTGGTGTTCCAGGGGCGGGACCAGGGCGAAGGCGCTGTCCGCGTCGGCGGCGAGGTGCAGGGCGTGCCGGGCGTTGCGGCCGATCTCCGTCTCCTCGGGGAGTTCGGCGAGGGCCGCCGTGACGCAGGCGTCGACATGCGCGCCGGCCAGGGCGAGGGCGAGTGCCGCCGCCATGGCGCGGGCGCCGTGGACGCCGTCGCCGTCCTGGGTGTAGCGGGCGTCGAACTCGGCGAGGTCGGCGGCGCGCCGGGGGTCCCCGGGGTGGGCCACGGCCAGGACGCACGCCCGGACGCAGGCCGCGTCGTCGAAGTAGTGCGGGTTGTCGTGGCCGGTGGCGGGCGGGCGCAGGCCGGTGGCCAGGTTGCCGAGGCCGGCGCGGACGGAGATGCGGGCGCGCAGGGGGAGGACGGCGGATTCGATCTCGGGCGCGCGGTTCGCTGCGGCGGCTACCTCGCAGGCGATGGCGTTCCAGGTGAGGTCGATGGCGGCGCGGATGCGGCGGTCCCGGCTGAGGTCGTTCAGGACGGTGTCGTCGCCGGCGCGGAGGAGGGCCTCCGCGGCGAAGGCGGCCCATTCGGCGTCGTCGGAGGGGCCGAGGCGCAGGGGTTCCGGGGGCTGGTTCAGGGCGATGGGGACGGGGAGGGTGGTGGTGGCGTTGTGTTCGGCGAAGGTGTCCAGTTCGCGGGTGAGGCGGCGGGTCCAGTCGGGCATGCGGGCGGCTCTGTGGCGGGCCGCGGGCCAGCCGGCGGCGTCGCCGGCGGCGAGTCCGAGCAGGAGGCCTTCGGCCTTTTTGTCTCTCACCCGCGCACCGCCCGTACCTGTCACCCGAGGGGTCCTGGTCTCCCGTGGATCCACATCGCCGTCGGCGGCTGCGGGTGGTCCCTCCGGGACCGCGGTGCCGGCCGCTGCCGCCGGTTCGTGCGGCGTCATGCGGGGGCCTCCGTCCCGTCGCCCGCCAGGGCGAAGTCCGTCGGCACCGGCTCCTCGTTGCATACCGCCGGTGTCAGCAGGTCCGCCACGTCCAGGACGTGGTAGCCCGCCATCGCCGGCAGGCAGCGGCCGCGGACCGGGCCGATGGGGGTCGTCCAGGCCTCCGGGATCGCCGAGACTCCCCGGGTCGCGCCCGCCAGGGCACCCGCGACCGCCGCCGTCGTGTCCGCGTCGCGGCCCATGTTCACCGCCGTCAGGACGGACTGTTCGAAGTCGCCGTCGGCCGCCGCGTACGCGCCGAAGGCGAGGGCGACCGCCTCGGGGGCCAGGTCGGTCCAGGGGTAGCCGCCGATGACGACCGCGGAGCGGACCGCGCGTTCGCCGCGGTGGGCCACCGCCACCGCGCGGCGCAGGCAGCGGGCCGTCCAGGAGTCGTCGGGCACGACGGCGAGGGCGGCCGCCACGACCGCGATCGGCTGGGCACCCGCCATCGCCGCCGCCACTCCTGCGGCCACCGCCTGGCCGCCGTAGATGCCCTCGCCGTCATGGCTCACCGAACCGTCGATCGCCACCAGCCGGGCCGCCTCCGCCGGGCGACCGGGCGCGAACACCCCGAAGGGGGCCGCCCGCATGGCCAGGCCGTCGCTCCAGGCGTGCCGGTGCTGGGCGGAGATGGGGGCCGCCAGACCTCGGCGGAGGTTCTCCAGCGTGCCGCGTTCGCTGAAGCCGGCGCCCCGGAAGGGGCCCTCGTCGCGGTCGGCGATCCACTCGTGCCAGGCCGCCTCCACGTGCGCGGGGGTCAGCGCCGAGCCGTGCCGGGCCAGGAGGAGGCCCGAGAAGATCGCGTACTCGGTGTCGTCCGTGCCGGCGGGGTGCTCGGCGACGTAGCCGGTGATGCGGCCCCACCGCGCGCGGATCTCCGAGGGCTTCAGGTTCTCGGCCGGGGCCCCGAGCGCGTCCCCGACGGCCAGGCCCAGCAGGGCGCCCCGTGCCCGTGCGCGGAGTTCGGTGGCGTCCCCGGGCGCCGGGACGGAGGGGATGCAGGCGATCGATGCCATACGGGATGTGTCCCACTCCGGCGACCACCCCGAGCCTCGGGAGCCTCAGCATCACCCGGTCGACATCTGTGCAAGATCCTCATCAAGTGAGCGCTGAAGGGTAAAACCGCAGGTTAGCGCAGCCTTTCCTTGCTGGCGGCGCCGGAATTCACGGCGTACTTTGTGTGTTGTAAAAATCTGGAACTCGTCCAGAGAAGCTTGGTTCGGTAAGGGGATCGGGGACTTTTCATGGCCATCATCGAGACCGAGGCGGCGCTGCACGAGGCGCACCGGGACAACCACACCCACCGGGACGTCAACGGCGGCTGGCTGCGTCCCGCGGTGTTCGGTGCGATGGACGGCCTCGTCTCCAACCTGGCCCTGATGACCGGTGTCGCGGGCGGCTCGGTCAGCCAGCACACCGTCGTCCTCACCGGACTCGCGGGCCTGGCCGCCGGTGCCTTCTCCATGGCCGCCGGCGAGTACACCTCCGTCGCCTCGCAACGCGAGCTGGTCGAGGCCGAGCTGGACGTGGAGCGGCGCGAGCTGCGCAAGCACCCGCAGTGCGAGGAGGCCGAGCTCGCCGCGCTCTACCGGGCGCGCGGGGTCGAGCCGGGCCTGGCCGACGAGGTCGCCCGGCAGCTGTCTAAGGATCCCGAGCAGGCGCTGGAGATCCACGCCCGGGAGGAGCTGGGCATCGACCCCGGCGATCTGCCCTCGCCCACCGTGGCCGCGGTGTCGAGCTTCGGCTCCTTCGCGCTCGGCGCGCTGATCCCGGTCCTGCCGTATCTTCTGGGTGCGGGCAGCCTGTGGCCGGCCGTGCTGCTGGCGCTGCTCGGACTCTTCCTGTGCGGAGCGGTGGTGGCCAAGGTGACGGCCCGCACCTGGTGGTACAGCGGGCTGCGGCAGCTGCTCCTGGGAGGTGCGGCGGCCGGTGTGACGTACGCCCTGGGCAGCTTGTTCGGAACGGCCGTAGGATAGCTCGGCTCGGACTTATGCGAGGGACCGCATAAGTAGCCGTTACTTGCTGGTTTCGAACGCGCAATCACCGGGCATGAGCCGTAAGCGCTGCGGGCAACGAGGCCCGTGGCCGCGCTCAGCGGGGTGGGCGAAGACGCCTGTCCCGCCTCCGGGCCCGACGGGCATCGATCTCACCCGGTCGTTCCGTACAGGCCCCCCATAGCTTCCACCGCCGGTGCGGTACCCCCGCCGCGAGCCGCCGGTGTCCGCATGTTGGAACGGGTTATCCCGGTTCCCGAGAACCGCTCCATCATGTAACCTGCACGAAATTTTGCGATCACGCGAGGGCCAACGTCGTCCCTCGGCACTTGCACATGCCACATGACGACGACGGGAGAGCCGATGCGTACGCCGCGCCAGCCGTCCCAGCATTCCGCGAATGGCCAGAACTGGTCCTTCATGGATGCTCGCCCTGCTGCGCAGGGTATGTACGACCCCCGCAACGAGCACGACGCCTGTGGCGTCGGCTTCGTCGCCACCCTTACCGGCGAGGCGTCCCACACCCTGGTCGATCAGGCCCTGACCGTCCTGCGCAACCTCGAACACCGCGGTGCCACCGGCTCCGAGCCCGACTCCGGCGACGGCGCCGGCATCCTGTCGCAGGTCCCGGACGCCTTCTTCCGTGACGTGGCCGGATTCGAGCTGCCCGAGGCCGGCGCCTACGCGGTCGGCACCGCCTTCCTGCCGGAGGACTCCGCCACCGACGCCGTCTCGCGGATCGAGACGATCGCGGCCGACGAGGGCCTGACCGTCCTCGGCTGGCGCGAGGTCCCGGTCGCTCCCGAGCTGCTCGGTGCCACCGCCCGGTCGACCATGCCGGTCTTCCGCCAGATCTTCGTCAGCGACGGGGTGTCCCAGGGCGTCGCCCTGGACCGCAGGGTGTTCGCACTGCGCAAGCGCGCCGAGCGTGAGGCCGGCGTCTACTTCCCGTCGCTGTCCGCGCGGACGATCGTCTACAAGGGCATGCTGACCACCGGCCAGCTCGAGCCCTTCTTCCCGGACCTGTCCGACCGCCGTTTCGCCTCCGCGATCGCGCTCGTGCACTCCCGGTTCTCCACCAACACCTTCCCGAGCTGGCCGCTGGCCCACCCCTACCGCTTCGTCGCCCACAACGGCGAGATCAACACGGTCAAGGGCAACCGGAACTGGATGGCGGCCCGCGAGTCCCAGCTCGTCTCCGACCTGTTCGGCGACCAGGAGAAGATCGACCGTATCTTCCCGATCTGCACGCCGGACGCCTCCGACTCCGCCTCCTTCGACGAGGTGCTCGAACTCCTGCACCTGGGCGGCCGTTCCCTGCCGCACTCCGTGCTGATGATGATCCCGGAGGCGTGGGAGAACCACGACTCCATGGACCCCAGCCGGCGCGCCTTCTACCAGTTCCACTCCAACCTGATGGAGCCCTGGGACGGCCCGGCCTGCGTCACCTTCACCGACGGCACCCAGGTCGGCGCCGTCCTCGACCGCAACGGCCTGCGCCCCGGGCGCTACTGGGTCACCGACGACGGCCTCGTCGTCCTCGGCTCCGAGGTCGGCGTCCTGGACATCGACCCGGCCAAGGTCGTCCGCAAGGGCCGCCTGCAGCCCGGCCGCATGTTCCTCGTCGACACCGCCGAGCACCGCATCATCGAGGACGACGAGATCAAGGCCCAGCTCGCCGCCGAGCAGCCGTACGCGGAGTGGCTGGAGGCCGGCGAGATCGAGCTCTCCGACCTGCCCGAGCGCGAGCACATCGTCCACACCCACGCCTCGGTCACCCGCCGCCAGCAGACCTTCGGTTACACCGAGGAGGAGCTGCGCGTCCTCCTCGCGCCGATGGCCAAGGCCGGTGCCGAGCCCATCGGCTCGATGGGCACCGACTCGCCGATCGCCGCGCTGTCGGACCGCCCGCGCCTGCTCTTCGACTACTTCACCCAGCTGTTCGCGCAGGTCACCAACCCGCCGCTGGACGCCATCCGCGAGGAACTCGTCACCTCGCTGCGCTCTTCGCTGGGCCCGCAGGGCAACCTGCTCGACCCGAGCGCGGCCTCCTGCCGCAGCGTCGTGCTGCCCTTCCCGGTCATCGACAACGACGAGCTGGCCAAGCTCATCCACATCAACGCCGACGGCGACATGCCCGGCTTCAAGGCCGCGACCCTGTCCGGCCTATACCGGGTGCACGGCGGCGGTGACGCGCTGGCCGCGCGGATCGACGAGATCTGCGCCGAGGCCGACGCCGCGATCGAGAACGGCGCCCGGCTGATCGTCCTGTCGGACCGCCACTCGGACGCCGAGCACGCGCCGATCCCCTCGCTGCTGCTCACCGCGGCCGTCCACCACCACCTCATCCGCACCAAGCAGCGCACCCAGGTGGGCCTGCTGGTCGAGGCCGGTGACGTCCGCGAGGTCCACCACGTCGCCCTGCTCATCGGCTACGGCGCCGCCGCCGTCAACCCGTACCTGGCGATGGAGTCCGTCGAGGACCTGGTCCGCGCCGGCACCTTCCTGCCCGGCATCGAGTCCGAGAAGGCCATCCGCAACCTCATCTACGCCCTCGGCAAGGGCGTGCTGAAGGTCATGTCGAAGATGGGCATCTCGACCGTCGCCTCCTACCGCGGCGCCCAGGTCTTCGAGGCCGTCGGCCTCGACGAGACCTTCGTCGAGAAGTACTTCAACGGCACGGCCACCAAGATCGGCGGCGTCGGCCTCGACGTCATCGCCAAGGAGGTCGCCGCCCGGCACGCCAAGGCCTACCCGGCCTCCGGCATCGCCCCGGCGCACCGCGCGCTCGACATAGGCGGCGAGTACCAGTGGCGCCGCGAGGGCGAGCCGCACCTGTTCGACCCGGAGACGGTCTTCCGCCTCCAGCACTCCACGCGCTCCGGCCGCTATGACATCTTCAAGAAGTACACCGAGCGCGTGAACGAGCAGTCCGAGCGGCTGATGACGCTCCGCGGGCTCTTCGGCTTCAAGTCCGACCGGCAGCCCATTCCGATCGACGAGGTCGAGCCGGTCTCCGAGATCGTCAAGCGGTTCTCCACGGGCGCCATGTCGTACGGCTCCATCTCGCAGGAGGCGCACGAGACGCTCGCCATCGCCATGAACCAGCTGGGCGGCAAGTCCAACACCGGTGAGGGCGGCGAGGACCCGGAGCGCCTGTACGACCCGGCGCGCCGGTCGTCCATCAAGCAGGTCGCCTCCGGCCGCTTCGGTGTGACCTCCGAGTACCTGGTCAACTCCGACGACATCCAGATCAAGATGGCCCAGGGTGCCAAGCCCGGCGAGGGCGGCCAGCTGCCCGGCCACAAGGTCTACCCGTGGGTCGCCAAGACGCGGCACTCGACGCCGGGCGTCGGCCTCATCTCGCCGCCCCCGCACCACGACATCTACTCCATCGAGGACCTGGCCCAGCTGATCCACGACCTGAAGAACGCGAACCCGCAGGCGCGGATTCACGTCAAGCTGGTCTCCGAGGTCGGTGTCGGCACGGTCGCCGCGGGTGTCTCCAAGGCCCACGCGGACGTCGTCCTCATCTCCGGCCACGACGGCGGCACGGGCGCCTCCCCGCTGACCTCGCTGAAGCACGCGGGCGGTCCCTGGGAGCTCGGCCTCGCCGAGACCCAGCAGACGCTGCTCCTCAACGGCCTGCGCGACCGCATCGTCGTGCAGACCGACGGCCAGCTGAAGACCGGCCGCGACGTGGTCATCGCCGCGCTGCTCGGCGCCGAGGAGTTCGGTTTCGCGACCGCGCCGCTCGTCGTCTCCGGCTGCGTCATGATGCGCGTCTGCCACCTGGACACCTGCCCGGTCGGCATCGCCACGCAGAACCCGGTGCTGCGCGAGCGGTACACCGGCAAGGCCGAGTACGTCGTGAACTTCTTCCAGTACATCGCCCAGGAGGTCCGCGAGATCCTCGCCGAGCTGGGCTTCCGCTCCATCGAGGAGGCCGTCGGCCACGCCGAGACCCTCGACGTCACGCGGGCCGTCGACCACTGGAAGGCGCAGGGCCTGGACCTGGCACCGCTGTTCCACGTGCCCGAGCTGCCCGAGGGCGCGGTCCGCCACCAGCTGATCGCCCAGGACCACGGCCTGGAGAAGGCGCTCGACAACCAGCTGATCAAGCTGGCCGCGGACGCCCTGTCCGCCTCGGACGCCACCGAGGCCCAGCCGGTCCGCGCGCAGGTGCAGATCCGCAACATCAACCGCACGGTCGGCACCATGCTCGGCCACGAGGTGACGAAGAAGTTCGGCGGCGCGGGCCTGCCCGACGACACCATCGACATCACCTTCACCGGCTCCGCCGGCCAGTCCTTCGGCGCGTTCGTGCCACGCGGTGTCACGCTGCGCCTGGAGGGCGACGCCAACGACTACGTCGGCAAGGGTCTGTCCGGCGGCCGGATCGTCGTCCGTCCGGACCGCGCGGCCGACCACCTCGCCGAGTACAGCGTCATCGCCGGCAACACCATCGGCTACGGTGCCACCGGCGGCGAGATGTTCCTGCGCGGCAAGGTCGGCGAGCGGTTCTGCGTCCGCAACTCCGGTGCGACGGTCGTCTCCGAGGGCGTGGGCGACCACGGCTGCGAGTACATGACCGGCGGTCACGCGGTGGTGCTCGGCGAGACGGGCCGCAACTTCGCGGCCGGTATGTCCGGCGGTATCGCGTACGTCATCGACCTGGACCCCGACAACGTCAACGTCGGCAACCTGGACGCGGTCCAGGCGCTGGACGACACCGACAGGCAGTGGCTGCACGACGTGGTCCGCCGCCACCAGGAGGAGACGGGCTCCACCGTCGCCGAGAAGCTCCTGGCCGAGTGGGACACCGCCGTCGAGCGCTTCAGCAAGATCATCCCCAGCACGTACAAGGCAGTGCTCGCCGCCAAGGACGCCGCCGAGCGAGCCGGTCTCTCCGAGACCGAGACCCACGAGAAGATGATGGAGGCGGCGATCAATGGCTGACCCGAAGGGCTTCCTGAACCACGGGCGCGAGGTCGCCAAGTCCCGCCCCGTCGAGGAGCGTGTCAGGGACTGGAACGAGGTCTACGTCCCCGGCTCCCTGCTGCCGATCATCAGCAAGCAGGCCAGCCGGTGCATGGACTGCGGCATCCCGTTCTGCCACAACGGCTGCCCGCTCGGGAACCTGATCCCCGAGTGGAACGACTACGCCTACCGCGAGGACTGGGCCGCCGCCTCGGAGCGCCTGCACGCGACGAACAACTTCCCGGAGTTCACGGGCCGTCTGTGCCCCGCTCCCTGTGAGTCGGCGTGTGTGCTCGGCATCAACCAGCCGCCGGTCACCATCAAGAACGTCGAGGTCTCGATCATCGACAAGGCGTGGGAGACCGGGGACGTCGCCCCGCAGATCCCCGAGCGCCTGTCCGGCAAGACCGTTGCCGTCGTCGGCTCGGGCCCGGCCGGTCTGGCCGCCGCCCAGCAGCTGACCCGCGCCGGTCACACCGTCGCCGTCTACGAGCGCGCGGACCGCATCGGAGGCCTCCTCCGGTACGGCATCCCCGAGTTCAAGATGGAGAAGCGGCACATCAACCGCCGTATCGAGCAGATGCGCGCGGAGGGCACCCGCTTCCGCACGGGCATCGAGATCGGCCGCGACCTGAAGGCCACGGACCTGAAGAAGCGCTACGACGCGGTCGTCCTGGCCGTCGGCGCCACCACGGCCCGTGACCTGTCGGTGCCCGGCCGCGAGCTCAAGGGCATCTACCAGGCCATGGAGTACCTGCCGCTGGCCAACAAGGTGCAGGAGGGCGACTTCGTGGCGCCCCCCATCTCGGCCGAGGGCAAGCACGTCGTGGTCATCGGCGGCGGCGACACCGGCGCGGACTGCGTCGGCACCGCCCACCGCCAGGGCGCGGCCTCCGTCACGCAGCTGGAGATCATGCCCCGCCCGAACGACGAGCGGCATCCGGTCAACCAGCCCTGGCCGACCTTCCCGATGCTCTACAAGGTCACCTCGGCCCACGAGGAGGGCGGCGAGCGCGTCTACTCGGTCTCGACGACCCACTTCGAGGGCGACGAGGACGGCAACGTGCAGTGGCTGCACCTCACCGAGGTGGAGTTCATCGACGGCAGGCTGTCCCCGAAGCCGGGCACGGAGCGCAAGATCCCCGCCCAGCTGGTCACGCTCGCCATGGGCTTCACCGGCACCGACCGGGAGAACGGCCTGGTCGAGCAGTTCGGCCTGGAGCTCGACGAGCGCGGCAACATCGCCCGCGACGAGGACTACCAGACCAACGTGCCGGGCGTGTTCGTCGCCGGTGACGCGGGCCGGGGCCAGTCGCTCATCGTGTGGGCGATCGCCGAGGGCCGCTCGGCGGCGCGCGGGGTGGACCGCCACCTCACGGGCGCCAGCGAGCTGCACGCGCCGATCCGCCCGACGGACCGTGCGCTGATGGTCTGAGAGCCCGGTGACGAACTGACCTGACGGTCACGCACAGACAACCCGTACAAAGGCGTACGGGCGGGATATCTGGGGGGGGCTCCCCTCCCAGACCCCCCGAGACGGCGCCTGCCCCTTGTCCCCGACCGGACGAACGGGCAGGCGCCGCCGTATTCCCCTGCCGGTCACGACACCCTGTACGGGTCCTGGTCACGGCACCTTGTACGTGTCCCCGTAGACGGCCCACTCCAGCGGCGTCTCGAGACGCAGGTTGCCCTCGTTCAGGAAGCGGCGCTGGGCGGTGTCGATGCGGCTGGTGTCCGTGCGCTCGGCGGCCATGGCGGTGCGCCGGATGTCGAGGAAGGCGTCCAGGTACGCCTTCTCACCACCGCCCTCGGCCGGTATGTCCGCCACGTGCAGCGCGCGTTCGCGCAGGCCGTAGAAGCCCTCGGGGCCGGCGTCGGGGCCGTGGAAGATCAGAGCGTCGTAGTAGACGAACTGGCCGAGCGTGCCCAGGCCGTCCAGTTTGGCGAGGCGGACCGCCGGGTCGAAGGAGAAACGGTCACGGTGCTCGTCCTGGGCCCTGCGGAAGGCCGGGAGCTTCGCCTCCGCCTTCCAGGCCGCGGTGAAGCCGGGGTCCAGGCCCTCGTGGGAGTCCGTGCCGTCGACCTCGCGCAGGGCAGGCAGATAGCGGGCCAGGCCGTTGTCCGGGTGGGTTTCGGTGTAGCGCTCGACCAGGGCGAGCAGGTCGTGGGTGCCGGTGCAGAAGCCGGCGATCCCAGCGGTGTAGCCCCGCCCGTCCTCCAGGTCCTCGATGGAGCCGTACAGGGCGCGCCAGTTCAGCGTCGACTGGTGGGCGCTCGCCACGATCTGCTGCGCCAGTTCCTTCTTCTCCGGGGCGGCCAGGCCCGCGGGCAGCCCGGCGATCACCTTGTCGTCCTCCGCCCGCTCCACCTCGGCCCGGTGCTTGGCCTCTTCCCGGGCCGCCTGGGCGGCAGACACGGAGGGTTTCGCCGTGGGCTCGGCGGAGTCCGCGGGTGCGAGGAGGTAGGCCAACGCCGTGGCGGCCACGGGAACGGCGACGAAGAACGCCACACCGGCACGCTTCACTGGGATCACCCTGCCTGTCAGCTCCGTGACTTACCCCGCCGTCCCGGCCGCCTGGAGCACCAGCGGCCCGGCGCACGCTCCCCGCCCGCACCGGCGCCCGGCGCCGGTCCAGGGGCGCGTAAGCGTACGCCAGCGTCCGAGCGCGTCCATCGGCGGGTCGCCACGGCATACTTTCGGCATCCACGTCCGGTGATCCAGGGGGACACGTATGGCCGCGATCAGTCTGAGCAAGGTGGAGGAGTCCGCCCCCGCGCTGGTGAACCTCTACAAGAGCGCCGGGGTGTCGCTCCGCAAGCACGGCCTCGACGGCCTGCGTGCCGCGGTCTACCTGGTGGTCGACTACTCCGGCTCGATGAAGCCGTACTACAAGGACGGCAGCGTGCAGGCGCTCGCCGACCGGGTGCTCGGGCTGTCGGCGCACCTCGACGACGACGGCACCGTGCCGGTGGTGTTCTTCTCCACCGACGTCGACGCCGAGACCGAGATCGCGCTGGCCGGCCACCAGGGGCGGATCGACCGGATCGTCGCCGGGCTCGGACACATGGGGAAGACCAGCTACCACCTGGCCATGGACGCCGTCCTCGACCACTACCTCGACAGCGGGGCCACCGAGCCGGCCCTCGTGGTCTTCCAGACCGACGGCGGGCCCATCAACAAGCTCGCCGCGGAGCGGTACCTGTGCAAGGCGGCGCGGCTGCCGCTGTTCTGGCAGTTCATCGGCTTCGGCGACCCGGGCAGCAAGCAGTTCGACTTCCTGCGCAGGCTCGACGAGCTGCCCGTGCCGGGCAAACGGATCGTCGACAACGCCGGGTTCTTCCACGCGGGCGAGGACCCCCGGAGGATCTCGGACGCCGAGCTGTACGACCGGCTGGTGGCCGAGTTCCCGCAGTGGCTCGCGGCCGCCAGGGCCCAGGGGATCGTGCGGGGTCCTGACACGCCCTAGCTCCCCTGGCCCAACCGACCCGCCTCTTGGCCCAAACGCCGATACGCCCCATTTGCGTGGCCGCGCTGCCGTGCCACGCTGGGAAGGATCCGACGGGGAGGCGACGACGTATGGGCGACGACGGCGCACGACGGGTGTACGGGACGGCTTCCGCTCGCCGGACGCCTCCGGCCGGCAAGGGCGAGAAGCTCGCCGACTGGGCGGACGGGCGGCTCGGGCTCTACGGGCTGGCCAAGGCCAACATGCGCAAGGTCTTCCCGGACCACTGGTCCTTCATGCTGGGCGAGGTCACCCTCTACAGCTTCGTCGTCCTGATCCTCACCGGCGTCTACCTCACCCTGTTCTTCGAACCGAGCATGCAGGAGGTCGTCTACCAGGGGTCCTACACGGAGCTCAACGGCGTGCTCATGTCCAGGGCGTTCGAGTCCACGCTGGACATCAGCTTCGACGTGCGCGGCGGGCTGCTGATCCGGCAGATCCACCACTGGGCCGCCCTGGTGTTCATCACGGGCATGTTGGTGCACATGATGCGGGTGTTCTTCACCGGAGCCTTCCGCAAGCCCCGCGAGCTCAACTGGGTCTTCGGCTGGACCCTGCTGATGCTCGGCATCATCACCGGCCTCACCGGCTACTCGCTCCCCGACGACCTGCTGTCCGGCACCGGCATCCGCTTCGCTCAGGGCGCGATCCTGTCGGTCCCGATCGTCGGGACGTACCTGTCGTTCTTCCTCTTCGGCGGGGAATTCCCGGGCGAGGACATCATCTCGCGGCTGTATCCCGTCCACATCCTGCTGCTGCCCGGGATCATGCTGGGCCTGGTGACCGCCCATCTGATCCTGGTCTTCTACCACAAGCACACCCAGTTCCCGGGTCCCGGACGCCAGGAGCGGTCGGTCGTCGGGATGCCCTTCCTGCCGGTCTACATGGCCAAGGCGGGCGGCTTCTTCTTCCTCGTCTTCGGTGTCCTCACCATCATGGGCGCCATCGCCCAGATCAACCCCGTGTGGGCCTTCGGCCCCTACCGCCCCGACCTCGTCACCACCGGCGCCCAGCCCGACTGGTACCTCGGGTTCTCGGAGGGGCTGATCCGGGTGATGCCGGGATGGGAGATCAACCTGTGGGGCCACACGCTGGTGCTCGGCGTGTTCATCCCCTTCTCGCTCTTCCCGCTGATCCTGCTCGCCCTCGGCCTCTATCCCTTCATCGAGGCGTGGATCACCGGAGACCGGCGCGAGCACCACATCCTGGACCGGCCGCGCAACGCGCCCGTGCGCACCGGCCTGGGCGTGGCCTGGCTGACGCTGTACGGGGTGCTGCTGATCGGCGGCGGCAACGACATCGTGGCCACGCATCTGCATCTGTCCATCAACGTGATCACCTGGTTCGTGCGGATCGGTGTCTTCGTGCTGCCGGTCGTCGCCTTCATCGTCACGAAGAAGATCTGTATGGGCCTGCAGCGACGCGACCGCGCCAAGGTGCTGCACGGCAGGGAGACCGGCACCATCAAGCGGCTGCCGAACGGCGAGTACATCGAGGTGCACGAGCCCCTCTCGCAGGCGGAGCTGTTCACCCTCACCCAGCACGAACAGCATCCGCCCTACGAGATGGGGCCCCTGGTCGACGCGGGGGGCGTCCGTCGCAAGGTCAAGCGGTCCGAGCGGCTGCGGGCCCGGCTCGCCAAGGCGATGTTCGGGCCGGACGCGCGGATCGAGAAGCCGACGGTGGAGGAGTACCGGCAGATCACCAGCGGCGATCACCAGCCGCACTGACGACCAGGGCCCGGCACGTGTGGGGATCGCCCCAGGCGGTGCGCAGGGCCCGGGCCTTGGTCAGCCACAGCGACAGGTCGCACTCCGCCGTGTAGCCGATCGCGCCGTGCAGTTGCAGCGCCGTGCGGGCGGTGCCGTACGCCGCCTCGCACGCGGCTGCCTTGGCGGCGGCGACCTCGGCCGGCCGCATGGTCAGGGCGGCTCCGAAGACCAGCGGGCGTGCGAAGTCCAGGGCGATCTTCGCGTCGGCCAGCCGGTGTTTGACCGCCTGGAACGAGCCGACGGGGACGCCGAACTGGGTGCGTTGCCTGACGTGTCCGACGGTTGTGTCGAGGAGTGCGAGGCCGACGCCGAGGGCTTGAGCGGCCGTGGTGAGACGGGCCCAGGTGAGGGCCTGTCCGGTGGGGGCGTCGAGGAGTTCGCCGCCGGGGGCGAGGGGGGTGAGGCGACGGGCGGGGTCGAGGGAGGGGCGGACGGGGCCGTGACCGGGGGAGAGGCGGATGCCGTCGGGGGAGAGGGCGAGGCGGAGGGAGGCGGCATCGCCGTCCAGGGCGAACGCCCCCTCGGGCGCCACCGTCGCGATCGTCCCGCCCGAGGCCAGCGCCGGGAGCAGCCGCTCGGCCGTGCCCGGGTCCGCATCGCCGAGGAGCACCGCCGCCGTGACCGTCTCGACCAGAGGCCCCGGCACCGCGTGGCGGCCCAGCTCGACGAAGGCGAGGGCCAGTTCCACCGGACGCGGTCCCAGGCCGCCTTTGTAGGCCTCCGGAACCGCCAGCGCGAACACGCCCGCCTCCGCGACACGGGACCACAGCTCCCGCCCGCTCGCATGGTCGCCCCGGCTCCAGTCCCGCACCACCGCCGGTGTGTCCGCCGCCGTCAGCAGGGCGTCCAGGGAGGCGACGAAGGCGCGCTGCTCGGCGTCCAGGAGGAAACGCATCAGCGGCGTCCCTTCGGCAGTCCGAGCAGGCGCTCGGCGATGATGTCGCGCTGGATCTCGTTCGTGCCCGCGTAGACGGGACCGGCCAGGGAGAAGACGTAGCGCTCGGCCCAGTCCGTGTCGGCGAGCTCGCCCTCCTCGCCCAGGAGGTCGAGGGCCGTCTCGTGCAGCGCGATGTCGTACTCCGACCAGAAGACCTTGTTCATGCTGGACTCGGGGCCGATCGACGCGCCGTCCAGGAAGCGGGAGGCGGCGGCGTAGGTGAACAGCTGGTAGGCGCGGGCGCCGATCAACGCGTCGGCCACGCGGTCCCGGGTGCTCTCCGGGCTGCCGTGTGCCCGCCAGAGCCGGTGGAGCCGGTCGGCGGCGGCGAGGAAGCGGCCGGGGGAGCGCAGCATCAGACCGCGCTCGTTGCCCGCCGTCGACATCGCGATCCGCCAGCCCTGGCCGGGCTCGCCGATCACGCCCTCGTCGGGCACGAACACCTCGTCCAGGAACAGCTCCGCGAAGGCCGGCTTCCCGTCGAGGCGGGCGATGGGGCGGACGGTCACGCCGGGGGCGCGCAGGCCGAACATCAGGTACGTAAGGCCCTGGTGGGGTTTCGGCGCGTCCGGGTCGCTGCGGAACAGGCCGAAGGCGCGGTCGGCGAAGGCGGCCCGGGACGACCAGGTCTTCTGTCCCGTCAGCAGCCAGCCGCCGTCGGTGCGCACGGCCTTCGAGCGCAGGGACGCCAGGTCCGAGCCCGCCTCCGGCTCCGACCAGGCCTGGGCCCAGACCACCTCGGCGGTGGCCATGGAGGGCAGCACCCGGGCTCGCTGCTCGGGCGTGCCGTGATCGAAGAGCGTCGGGGCGAGCAGATGGATGCCGTTCTGCCCGACTCTGCCGGGCGCCCCCGCCGCGTAGTACTCCTCCTCGAACAGCAGCCACTGGACCAGTGTGGCGCCCCGGCCGCCGTACTTCCTCGGCCAGTTCACCACCGACCAGCCGTCCGCGGCCAGCTCCGCCTCCCAGGCGCGGTGAGCGGCGAAGCCGTCCCCGGTCTCCAGGGAGGGGAGCGGCTCGGACGGCACGTGAGCGCGCAGCCAGGCGCGGGCCTCGGCGCGGAACGCCTCGTCGGCGGGGGAGAGGGTGAGATCCACGACCGGCGTCCTCCTTCCCTCACCGACGGGCTTCCCTAACAAGTGTTTGGTAGGTTAGCGTGCTGCCATGACAAACGTCGAGGCGCCGACGAGGGTTCCCGGACACGGGCTGCTCGACGGGCGCACGGCCGTCATCACCGCGGCGGCGGGCGCGGGGATCGGCGGGGCGACCGCCCGCCGTTTCCTGGAGGAAGGCGCGCGCGTACTGATCAGCGACGCGCACCCGCGGCGGCTGAAGGAGCACGAGGCGGAGCTGGCCCGGGAGTTCGAGGGCGCGGTGGCGTCCGCCGTGTGCGATGTCACCGACGAGGCGCAGGTGCGGGCGCTGTTCGACACCGTCGTCCAGGAGCACGGCCGGCTCGACGTCGTCGTCAACAACGCGGGCCTCGGCGGGACCGCGCCGCTCGTCGACATGACCGACGAGCAGTGGTCGAAGGTCCTCGACGTGACCTTGAACGGCACCTTCAGGTGCACCCGGGCCGCCCTGCGCCGGATGCGGGACACCGGCGGCGTGATCGTCAACAACGCCTCCGTCGTCGGCTGGCGCGCCCAGGCCGGACAGGCGCACTACGCGGCCGCGAAAGCGGGCGTGATGGCGCTGACCCGGTGCGCCGCCATGGAGGCCGCCGCGTACGGGGTGCGGGTCAACGCGGTCTCGCCGAGCCTCGCTCTGCATCCCCACCTCGCGAAGGTGACGAGCCCCGGCCTGCTGGAGGAACTGACGGCCCGCGAGGCCTTCGGGCGCTGCGCCGAGCCCTGGGAGGTGGCCAACGTGATCGTGTTCCTGGCGTCGGAGTACTCCTCGTACATGACGGGCGAGGTCGTCTCCGTCAGCAGCCAGCATCCCTAGGACAATGGACAGCGTGCCGACCAAGAAGAAGCCCCAGGTGACCGCCGCGACAGCCGAGCCCCCCGCCGCCCCGGACCGCCGCAGCGAACTCCTCGGCACCGCCGCCGAGGTCTTCGCCGAGCAGGGCTACAACGCCACCACCGTCCGCAAGATCGCGGACCACGCGGGAATGCTCGCGGGCAGCCTCTACTACCACTTCGACTCCAAGGAGTCGATGCTGGAGGAGATCCTGCGCACCTTCCTCGACGAGCTCTGGGACGGCTACGACACCGTCCTGGGCGCCGGACTCGAGCCCCGCGAGACGCTCGAGGCCCTGGTCACCGAGTCGTTCCGGGAGATCGACCGGCATCGCGCGGCCGTCGCGATCTACCAGAAGGAGAGCAAGCAGCTCGTGGCGCAGGAGCGGTTCGGGTTCCTCGCCGAGTCGCAGCGCAGATTCGAGAAGGCGTGGCTGTCCACCCTGGAGCGCGGCGTCGCCGAGCGGGCCTTCCGGGCCGACCTCGACGTCCGGCTCACCTACCGGTTCGTGCGCGACACGGTGTGGGTGGCCGCGTCCTGGTACCGGCCGGGCGGCCAGCACAGCCCGGACGAGATCGCCCGGCAGTACCTGTCGATGGTGCTGGACGGGATCGCCGTACGCGAATAGCCCTTACCTCTGAGGGAGTTGCCATGGCCGAGGCCTACATCGTCGAAGCGGTCCGCACGCCCGTCGGGCGGCGCGGGGGAGGGCTGAGCGCGGTCCATCCGGCCGACCTCGGCGCGCATGCGCTGAAAGAGCTGATGACCCGCTCGGGCGTCGACCCGGCCGCCGTGGAGGACGTCGTCCTCGGCTGTCTGGACGCAGTGGGGCCGCAGGCCGGGGACATCGCGCGGACCTGCTGGCTGGCGGCCGGACTGCCCGAGGAGGTGCCGGGCGTGACCGTCGACCGGCAGTGCGGTTCCTCCCAGCAGGCCGTGCACTTCGCGGCGCAGGCCGTGCTGTCCGGTACCCAGGACCTGGTGGTCGCAGGCGGGGTGCAGAACATGTCGATGATCCCCATCGCCTTCGCCACCCGGCAGGCCGCCGAGCCGCTCGGGCTGACCCAGGGGCCGTTCGCGGGCAGTGCGGGCTGGCGGGCGCGGTACGGGGACAAGCCCGTCAACCAGTTCGCGGGCGCCGAGATGATCGCCGTGAAGTGGGGGATCAGCAGGCAGGACCAGGAGGAGTTCGCCCTGCGGTCCCACCAACGGGCGGTGCGGGCCATCGACGAGGGCCGCTTCGCCCGCGAGACCGTGCCCTACGGGGACGTCACCGCCGACGAGGGCCCGCGCCGGGACACCTCCCTGGAGAAGATGGCCGGGCTCAAGCCGGTCATCGACGGCGGCACCATCACCGCCGCCTGCTCCTCGCAGGTCTCCGACGGGGCGGCGGCGATGCTGCTGGCCTCCGAGCGGGCCGTGCGCGACCACGGGCTCACCCCCCGCGCGCGCGTGCACCACCTCTCGGTGCGCGGCGAGGACCCGATCCGCATGCTCACCGCCCCGATCCCGGCCACCGCCCACGCCCTGAAGAAGACCGGCATGACCATCGACGACATCGACCTCGTCGAGATCAACGAGGCCTTCGCCCCGGTCGTCCTGGCCTGGCTGCAGGAGACCGGCGCGGACCCGGAGAAGGTCAACATCAACGGCGGTGCCATCGCGCTGGGCCATCCGCTCGGCGCGACCGGCGTGAAGCTGATGACGACCCTGCTGCACGAACTGGAGCGCACCGGCGGCCGGTTCGGCCTGCAGACCATGTGCGAGGGCGGCGGACAGGCCAATGTGACGATCATCGAGAGGCTGTGAGACGCCTGCGGGCGTCCTCGGCCTCCTTCATGATCCGCTCCACCAGCTCCGCGCACGACGGCAGGTCGTCGATGACCCCGGCGACCTGCCCGGACGCCATCACGCCCAGATCCGTACGGCCGTCCACCATGGACGCCTTGAGCAGCATCGGCGTGTTCGCCGCGAGCAGGACCTGGCTCCAGGTCAGGTCCTTGCCGTGCCGGAGGGCGAGGCCGTCGCGGACCATGCGACGCCAGGTGAGGCCGGAGAGCCTACGGAAGCGGGACGCCCGGCGCGTCGCGTGGAACAGCGCCTTCACCCGGCCCGAGTGCTCCAGCGCGTCCACCAGGTCCGTGCGCAGCATGCGGTGCGGGAGCCCGTCCACCGCCCTGGTGACCGTCACGTCCCGCACCGTCGCCGCCAGATAGCGCGCCTTCACCGCCTCCGGCACCGTCGAGTCCGAGGTGAGCAGGAACCGCGTGCCCATGGCGACGCCCGCCGCCCCGTAGGCCAGCGCCGCGACCAGTCCCCGACCGTCGAAGAACCCGCCCGCCGCCACGACCGGTAGGTCCACGGCGTCGACGACCTGCGGCAGCAGCACCGTCGTGGCCACCTCGCCGGTGTGCCCGCCGCCCTCCGCGCCCTGCACGAGCACCGCGTCCGCGCCCCACGCGGCGACCTTCTCGGCGTGCCGCCGCGCCCCCACCGTCGGCATGACGACCACACCGGCCTCCTTGAGCTCGCCGATCAGCTCCCGGGAGGGGGCCAGGGCGAAGGAGGCGACCCGGACGCCCTCCTCGATCAGGATCCGCACCCGCTCCCCGGCGTCCGCCGCGTCGGCGCGCAGGTTCACCCCGAACGGCGCGTCGGTACGGGCCCGGACCTCCCGGACGGCCGCGCGCAACCGGTCGAGCGTCATCGTCGCGGAGGCCAGGATGCCCAGAGCGCCCGCGTTCGCCGTGGCGGAGACCAGACGCGGCCCCGCCACCCAGCCCATCCCGGTCTGCACGAGCGGATGGCGGACACCGGTCAGCCGCGTCAGCGCCGTCTCCATCACGCGGCGACCTCCCTCGTACGCCTGCCGGCCGGGTCGACGACCTCGCGGATCAGCCGGAGCTCCTCGGCGGTCGGCTCGCGGGTCGGCGGCACCTCGCCGGGGACGGACAGCTCGAAGCCCGTCGCCTCCCTGACCTGCTCCACCGTGACACCCGGGTGCAGCGAGGCCAGCCGCATCGAACGGTCGGGGGTGGCGAAGTCGAAGACACCCAGGTCGGAGACGACCCTCGGGATGCGGTGATGAGGGGCCCCGGCCGCGTGGTCGTACCCGACTCCGCAGACCATGTCGACCCGCTCGACGAAGACCCGCCGGGAGTGCCGCGGGATCCAGTAACTGGTCGGATGGTTGAGGGTGTTGACGGGTGCGCCGCGCACCCCGAGCAGCTGCCGCCGCGGCCGCTCCCAGTCGCCGATGCACGAGATGTTCTGGTTGCCGAACCGGTCGATCTGGCTCGCGCCCATCATCACGTGCCGCCGGCCGCCCATGGCCAGGGCCAGATGCTGCCGGTACGGCAGCCAGCCCTCCGTCGTCCCGTCCGGGCGGACCAGCAGCGCCTCACCGTCGGTCAGCAGCAGGTCCGGCGCGAAGGTGAGCCGGGCGAGCCGGGCAGCCGCGGACGGGATCAGCCCCATGGGGCTCGCGAGCACCTCACCTGCGCCCCGCCAGGCCTCGGCACACGCGATCACGCAGTACTCCGCGCGGGTCACACCCGTCATGTCGCCTCCCTGACGGCCGACCGGTACGCCTGCTCGTCCCCGGCGAGGAAGCGGGCCGCGAACTGAGGCCAGGGCGTCGTCGCGTACGTCTTCTGGAACGCCTCGTCCCGGTCGTAGTCGGGCGCGCAGGACGTGAAGTGCGCTCCGTTCGGCGCCTCCACGACGCCTGTCACCGTGTGCCGCTTGACCAGCAGGGTCTGCGCCGGTGCCGCCTTCGTCAGTTCGGCCGTGTCGACGATCCGTTCGCAGCTGACGTACGCCGTGTCCGCCGCCTCGCAGAACAGGTCGTCGAAGTACGGGTCCGGGCCCAGGTACTGTCCGTTGCCCAGCCGGTCGGCGCGGTTCACGTGCACCAGGGCCGCGTCGAGGCGCAGGGCGGGCATCGCCACGAACGTCTCCCCGTCCCCGTAGGGCGAAGTGACCGTCCGCAGACCGGGGTTGACCCGCATCACGTCCGAGCCGAGGCCGGCCCGCACGGGCAGGAACGGCAGCCGGTGCGCCGCCGCGCGCAGGCCCCACAGGAACATGGCCTCGTCGATCTCCGTCAGCGCGAAGGCGCCGCGCTCCCGGGCCGCGCGGTAGTGCGGCTCCAGGGGGATCGAATCGAGGGTGACGAAGGCCGTGACCAGCTTCCGGATCCGCCCGGCGGCGGCCAGCATGCCGACGTCCGGGCCGCCGTACGAGACGACCGTGAGCTCGGTGATCTCCGACCTGAGCAGTGCTCTCACCAGAGCCATCGGCTTGCGGCGGGAGCCCCAGCCGCCGATGCCCAGGGTCATGCCGCTGGACAGTCGGGACACGGCCTCGTCGGCCGTCATCGTCTTGTCGCTCACCTAAGCGCCCTCCTTCCCGGAACCACCGGAAGTCCCGAAGCCGGCGCGCACCCGGTCGGCTACCCCGCTCAGGCCCGCCTCGAAGGTGAAGCCCTGCTCGAAGCGGTAGCTGCGGCGCACGTCGACCGGATCGATGCCGTTGATGGCGGCCTTGGCCAGGCGCAGCAGCCGCCCGTCCTTCGCGGCGATCTCGCGGGCGAGGGTGAGTGCGGCGGCTCGCAGTTCCCCGCGCGGCACGACCTGCCACACCGAGCCGTGCGCGTGCAACTCGGCCGCCGTCGCCGTGCGCGAGGTGTAGTACAGGGCGCGCATCAGATGCTGCGGGACCAGCCGGGCCAGATGGGTGGCCGCGCCCAGTGCGCCCCGGTCCAGCTCGGGCAGCCCGAAGACGGCGTCCTCGCTCGCCACGATCACGTCCGCGTTGCCCACCAGCCCGATACCGCCGCCCAGGCAGAAACCGTGCACCGCCGCCACGACCGGCACCGCACAGTCGTACACCGCGGCGAAGGCCTCCGCGCAGGCGTGGTTGGCCCCGATCAGCGCACTGTTCCCGTCCTTCTGTATCTCCTTGATGTCCACGCCCGCGTTGAACCCCCGCCCCTCGGCCGTCAGCACCACGCACCGCACCTGCGGGTCGCGCCCGGCCGCGCGGACCGCGTCGGCCAGGACGAACCAGCCGGCCACCGGCAGGGCGTTCACCGGCGGGAAGTCGACCGTGACGACGGCTATGCCCTTTTCCCCGCACGAGGTGGAGACACCCATGGCCGCATCAGCTACCTTTCCACCAAACGTTTGTTAGGTGGAAGGTAGCAGCGAATGGAGCTGGACGGGAAGGTCGCCGTCGTCACGGGCGGGACCCGGGGCGTCGGTGCCGGCATCGCGCGTGCCTTCGTACGGGCCGGCGCCGAGGTCGTGGTCTGCGCCCGCCGCCCGCCGGAGGTCCCGGTGCCCGGGACGGAATTCAGGCCGCTGGACGTCCGGGACGCCGAGGCCGTCCGGCGCCTGTGCGGCGAGCTGCCCCGACTGGACGTACTCGTCAACAACGCGGGCGGCAGCCCCCACCGCCCGCTCACCCACGCCGACGCCGCCCGGCACGCGCGCGTGGTGGAGCTCAACCTCGTGGCTCCGCTGACCGTGTCCCTCGCCGCGTACGAGCACCTGCGGCGGACCAGGGGCTCGATCGTCATGATCGGCAGCGTCAGCGGAAGCCGCCCCTCCCCGGGCACCGCCGCCTACGGCGCCGCCAAGGCGGGCCTGGAGAGCCTTGCCCGCTCGATGGCCGTGGAGTGGGCGCCCGACATCCGGGTCAACACCCTCGTCGTCGGCATGGTCCGCACCGAACTGTCCCACCTCCACTACGGCGACCGGGACGGCGTCGCCGCCGTCGCCCGCACCGTCCCGCTCGGCCGTCTCGCCGAGCCGTCCGACGTCGGCCGGGCCGCGGTCTTCCTCGCCTCGGACGCCGCCGCCTACATCAGCGGGGCGAGTCTGCTCGTCCACGGGGGCGGGGAGCGCCCCGCGTTCCTGGACGCCTCGACCGTCGACAAGGAGACCTGGCATGAGGAGACCTGACATGACAGGAGAGTTCGGATGAGCGGAATCTGCGACGGCCGGGTCGTCGTCGTCACCGGCGCGGGCCGGGGTCTCGGCCGCGCCCACGCCCTCGCGTTCGCCGCCGAGGGCGCGCGGCTCGTCATCAACGACCTCGGCGTCGGCCTCGACGGCACACCCGGAGCAGACGGGACGCCCGGAGCAGACGGGACGCCAGGCCCGGGCCCGGGCAGCCCGGCCGCCCGCGTCGCCGAGGAGATCCGCGCGGCGGGCGGTGAGGCGGTGCCGCACGGCGGCGACATCGCCACGACCGAGGGCGCCGCCTCCCTCGTCCGGACGGCCCTGGAGACGTACGGCCGGCTCGACACGCTCGTCAACAACGCGGGCTTCCTGCGCGACCGGATGCTGGTCAACCTCGACGAGGACGACTTCGACGCCGTCGTACGCGTCCACCTCAAGGGTCACTTCCTCCCCCTGCGGCACGCCGCCGCGCACTGGCGGTCCGAGGCCAAGGCGGGCCGCCCGCCCGGGGCGCGGATCGTCAACACCAGCAGCGGAGCCGGGCTGCTGGGCTCGGTCGGACAGGGCAACTACAGCGCCGCCAAGGCCGGGATCGTCGCGCTGACCCTGGTCGCGGCGGCCGAACTGCGCCGCTACGGCGTCCAGGTCAACGCGATCGCCCCCGCCGCCCGGACCCGTATGACGGAGCGGACCTTCGCCGAAACGATGGCGGCGCCCGGCTCGGGCTTCGACGTGATGGCCCCGGAGAACGTCTCGCCTCTGGTCGTCTGGCTCGGCTCGGACGCGAGCGTCGGGGTCACGGGCCGGGTCTTCGAGACCGAGGGCGGCCGGATCACGGTGATGGAGGGCTGGCGCCCGGGCCCGAGCGCGGACAAGGGGGGACGGTGGGATCCGGCGGAGGCGGGGGAGGCGGCCCGGAAACTCCTGGCGGAGGCGGGGGAGCCGGGGCGCGTGTACGGGGCGTAGGAAGACCGGCGAGCGATCCCTCTCCCCACCCCGCGCGCACACCTACGTATCGCACTCCAACACGCTCCGGCACAACGCACACCGCGCCCGAACGCGCCCCCGCACCGGCACCCGGATCCGCTGATGACAGGTCGGACAGGGAAACGACACGCGCAGCCGCCCGCCCCCGTCCGGCGTGAACGAGTACCGCACTCCCGGCTGCGGCGGCCCGGCCTGCGCATGCCGCCGGTCGTGCGCGTACCGCCGTCGCCCCGCCCACCCCGCCGCGGTCAACGGCGGCTGCTGCTCATCGCGTCGGGCCAGCTCCCGCCCCTTCCCGTACGCCGTGTACGCCTGCGGACTGGTGAACCACACCGACGGATCCTCCCCGAAGAGCAGCGCGCGCTTGGCCAGCACGTACCCGAACTCCTCCGGCGTGAGATACCCCAGCTTCTGGGACGACGCCCGGTCCTCCCGGTACGCGTCCAGCAGCAGCCAGCCCGCGCCCAGATACGTCGTCGCCGTGTCCGTCAGGATCTCGTTGTCCCGGACGCCGGGAAACGACAGGTCGAGGCGGTGCAGGTACACATGCATCACCTCGTGCGCCAGCGCCGCCCCGATGTCCCGCCGATGCGTACGGAACCGGTCGTTCAGCTCCACGAAGTACTCCGGCCCGGCCGCCAGCTCGACATTCGCCGCGTGCCGCATCTCCCGGAAGCTCACGACCAGCCGGGCGTCCGGCAGCCGGTAGTGCCCCACCAGCTCGTGCGCCACCCGCTGCGCCCCCAGATACAGGTCGTCGGTGTCGCAGAACGCCACGTCGGCGGGGAGCACACTCGTCGCGAACGTCTGGATCGTGTCGTACGACAGTCGCTTGTACAGCGCCGTGATGGCGGCCCGCACCGTCTCCAGATGCGGGTAGCCGTGCTCGACCGGCCCGTCGTTCGCCACGCGTCACCCCCAAGACGCCCCTGAACCCGATTCCACTGTACGGAAGTGTGACGGCCACGGGGCCGCCCCGCCGCCGCGAAAACCGGTCGTCGCCGCCCCGGGCCGCTGGCAGAATCCGGGCCGTGACCGGTGAACAGCACTCCGTCGCCGCCTCCCTCAAGGTGGGCGGCCAGGACGACGCACTCGAGAAGCGGCTCGACGAGGAGCTGACCGCCTTCAACACCGCCGCCGCCGACGGCGTCACGACCGAGCCGCTCTCCGTGCGCGTCACCGACGAGGCCGGCGACCTGATCGGCGGGCTCACCGCCTGGACCTGGGGCAGCCTGTGCTCGGTGGATCTGCTCTGGGTGCGCGCGGACCAGCGGCACGCCGGCTGGGGCGGCCGGCTGATGCGCGCCGCCGAGGAAGAGGCCGTCCGGCGCGGCTGCACGGACATGGTCGTCTCCACGTACAGCTTCCAGGCGCCCGGTTTCTACCCGCGGCTCGGTTTCCGGGAACGGGCGCGCATCGAGGGCGTGCCCGGCGGACACGAGGACGTCTGCTTCCACAAGCGGCTGGGCGGTGCCTCCCCCAGCGGCTGAGCGGCGCCGAGTCACCGATTCGTGAGACGGCCCGCGGCCGCCGGGTTTGCGCCCCTTAAGCTGACCAGCCATGACCACCAGCAACACCGGTAGCGGTGACGTCGACCCTGCCGTCGTCACGGAACTCGCCCGCCTGCGCGACAGCATCGACAACATCGACGCGGCCGTTGTCCACATGCTCGCCGAGCGCTTCAAGTGCACCCAGCAGGTCGGCCACCTCAAGGCCCGGCACCAGCTGCCGCCCGCCGACCCGGCCCGCGAAGCCCGCCAGATCGCCCGGCTGCGCTCGCTCGCCGAGAACGCCAAACTGGACCCGGCCTTCGCCGAGAAGTTCCTGAACTTCATCGTCGCGGAAGTCATCCGCCACCACGAGCGCATCGCGGACGAGGCGCTCAACGGATCGGCCCCCGGCCGGGACTGACCTCTCACGACCACCCCCCGGAGGGAGTGACACGGCGCCCCGCGCGGGGCATGCTGCGCTGTGCACAGCATGTCAGCCGACCAGTACTGCGCGTCAGTGTCCCGGACTTACTCTGGATCCTCCACGAGGGAGGGGCGTCGGGCCATGCCGTCGGATACCAGGATCCTCATCGTCGACGATCATGAGGACACGCTGTACGCGCTGGAGAGCGCCCTGGCCCCGCTGGGCTACCGGCTCGGCCGGGCCACCAGCGGCGACGAGGCGCTCAAGGAGGTGCTGCGCGGCCAGGTGGGCCTGCTCCTGCTGGACGTGCGCATGCCCGGCGTCAGCGGACTGGAGGTGGTGCGCTACATGCGACGCGTGGAACAGACCCAGCACATCCCGGTCATCCTGCTCACCGGCTTCGGCCCCGACCAGGAACTGACCACCGCCGCCTTCCGCCTCGGCGTCGCCGACCTCGTCATGAAACCCGTCGACCCCTGGGCCCTGCGCACCAAGGTCCGCTACCTCTACGACGCCCATCAGCACCACCAGGCGTTGGAACAGGAGGTGCGCCGGCTGCGCGTCCAGATCCGGGAGCACACCGAGACCGGCGCACGCCCCGAGCGGCCCGCCCTGGCGCACACCGAGACCGGCGCACGCCCCGAGCGGCCCGCCCTGGCGCACACCGAGACCGGCGCACGCCCCGAGCGGCCCGCCCTGCCCCACCCCGACGTGCGCGTGCCGCCCCAGCGGCCCTCGGGGGCGCACGCCGGGGAGCTCGAAAAAGACCGCACCTGAGACCGGACATCGGTCGCATACCGATCCGCCACTGTGCCATGCCGGTGCCATCAGGCAGCATGTCCTGCATGTCCGTACTGACGCGCGACGAAGCGCAGACCCGAGCAGGGCTCCTCGACGTCCACCGCTACACGATCGAACTCGACCTGACCACCGGGGACGAGACGTTCGACTCCCGCACTCTGATCAGGTTCGGCGCCCGCGCGGACGGCGACACCTTCGTCGAGGTCAAGCCCGCCGAGCTGCGCTCCGTCACCCTCGACGGACAGCCCCTGGACCCGGAAAGCCTCGACGGCAACCGGCTGCCCCTGAAGAACCTCACCGCCGGCGAACACGAACTGCGCGTGCACGCGCGCATGCGCTACTCCCGCACCGGCGAGGGCATGCACCGCTTCACCGACCCCACCGACGGCGAGACCTACGTCTACACCCAGCTGTTCCTGGACGACGTCCAGCGCGTCTTCGCCGCCTTCGACCAGCCCGACCTCAAGGCCGTCTTCGAGCTGTCGGTGCGGGCCCCGCAGGACTGGACCGTCCTCGCCAACGGCCTCACCGAGCACACCGGAGACGGCCTCTGGCAGGCCGCCGCCACGCCGCTGATCTCCACCTACCTCGTCGCCGTCGCCGCAGGCCCCTGGCACTCCGTGCGCACCGAGCACCGCGGCCTGCCCTTCGGCCTGCACTGCCGCCGCTCACTGGCCCCCTACCTGGACACCGACGCCGACGAGCTCCTCGACGTCACGCGCGCCTGCTTCGACCGCTACCACGAGAAGTTCGACGAACCGTACCCCTTCGACTCCTACGACCAGGCCTTCGTCCCCGAGTTCAACGCGGGCGCCATGGAGAACCCCGGACTGGTCACCTTCCGCGACGAGTTCGTCTACCGCTCCGCCGTCACCGACACCGAGCGGCAGACCCGCGCCATGGTCATCGCCCACGAGATGGCCCACATGTGGTTCGGCGACCTCGTCACCCTCAAGTGGTGGGACGACATCTGGCTGAACGAGTCCTTCGCCGAGTACATGGGCTACCAGACCCTCACCGAGGCCACCCGCTTCACCGACACGTGGACCGACTTCGGCGTCAACCGCAAGGCCTGGGGCTACGACGCCGACCAGCGCCCCTCCACCCACCCCGTCGCCCCCGAAGCCGTCGACGACACCGCCTCCGCACTGCTCAACTTCGACGGAATCTCCTACGCCAAGGGCGCCAGCGCACTGCGGCAGCTGGTCACCTGGCTCGGCGAGAAGGACTTCCTGGCCGGCATCAACACCCACTTCGCCCGCCACAAGTTCGGCAACGCCACCCTCGCCGACTTCATCGACTCCCTCGCCGGCGCCACCGAACGCGACGTCCACGCCTGGGCCGACGCCTGGCTGCGCACCACCGGCGTCGACACCCTCACCCCGAGCATCACCCCCGGCGAGAACGGCACCTGCTCCCTCACCGTCGACCGCACCGGCAGCCGCCCGCACCGCATCGCCGCCGGTCTGTACGACCGGGACCTCGGCGACGACGGCAGGCAGCTCGTCCTGCGGACACGCCTCCACATGGACCTCCCGCAGACCGAAGCCCACCCCATCGGCAAGCGCCCCGCGCTGCTCCTCCTCAACGACGGCGACCTCAGCTACGCCAAGGTCCGCTTCGACCCCGAGTCCTTCGAGACCGTCCGCAAGGACCTCGCAGGCCTGCCCGAACCGCTCACCCGCGCGGTCGTCTGGAACGCCCTGCGCGACGCCGTCCGCGACGGCGAACTGGCGCCCGCCGCCTACCTGGAGACCGCCCGCGCCCACCTCCCGCTGGAGAGCGACCTCGCGATCGTCCAGGGCGTGCTCGCCTTCGCGTCCACGTACATCACCGACCGCTACGTCACGCCCGAGGAGCGGCCCGCCGCGCTCGCCACGCTCTCCGAGCTGTGCCGCGACCTCATCCGCCGCACCGAGGACGGCGACAACCCCGGCCTGCGCCTGATCGCCGTACGCCACCGCATCGACGTCACCGCCCACCCGGACACCATCGCCGCCTGGCTCGCCGACGGCACCGTGCCCGGCGGCCCGGAGCTCGACCCTGAGCTGCGCTGGCGCGTCCTGGGCCGGCTCGCCGTCCTCGGCGCCACCGACGAGGCCGCCATCGCCGCCGAACTGGAACGCGACCCGAGCGCCACCGGCCTGGAAGGCGCCACCCGCTGCCGGGCCGCCCTGCCCGACCCGGACGCCAAGGCCCGCGCCTGGGAGTCCATGTTCGGCTCCGACGACCTGTCCAACTACCTGTTCACCGCCACCGCCCAGGGCTTCTGGCAGCCCGAACAGGCCGACCTGGTACGCGCGTACGTGCCGCGCTACTACACGGACGCGGTCGCCCTCGCCGACCGCCGCGGCCCCGCCATCGCCGAAGCCGCCGGCCGCTGGGCCTTCCCCGCCGACGTCGTCGACCCGGAGAACCTCCGCCTCGGCGAGGAATGCCTGCGTCAGGCCGAGCCGACCCCGGCGCTGCGCCGCAAGCTCGTCGACCAACTCGACGACCTGGCACGGGCGTTGCGGGTCCGCCAGGGCGAGGAGGCCTAGGACGACAGACGTAGGGCGCGAGCGGGCCGGCTGGTCCCTTTCGACGATGCGGCGGGCCGGCCGCCCTTCATAGCCTCGGGCGGACAAGCACGATCACGCCCCGAGGAGCCCTTCATGATCGCAGTGACCGGTCCCACCGGAAACGTCGGCCGCGCCCTGGTCGACCGCCTCGTCGCCGCCGGACGGCCCGTGCGGGCGCTCACCCGCGACCCGCAACGGGCCCGCCTGCCCGCGGGCGCCGAGGCGATACGGCTCGACCTCGACGAACCGGCCCCCCAGTTCGAGGGCGCGACCAAGCTGTTCCTGTACGTCCAGGCGGGCGGCGACCGCACGGCCGGCCTCCTGGCGGCGGCCCGTGCCGCCGGAGTGCGCCACGTGGTCCTGCTGTCCTCCGGGATCATCGGCTCGGGCGCCGACGAGAACCACCCCATCCACGTCATGCACGCCACCGCCGAGCAGCAGGTCCGCGACAGCGGCCTGGAGTGGACCTTCCTGCGCCCCAACGCGTTCGCCGCCAACGCCTTCCAGTGGGCCCAGCAGATCCGCACCGGCGACACCGTCCGGGGCGTCTTCGCCGACGGACAGACCGCCCCCATCCACGAGGACGACATCGCCGCCGTCGCCGAACGCGCCCTCCTCGACGACGGCCACGAGGGCGCGGCCCACCGCCTCACCGGTCCCGAGGCCATCACCAACGCCGAGCAGGTCGCGGCGATCGGCCGGGCCCTCGGCCGCGACCTGCGCTTCACCGAGATCCCGCCGGACCAGGCGGGCCCCGAACTGTTCCCGCACGTCCCGCCGGGCATGCTGCAGGCCCTGATGGACTCCTTCGCCGCGACGGTCGGCACCCCGCCGGAGATCACCGGCACGGTAGGGGAGATCACCGGCCGGCCGGCCCGTCCCTTCGCGGCCTGGGCCGAGGACCACGTGGACGACTTCAAGGGCTGAGAGGGGCCGCACCCCTGCCACAGGCATTCCCGTAGGGAGGTACCTCCGTCCGGTTTTCCCGTACGGAGGTACCTCCATCCGGGTCCGGTCGTTGGGCTTTCCGGGCGCGTCGCCCCCGCCCCCCGGAGGAACGCCCATGAGCACGCCACCCCTCGCCTCAGGCCCCGAAGGCCCGCGCGCCCTGCGGCCGTTGCTCGACACCGTGCTCCAAGCCCTGGACGAGGGCGCCCGGGCGCGCGGCGGACCGCTGCCCGCGGGCGGGCCGGAGGCGGTCGCGGCACGGATGCGGGAGGCGGTGGGGGAGGTGCTCCCCGACCACGGCGACCCACACGCCCCGCGCACCCTGGTCCACGCGTTCGCCGAAGGCGCCGCCGACCCGGCCCACCCCCTGTGCGCCGCCCACCTCCACTGCCCGCCCCTGGCCATCGCCACAGCAGCCGACCTCGCCGCCTCCGCCCTCAACCCCTCCCTCGACTCCTGGGACCAGGCCCCGGCGGCATCGGAACTGGAACTGCTGGTGGCGGGCGCGCTGGCCAGGGAGATCTACGGGCCCGGGCCCGACCCGGGCACGGCCCCCGACTCCCTGATCACCACCGGCGGCACCGAGTCCAACCAACTCGCCCTCCTCCTCGCACGGGAGGCCTACGGCGGACCCGTGCGGCTCGTGTGCGGGACGAACGCCCACCACTCACTGGCCCGAGCCGCCTGGCTGCTCGGACTGCCCGACCCCGTCGTCCTGCCCGCCCCGGCCGGCACGCTCCACCCCGCCGCACTCGACGAGGCCCTCTCCCGCCTACCCGACCCCCTGCTCGTCGCCGCCACCGCCGGCACCACCGACGCCGGACTCATCGACCCCCTGCCCGAGATCGCCGCCCGCTGCGCCGCCCACGGCGCCCGGCTGCACATCGACGCCGCCTACGGCGGAGGCCTCCTCTTCAGCGACCGCCACCGCCCCCGGCTCGCCGGACTCGACACCGCCGACACCGTCACCCTCGACCTGCACAAACTCGGCTGGCAGCCGGTCGCCGCCGGCCTCCTGGCCGTCAAGGACCCCCGCGACCTCACCGCCCTGCGGCACCGCGCCGACTACCTCAACGCCGCCGACGACACCGAAGCCGGCCTGCCGGACCTGCTCGGCCGGTCCCTGCGCACCACCCGCCGCCCCGACGTCCTCAAACTCGCCGTCACCCTCAAGACCCTCGGCCGCAGCGGCCTCGCCGCGCTCGTCGACCAGGTCTGCGCCCGGGCCCGCGAGTTCGCCGCGCTCGTCGACGAACACCCCGGCTTGGAACTCCACGCCCGGCCCGTCATCAGCACCGTCCTGTTCCGGCCCGCCGGCGCCACCGACGACACCGTGGCCGCCGTACGCCGCGCGCTCCTCACCGACGGCCGCGCCGTCCTCGGCCGGGCCCGCCTCGACGGCCGGCTCTGGCTCAAGGCCACCCTCCTCAACCCCGCCACCGGGCCCGCCGACCTGACCGCACTGCTGCACCTCGTGGCAGCACGGCAAGCGACACTCGTGGAAGGACACACCCCCCGATGAACCCCGTGCCGAGTCCCCAGCCGCACGACGAGCCGAACCCCACCCCGGCCACCCCGCACCCGCACCACGACCCCGACGCCCCCCGCGACCTGGTCGGCATCGGCATCGGCCCGTTCAACCTGTCCCTCGCCGCGCTCGCCCACCCGCTCGGCGAACTCGACACCGCCTTCTACGAACAGCGCCCCGCCTTCGGCTGGCACTCCGGGCTGCTCATCGAGGGCGCGACCATCCAGGTGCCGTTCCTCGCCGACCTGGTGAGCCTCGCCGACCCCACCAGCCAATGGACCTTCCTCAACTACCTCAGGTCCCGCGAGCGGCTGTTCCCCTTCTACTTCGCCGAGCGCTTCCACATCCAGCGCGCCGAATACGACGCCTACTGCCGCTGGGTCTGCGACAACCTCCCGGGCCTGCACTTCGGCCACCAGGTCGACGCCGTCCGCTGGAACCCCGAACGCGACCTCTTCGAAGTCGACTTCACCCAGCTCGACACCGACGCAGAAGCCGAGGCCCTCGGCCGCACCTACACGCGGAACGTCGTCCTCGGCATCGGCACCGAACCCTACGTCCCCGACCCCCTCAAACCCCTCGTCGAGGCCCCCGGCGTGCCCGTCGTGCACGCCGCCGACTACCTCGACCACCGCGCCGCCCTCCTCGCCGCCGAACACGTCACGGTCGTCGGCATCGGACAGACCGGCGCCGAGATCTTCCTCGACCTGCTGCGGCGCAGGCCCGCCGGACGCGAGAGACTCCACTGGCTGGGCCGCACCGAGGCCTTCGCCCCCATGGAGTACTCCAAGCTCGGCCTGGAGCACTTCACCCCCGACCACACCCGCTACTTCCACGCCCTGCCCGAACCCGCCCGCGACCGGCTCGTCGCCGGGCAGTGGCAGCTGCACCAGGGCATCGACGCCGCCACCATCGCCGCCATCCACGACGAGCTGTACCGCCGCAGCCTGCACGGCGGCTGGCCCGACGCCGTCCTCACCCCCGGCGTCCGCGTCCGCACCGCCGGCCGCGTCGCCACGACCAAAGTGGAACTGCACCTGGAGCACGCCCGGCAGGACAGCCGCTCCCGCCTCACCACCGACGCCGTCGTCCTCGCCACCGGCTACCGCGAACGTCCCCTCGACCGCGTCCTCGCCGGCCTCGACCCCTACATGCGCCGCGACAGCCGGGAACGCCCGCGCATCGACGAGGACTACCGCCTCGTCCTCGACCCGTCCGTCACCGGCACGGTGTACGTCCAGAACGCCGAGACCCACACACACGGCGTCGGCACCCCGGACCTCGGCCTCGCCGCCTGGCGCAGCGCGATCATCCTCAACTCCCTGACGGGCAGGGAGGCCTACGCGCTCCCGCGCCGCACCGCCTTCACCACCTTCGGCCTCACACAGCGGCAGCAGGTCCCGCCACCCCGAGAGGCACCGGCACTGACGCCGCTCGTCGACGACCGAAGGTGACGAAGCATCCGGCTCAGAAGACGGGCGTGCCGTTCCGCGTCAGCTTCCAGTCCACCGCCGCGAAGGCGGCCGGATCGATGGCCCCCTTCGCCTTCACCCAGGCGATCATGGTGTTGCGGATCTCCTCCGAGTTCGACCACAGCACCGGGGCCGCGGCCACATGCGGGAAGTTGCCGCCGCCGTTGGCCCGGTAGTTGTTCACCGCGAACACGAACCTCGCGTCGTCCGCGAGCGGCTGCCCCTCGAACCGCACGTCCGTCACCCGCGAACCGGCCGGCTTCGCGATGTCGATCTCGTACGAAAGCCCGCTCACCACGTCGTAGTTGTAGTCCGGCGTGCCGTTCGCGTTCGTCAGCTTCGCCGGATCCACCGGGGCGTCCGGCGCCGTCTGCACGAAGTAGTTCGCCGAGAACTCCAAGTACGCCTTCATCTGCGCACCTGTCATCAGACGCGCCTCCAGCGTGTTCTCGAAGACATACAGACCCGCCACGTCCCGGATCGTCACCTCGCCCGCCGGGATCCGGGCGGACCGCGAGAAACACGCCGCCTGCGACAGCACCGGCAGCGCGGCGTGCTCCGTGCCCGCCAGCGCCTGCTTCACCGTGTCCGCCTGGATGTGGTTGATCAGATCGATGATCGGCACGTCCTTGTACGGCGCCTGGGCCGACGTCATCTCCGCCGCGTTCGTGCCGATGACCTGGTTGACGTACGCCACGACCTTCTCGTGCTCGTCCGCCAGCAGCCGCACGATCTTCGGGTCCTCCTCCACCGTGTTGGAGTTCAGCACCCGCGCGCCCACCTTCTCGACCGTCCAGCGGCCCTTGGCCCACACCAGCTCGAAGTCGAAGAGCGTCAGCCGCTGACCCCACTTCAGCGGCTCCGACAGCACGACCTTCTTGCCGGTCTCCTTGTTGGTGACGAAGTACTCGGGGATCTCCGTGTGCGCGTGCCCGACCAGGATCGCGTCGATGCCCGGCACCTGCTCGGCCACCAGCCCGGCCGCGTTCTCGATGTACGGCAGCTGATCACCGTAGGACGACGTCCCCGACGAACCGCTGTGCGCCGACACGATGACGACGTCCGCGCCCATCGACCGCAGCTTCGGCACCCACTTCGCCGCCTGCTCCTCCAGACCCGGGAACGTCATCTTCCCCTGGACGTTCGCCTTGTCCCAGATCGCGATCCCCGGGTTGGTCAGACCCAGCACCGCCACCTTCACGTCCCGCCCGCACGGCGTGCGCAGCCGGTGCATGCTGTACGGCGCGAAGGCCGGCCGCAGCGTCTTCGCGTCCAGCGCGTTCGCGCCCAGCAGCGGGAAACGGCACTGCTGCTCGAACTTCCGCAGCACCGGGATGCCGTAGTTGAACTCGTGGTTGCCCAGCGCCGCCGCGTCGTAGCCCATGGCGTTCATCGCCTGCGCCATCGGGTGCACCGGGCCGCCCTCGGCCGTGATCGGGTCGACCTTCGCGTAGTAATACGACAACTGCGTGCCCTGGATCGTGTCGCCCGCGTCGACCAGCAGCGTGTTGCGGCGGCCCTTCTCCTCACGGATCCGGTTGACGAGGGTGGAGACCTTCGCGAGACCGACGTCGTTGTGGTCCTTGTCGTCGAACTCCTTGTCCGTGAAGTAGTCCCAGTTGAAGACGTTGCCGTGCAGATCCGTCGTCCCCAGCACGGTGAACGCGTACCGCTTGGTGCCGCGCTTGGCCTCGGCCGCCTGCGCACCCGGCGCCCCGACCGCACCGGCCAGCGCCACCCCCGCCCCGGTCACGGCGGACTTCTCCAGGAACTTCCGGCGGTTCAGCGGCATGTCTGGCTCCTTGCGGAATCTGTGAACGACGCGCGTAGATAACGCGCGTAGATTCTGACCCGGACATGACCGAGCGCAACAGTCCCCCCAGGTTGCGATCTGATGACTCGTCCCACCGGCTCCACACCTCTTGGCCAGGCAAGACATGACAGAGTGGGGCGTATGACCGCGCCCACGTCAGACCCCTCCCAGCCCGCCGTCCCCTACGGCACACCCGACGCCCCCCGCATCGCCGTCCGCGGCGAAGCCCGCCTCGAAGTCGACCCCGAGATCGCCCGCATAGGCATCACCGTCGCCGCCCGCGGCCGCGACCGCCGCTCCGCCCTCGACGACCTCACCCGCCGCAACGCCGGCGTCCTCGACCTCGTCAAGTCCTACGGCGACGCCGTCGAACGCCTGGAGACCGGCGCCTTCTCCATCACCCCCGAACTCACCAAACACGGCCGCGGTGAACGCGTCCGCACCTACCACGGCACCGTCCACGTCACCGCCGAACTCACCGACTTCACCGCCCTCGGCGAACTCACCACCCGCCTCGCCGACCTCGAACTCACCCGCGTCGACGGACCCTGGTGGGCCCTGCGCCCCGACTCGCCCGCCCACCGCGAAGCCCGCAAAAAGGCCGTACGCGAAGCCGTCCAGCGCGCCCGCGAATACGCCGAGGCACTCGGCACCACCCTCGCCGCCCTGGTCGAACTCGCCGACATCGGCGCCGAGAACGCACCCCCGGCCTACCCCCAGGCCCCCGGCCGCGCACGCTCCGCCGCCTACGGCGCCGCCGCCGAGAACGCCCCGGCCGCCCCCCTCGACCTCGAACCCCAGCGCCAGCGCGTCCACGCCCAGATCAACGCCCGCTTCACCATGGTGCCGCCGCAGCTCTAGCCGGCCCCTTTTCCGAAAACCCGACCGAATTCCCCCCGGGGTGCTCATCGGAGCACCCCGCCGCACAATTCAACACTTGTCAATAACGTTTCATGCAAAGTCCGTTGAGCGGACACCCACGACCAATTCTCTACCGGTCGGTAACTCATAGGCTCGGACCATGCGCCGAGCAAAAATCGTCTGCACACTAGGACCCGCCACCGACTCGTACGACCAGATCAAAGCCCTGGTCGACGCCGGAATGGACGTAGCACGCCTCAACCTCAGCCACGGCGGACACGCCGAACACGAGGAGCGCTACCACCGGGTACGAAAAGCCGCCGACGAGACCGGCCGCAGCGTCGGAGTCCTCGCCGACCTTCAAGGCCCGAAAATCCGCCTCGGCCGCTTCACCGAAGGCCCCGTACTCCTCGAACGCGGCGACACCTTCACCATCACCGTCGAAGAAGGCGTCGAAGGCGACCGCACCACTTGCGGCACCACCTACGCCGGCCTCGCCACCGACGTCACCACCGGCGAACGCATCCTCGTCGACGACGGCAAAGTCTGCCTCGAAGTCACCGGGACCGACGGCCCCCGCGTCCACACCACGGTCGTCGAGGGCGGCATCATCTCCGACCACAAAGGCCTCAATCTCCCCGGCGTCGCCGTCTCCGTCCCCGCCCTCTCCAAAAAAGACGAAGACGACCTCCGCTGGGCCCTGCGCACCGGCGCCGACGTCATCGCCCTCTCCTTCGTCCGCACCGGCCGCGACATCCAGGACGTCCACCGCATCATGGACGAAGAAGGCCGCCGCATCCCCGTCATCGCCAAAATCGAAAAACCCCAGGCCGTAGAGAACATCGACGACATCGTCGCCGCATTCGACGGCATCATGGTCGCCCGCGGAGACCTCGGCGTCGAAATGCCACTGGAACAAGTCCCCATCGTCCAAAAGCGCGCCATCAAACTGGCCAAACGCAACGCCAAACCGGTCATCGTCGCCACACAGATGCTCGACTCCATGATCGACAACGCCCGGCCGACCCGAGCCGAAGCCTCCGACGTCGCCAACGCGGTCATCGACGGCACGGACGCCGTCATGCTCTCCGGCGAAACCAGCGTCGGCAGGCACCCGATCGAAACGGTCAGGACGATGGCCCGCATCGTCGAAGCGGCCGAGGAAGACATCCTCGCCAAGGGCCTCCCGCCCCTCACCGAACGCAACAAACCCCGCACTCAGGGCGGCGCGGTAGCCCGAGCGGCCGCGGAAATGGGCGACTTCCTCGGCGCCCGCTTCCTGGTCGCCTTCACCCAGTCCGGCGACACGGCCCGCCGCCTCTCCCGCTACCGCTCCCCGATCCCCCTCCTCGCCTTCACCCCCGACCAGGCCACCCGCTCCCAGCTCAGCCTCACCTGGGGCGTCGAGACCTTCCTCGGCCCGGAGGTCGGATCGACCGACGCGATGGTCCACCAGGTCGACGAACTGCTGCTCCGCTACGGCCGCTGCCGGAAGGGCGACACGGTCGTCATCACGGCGGGCTCGCCCCCCGGCGTCTCCGGCTCGACGAACATGGTCCGAGTCCACCACATCGCCGAGGACGACAGCCCGAAGTAGGGCGCCGTCAGTATTTGGGGCCTACGTGGGCGTCCATGAGGGTTACGGAGGCTTTGCGGGCGACGGAGATGTTGAACGGGTTGCCGTTGCGGGTGCAGTGCGTCCACTCGACGCCGAGCTTGTCCAGGGTGTCGGTGTACAGCCGCCGGATGTCGTCGGAGACGTTGGTGAAGAAGTACCGGAGGTATTCGTAGCGCTTCCGCTCGCCGGCGACCATGCGGGTCGTCCAGTTCGTGATCCGGCAGCCGTCGGAGTGGATGAGGCCACGGATGAATTCCCAGGGGTGGGCGTCGACGATGGCTTGCTGCCAGGGTTCCAGGGCGATGCGGCGTTCGTGTTTCTTGCCGGGGCCGTGCTGGGGGAAGAGGCAGTGCAGGTGCTTCGAGTAGACCTTCACGTTGCGGCAGCCGGTCTTGCGGACACGGCAGACGGAGTTCTCGGGGAAGACCGCACGCATGGCCCGTTCGCAGTCGTCCATGAGGCCCGGCCATGATTCCGTGCAGGTGATCATGAGGTTGGGCACGCGGTGCTCGGAGTAGTGGCTGATATGACCGTCACCGAGATACAGGCCGAGCAGATAGGCGTAGGCGGCCTCGTCGAGTTCCCGTCCGTTGCATCGCGGGCACTTCGGGTCGTGCCGACCGGGGCACTCGCCGCGTGTGGCCCGGTCCAGGTGCTTCCAGTAGCCGACCGTGCCCAGCGGCACGTTCAGGCTGCGGGCCACGTCCGCGTTCTTTGCGCCGCCGCGCAGTAGCGTGAGAGCCCTCTGTCGCACTTCAGTGCCATGGAAGTTCATGCGACTACTCTGCGTCACTGATCGTGACCATGGGCAGCAAAAAGCGGAGAACCACGCGAACGTGGTCCTCCGCTTCTGACCTCGGTGTGCCCGGTGTGGGATTCGAACCCACATGCCCAATGGGCACGGCATTTTGAGTGCCGCGAGTCTGACCAGTTCCTCCAACCGGGCAAGTCAGGGGACCGGTCAGCAGTGTACCGGTTCACTGTGCGGCCTCGCTGCTAGGTACGCTCTTGGGAGCAGTACCGGCCTGCCCCTACCAAGGAGCCCACGTGAGCGCCCCCGAGTCGCCCCAGCCTGTTGACGTGCCTGAAGACGACAAGTCGCACGTGCCTCCGATGACGACGCGGGTCGTCATCGCCGAGGACGAGGCCCTGATCCGGCTCGATCTCAAAGAGATGCTGGAGGAGGAGGGCTACACCGTCGTCGGTGAGGCCGGGGACGGGGAGCAGGCCGTGGAGCTGGCCCGTGAGCACCGGCCCGATCTGGTGATCCTGGATGTGAAGATGCCGAAGTTGGACGGTATCTCCGCGGCCGAGAAGATCGCCGAGGAGAGCATCGCGCCGGTGTTGATGCTGACGGCGTTCTCGCAGCGCGATCTGGTGGAGCGGGCTCGGGACGCCGGTGCGATGGCGTATCTCGTGAAGCCGTTCAGCAAGACGGATGTCGTGCCGGCGATCGAGATGGCCGTCTCGCGGTTCACGGAGCTGAAGGAGCTGGAGAAGGAGGTCGCGGACCTCACGCTGCGGCTGGAGACGCGGAAGCTCGTGGACCGGGCGAAGTCGATCCTCCAGACGGAGTACGGGCTGAGTGAGCCTGCCGCGTTCCGGTGGATCCAGAAGACGTCGATGGACCGGCGGATGTCGATGCAGCAGGTCGCGGAGGCGGTCATCCAGGACGCCGAGGAGAAGAAGGCCAACAAGGGCTGAGACGGCAGAGCGAGAGGCCCGCCCCCCTGTGACAGGGGAGCGGGTCTCTTCGTGTTCGGGCCGGGCCTCAGTCCTCGCCGAGGTATGCCTTGCGTACCGACTCGTCGTGCAGCAGGTCCTGCCCCGTCCCGGAGAGGACGACGTTGCCGACCTCCATGACGTGGCCCTGGTCGGCGAGGGAGAGCGCCGCCTGGGCGTTCTGTTCGACGAGCAGGATGGTCGTGCCCTGGGACTTCAGCTCGGAGATCGTCGCCATGATCTTCTGCATCATGATCGGGGAGAGGCCCATGGAGGGCTCGTCGAGCATGAGGAGCTTGGGCCGGGACATGAGGGCGCGGCCCATGGCGAGCATCTGCTGTTCGCCACCCGACAAGGTCCCCGCCGCCTGCTTGCGGCGTTCGCCCAGGATGGGGAAGAGGTCGTAGGCGCGCTGGATGTCCTTTTCGATGCCGTCCTTGTCCTTGCGGAGGAAGGCGCCGAGCTGGAGGTTCTCCGCGATGGTGAGGCGGGGGAAGATGTGCCGGCCTTCGGGGGAGTGGGCGAGGCCGAGGGCGACGATCTTGTGGGCGGGGACCCCGTGGAGGGGCTTGCCGTCGAAGAGGATCTTTCCGGATGTCGGCTTGAGCAGGCCGGACAGCGTGCGCAGCGTGGTCGTCTTGCCGGCGCCGTTGGTGCCGATGAGGGTGACGACCTGGCCGGCGTCGACGCTGAAGGAGATGCCTTTGACGGCTTCGATCTTGCCGTAGGAGACCCGGAGGTCTTCGACCTCGAGGAGTGCGGTCACTTGGCTTCTCCCTTGGTGCTGCTGGTGGTGCTGGGCGCGTCGGCGGCTTCGGCTGCGGCTTCGGCTGCTTCGACCTCCGCGGCTTCGGCCTCTCCGGGGTCGCCTTCGAAGGGTTCGCCGAGGTAGGCGGCGATGACGCGTTCGTCGGCCTGGACGACGTCGGAGGTGCCTTCGACGAGCTTCTCGCCCTGGACGAGGACGGCGACGCGGTCGGAGAGGTTGAAGACGAAGCGCATGTCGTGCTCGATGAGGAGGACGGCGATGCCCTTGTCGCGGATGGCGAAGACGAGTTCCTCGGTGGCCCGTGTCTCCTGGGGGTTCATGCCGGCGGTGGGCTCGTCGAGGAGCAGCAGGCCGGGCTCGGAGGCCATGGCGCGTGCGATCTCGAGCTTGCGCTGCTCGCCGTAGGGGAGGTTGCGGGCGAGGTGGTCGCGTTTGTGGGCGAGGCCGATGAACTCGAGGAGTTCCATGGCGCGTGCTTCGCTTTCGCGTTCGGCTTTCTTGAAGCCGGGGCCGCGCAGGAGGGCGGACCAGAGGCCTTCCTTGGTCCGGGTGTGGCGGCCGACGAGGACGTTTTCCAGGACCGTCATGTTGGCGAACAGGCGGATGTTCTGGAAGGTCCGGGCGATGCCGGCCTGGGTGACCAGGTGGGGCTTGGGCGGGAGCACGGTGCCCTTGTAGGAGACGGTGCCCTCGGTGGGGACGTAGAGGCCGGTCAGGCAGTTGAAGAAGGTGGTCTTGCCGGCGCCGTTGGGGCCGATGAGGCCGACGATCTCGCCGGCGTTGACCGTGAAGTCGACGGAGCGGACGGCGGTGAGGCCGCCGAAGCGCATCGTGACGTCGCGGGCTTCGAGTACTGGTGTCGTCATGGTGGTTACGCCCCCGCCTTGGTGACGGCCGGTTCGTCGGTCAGCGTGGTCTGTTTGGGTACGTCGAGTTGGCCGGTCTCGTGGAATTCGAGCTGGCGCCGGCGGTTGGCGATGATGCCTTCGGGGCGGAAGCGCATCAGCAGGATGAGCGCGATGCCGAAGGCCAGGAGCGACTTGTCCTGGAGGAACACCAGCTTCTCGGGGAGCAGGTAGAGCAGGGCGGCGCCGAGGAGCGGGCCCGCGACCGTGCCCATGCCGCCGAGGACGACCGCGGCCAGGAGGAACGCGGAGTTGGGCGGGGTGGAGCCGGCGAACTGGTACGGCGTGGGGACCACGCTGTAGGTGACGTGGGCGCTGACGGTGCCGGCGAGGCCGGCGAGGGCGGCGCCGAGGGCGAAGGCGACGAGCTTGACGCGAAAGCCGTTGATGCCCATGGCGGTGGCGGCGGTCTCGTCCTCGCGGATGGCGATCCAGGAGCGGCCGATGCGGGAGTCGGCGGCGCGGGTGTAGACGAGGACGACGATGGCCATGATGAGGACCATCAGCAGGTAGTAGTTGGCGAACCGGCCGAGGGTGAATCCGCCGATGTCGTGGGCCTGGCCGAAGTTGAAGCCGAGGAGGTTCAGGTCGGGGATGTTGGCGATGCCGTTGGGGCCGTTGGTGACGTCGGGTCCGGAGTCGCCGTCCATGTTGTTGACGGCGATGCGGAAGATCTCTCCGAAGCCGAGGGTGACGATGGCGAGGTAGTCGCCGCGCAGTCGCAGGGTCGGGGCGCCGATGAGGACGCCGAAGACGAGGGAGGCGGCGGCGCCTGCCAGGGCGGAGGCCCAGAAGGGCAGGTGGACGCCGGAGATGGTGGAGAACTCGGAGCCGGAGACGAGGGCGGCGGTGTAGGCGCCGACGCCGAGGAAGGCGACGTATCCGAGGTCGAGGAGTCCGGCGAGGCCGACGACGATGTTGAGGCCGAGGGCGACGGTCCCGAAGATCAGGATGTTGACGCCGATGTTGGCGTAGTGGTCGTCGGTCTGGGTGAAGGGGAAGGCGATGGCCGCGGCGAAGCCCATGGCGAGGGTGAAGCTGCGGTTGCCGGCGATGAGTTGGGAGAAGCGGTCGAGCAGGCCGGCGGTGTGCAGTGCCCACATGGCGAAGGTGACGACGAAGAGGTAGCCGACGAAGAGTTCGCCGTACTCGGTGTCGATGCCGTAGGTGAAGACGCCGAGGCCGATGATGGTGACGGCGGTGATCACGGCCCGCTGGACCCAGCCGTTGCCGAGGTGGGCGGCGGGGATGCGGTCGGGTTTGGCGATGTAGGCCTTGAGGGCTGCCTTGGTGCCGTCGGTGCTTTTCTCCTGGGGGAGGGCGAAGGCGCCGAGGAGGGGCAGGAGGGAGGCGATGGCCGCGATCCAGCCGCCGGGTTCGAGGTTGACGACACCGCCGAGTTCGGCGCTGATGGCGATGACCGTGAACCAGGTGACGGCGAAGCCGCCGAGGGCGGTGAGGACGAGGGGTGCGTTGTTGCGGGCGGGCAGCAGCCAGCCGAGGCCGCGGACGCCGTAGGAGGCGAGCGCGAACAGTGCGGTGAGGACTCCGGCGGTGAAGGTGAGCCACTGAAGGCCGCCGGGGTAGCCGTTGATGGTGAGGTCGCCGGGGAACTCGTCGGTCCAGGTCCAGGCGAGGAACGCGGAGGCGGCGGTGGCGATGCCGCCGGCGAGCAGCAGGGCGCGGGCGGCCGCGGCGGGCAGGGGTATGAGACCGCGCAGGGCGGGCGTCGGGGTGGGGACGGCGTCCGGGGCTGGGGTCTTCTTGGTCGTGTCGGTCATGTGATCACGCCCTGTCCGCGACGCGCTCGCCGAGCAGGCCCTGGGGCCGGAACAGGAGCACGAGGATGAGGAGGCAGAAGGCCCACACGTTGGCCCAGCTCTGGCCGCCGAGCTGCGACATGCCGGGGATCTCGTCGATGTAGGCGGAGGCGAGGGTTTCGGCGATGCCGAGGACGACGCCGCCGAGCATGGCGCCGTAGATGTTGCCGATGCCGCCGAGGACGGCCGCGGTGAACGCCTTGAGGCCCATGAGGAAGCCCATGCGGTAGTCGACGTTGCCGTACTTGAGTCCGTAGGCGACGGCCGCGACGGCGGCGAAGAAGCCGCCGATGGCGAAGGCGATGACGATGATGCGGTTGGTGTCGATGCCCATCAGCTGTGCGGTGTCGGGGTCCTGCGCGGTGGCCTGCATGGCGCGGCCGGTGCGGCTGCGGCGCACGAAGAAGGCGAGGGCGGCCATGCAGATGACGGCGGCGAGGATGAGGAAGATGTCGGCGTCCTTGATGGTGATGGAGCCGATGTCGTGGGTGGCGTCGAGGCCGGGGAAGGCGCGGGCGCGGTCGGCGCCGGGGTAGAAGTTGCGCACGACCTCCTGGAGCGCCAGGGAGAGGCCGATGGCCGTGATGAGCGGTGCCAGTCGTGGTGCTCCGCGCAGTGGCCGGTAGGCGAACCGTTCCGCTCCGACGGCGATGAGGATGGCCACGAGGGCGCCGCCGATGAGCATCAGGGGTACGGCGAGGGCCATCGAGGTGCCGTCGGGGAGGATGTAGAAGTAGACCGTGAGTGCGCCGAACGCGCCGGTCATGAAGATCTCGCCGTGCGCGAAGTTGATGAGCTGGACGATGCCGTACACCATCGTGTAACCGATGGCTATCAGCCCGTACATCGAGCCGAGAAGCAGCCCGTTGGCCAGCTGCTGCGGCAGGGTGTTCACCGCATGGCCTCCATGTCGCTGGTGGTCGTGTGCACTGGATGCGTGCGTGGTCGCGTGCTGTGTGGGGGTGTGAAAACGGGCCGCGCGGTCGGGGTCCTCCTCCCGCGCGGCCCGTGGTGCGGCTTGTCGGGGCCGGACCTACTGGAGGTCGTCGGGGGTGCCGGTTTCCACGGCCTTCCAGGCGCCCTTCTCGACCTGGTACACCGTCAGCTGCTTGTTGGTGGTGTCGCCGTACTGGTCGAAGGAGACCTTGCCGGTGAGGCCTTCGAAGTCGGACTTCTGGACTCCGTCGACGACCTTGGAGCGCAGGTCGTTGATGTCGGTGGGCACCTTGCCGCCGTTGGCGTCGGCCGCGGCCTTGACGGCCTTGATGATGGCCGTGGTGGCGTCGTAGGCGTAGGCGCCGTAGGCGCCGTAGTCGCCCTTGTAGCCCTTGTCCTTGTACGTCTGGATGAACTGCTTGGCGGCGGGCAGGGTGTCGGCGGGGACACCGATGGCGGTGACGAGGTCGCCTTCGGCGGACTTGCCGGCGGCCTCGATGTAGGTGGAGGCGTACATGCCGTCGCCGCCGAACAGCGGGATCTTGACGCCGGCGTCCTTGAGCTGCTTGGTGATCAGCGCGGACTCGTCGTACTGGCCGCCGTAATAGAGCAGGTCGGCACCGGAGTTCTTGATCTTGGTGACGAGGGAGCCGAAGTCCTTGTCGCCGGTGTTGACGTGGTCGGTGGCGACGACCTTGCCGCCGAGCTTCTTGAACTGCTCGTTGAAGATCTTCGCGAGGCCGGCGCCGTAGGTCTGCTTGTCGTCGACGACGAAGGCCTTCTTCTTCTTGAGGCCGTTGTACGCGTAGCCGGCCGCGAAGCTGCCCTGGAGTTCGTCGGTGGTGGCGGTACGGAAGTACGTCTTGAACGGGCGCTTCTTGTCCGTCTGCCAGTTCTTGCCCTGGGTCAGCTCGGGGGCGGTGTTCGCCGGGGAGATCTGGACCATGTTGGCCGAGGCGAAGACCTGCTGCATCGTCTGGGCGACGCCGGAGTTCAGCGGGCCGACGGCGCCGACGGCGGTCTTGTCGCCGGTGAAGGTGGTGGCGTTGGACTGGCCGGTGGCGGGCTGGGCCTTGTCGTCCAGGGCCTTGAGCTTGAATTTCACGCCCGGGACCCAGTTGTTCTTGTTGGCGTCGTCGACGGCGATCTGAGCGCCGTACTGGATGCCGAGGCCGGTGGTGGAGTTCTCACCCGACAGGGGGGCGTCGACGCCGATGGTCAGCGTGGTGCCGTCGCCGCTGTCTCCGCTCTTGTTGCCGCTGTCGTCTCGGGAGCCGCAGGCGGTGAGAGTCAGAGCTCCGGTCGTCAGAACGGAGGTAAGAATCACCAAGGAACGCTGTCGCACGATCAGTCCTTTCACAGGCAGGCCCGCCCTGGTCGGGGGGTGAGTGCCGCGCTGGTACCGAACTCCCGATGGAGCGGTGACTGGCCGTGACTCTAAGCCCGTGTGGAGGCAGGGTCAGCGGCGTGGGCTGGCTTGTGACTTTCTTGTTATGACGCGATGGATGCCCGGCTTCGGTGGCGGGCCCTCTCGGCGGGTTTGGTGGATTTTCTCCGTGGTCCGCATTCTGAGAACGCGCACTTCCGGTTGGCCATGGCTGAGATCGTGCGGCCACCGGGGCGCGGGCGGTGCGAACGGGGGTCGGCGAGTTCCCGGGAGTGGGTGCGGCCGAAGGTGAAAGTGAGCTGTTCTATTGCGCGCGCGTTACGGAGCGTTACACCGAGAGAAGGGAGAGTCCGCGTCCGGGGGAGTTCCGGCCCGGCGGAAAGGGCGATTTCCGCGGTGATGCGAGGGGCCGGCTTGGTGAGGACCGGGTAAGCGCCGGGTGGGGCCTGGACTGCTCGCTCGTGCGGGAGCCGGGGGCGGGGAGCCGGGGACCGGTCGTCGGTGGTGAGGGGGTGAACGCGGCCATGGATCGCGGCCATCGCGCGTCCTCAGGGTTACCGGGCAGCCCATCGGCCGGCGAACCGGCCGGGCGTGCCGCGCCGGCGCTGATGCTGTCGAACTTCCGCCCGCGCACGCCGGGTTGGCGGGCGCGAGGGCCTCGCCCGGCGAGGTTCATTGCCTCTGGGGCCCGGGGGGTGAGGGGCTGATCCGCAGCCCGGGGGTGTGCCCCGCCGCACCTGGTGGTGCGCCGTGCGAGGGCTTCGGCGGATTCACGTACGGCGAGGCGGTCGCGGCCACCGTCACGGGGTCGCGCGTCCTCGGCGTGCACGGGGCCGCGCGTCCTCGGTGTGACCGAGCGGCGGGCGGTCGGCGAACCTGCCGGCCGGGCTTGTGAGGCTGACGTCCACTTCGACCCGAATGGGCCGGGTTTGACGGGTTCGAGCGCCCGGTGGGGTTCGTCGACTCATGGGGCCGCGGGAGCAGGGGCGGACCCGCTGCCAGGTGCGGCGGGGCCCCGCCGCACCTGGTGGTGTGTGGTGCGGCGGGGCGGTCGGTCGTGCCGGGGGCGCGAGGTTACGGCAGCTTCACGAACGGTGAGAGGAAGGCGCGGGCGCCGGGGGTGTCCAGGCGGTAGGTCACGTTGGTCGCGTAGCAGGGGGTGTCGCCGGTGATGGTGGTGGCGGCGAGGATGCTCCTGCCACCGATGAGGGCGAAGTTGGGGCCGCCCGAGTCGCCGTAGCAGGCGCCTCCGTTGCCCTGCGGGGCGGTCATCGCCAGCCGGGCCCAGGAGTTGTTGAGGGCGTCGAAGGTGACGGGTGCCTTCATGCGGACGCCGCCGCCCGGGTGGGTCTGGCCGCCGGGGCCGTTGACGGCTTCCTGCGTGCCGTACCCGGCGACCAGCCAGTCGGTGGCGTTCAGCCCCTTGGGGCCGAGTCTGCCGAGCTGGTTGGCGGTGGGCAGGGTGGCCGGGGTGAAGCTCCAGCGGTCCTTGACCTTGGCGGCGGGCAGTTCGATCACCGCGATGTCGCGGGTGTCGGAGGCGGGCCCCGGGTAGTCGGGGTGGGTGTGGGCGGTGCCCGGGACGGCGACGGCGGCGGCCTGCGCGGCCGGGTCGCCCGGGTACTTCTTCGCCGCCGCGTCGAGCCCGGACTGCACGTCCTGGTCCAGGGACACGTAGAACCGGACGTTGTCGGGCCAGTCGGAGGTGCAGTGCGCGGCGGTCAGGAAGGTGTCCGCGTCGATCATGGTGCCGGAACAGACCCAGTCGACCCGGTCCGGGGTCGCGGGGTCGCCGTCGTTGTCCCACGTGGCCACGAGCGCGCCGACCTCGGTGCGTTCGGGGGCGGGTGTCGCGTTGTAGGAGTTGATGGCGGAGGACGGCAGCGCGGTGGCGAGCACGGCGGCACCGGCCGCGGCGGTGACGGCGAGAGCGCGTACGGAGGTCAAGAGAAACCCTTCTACGGGTGGGACGGGTCTTCTCCTGTGGGGGTGGAGCGTCAGTGAAGCGCGCGGGGGCGGCCGCGACAAGAGCGCGCCCGCCCCTCCAGGGTTTTCCCTACGTCGTCAGCTCGCGGCGCGGATGAGCTGCTCGTCGCCCGGGTTCACGTCGCGCAGCAGACAGGTCAGCCGAGCCGTGCACACCCTCTTGTCGTTTTCGTCGGTTATGACGATTTCGTACGTGGCGGTCGAGCGCCCCCGGTGCACGGGCGTGGCCACACCGGTGACGAGGCCGGAGCGCACCCCGCGGTGGTGCGTGCAGTTCAGGTCGACACCCACGGCGATCTTGGAGCTGCCGCCGTGCAGCATCGAGCCGACCGAGCCGAGCGTCTCGGCCAGCACCGCGGAGGCCCCGCCGTGCAGCAGTCCGTAGGGCTGCGTGTTGCCCTCGACCGGCATCGTCCCGACCACCCGGTCCGCCGACGCCTCGACGATCTGGACGCCCATCCGGGTCCCGAGGTGGCCCGCGGAGAACAGGGCCAAGAGGTCGACGCCGAGCGCGGCGTACTCGTCGATGACCTCCTGCGGGAACTTCACATGCTGCTGCTCGCCCATGGGGCCCGGTCTCCGTTCGTCCAGATCATGCGGTTACCACTGTGGCTGAGCAAACGCTCAGTCGGTCGCCGATTGTTCCAGACGCACCACGACGGACTTGCTGGCCGGGGTGTTACTGGTGTCCGCCGTGGCATCCAGCGGCACCAGCACGTTGGTCTCCGGGTAGTACGCGGCGGCGCAGCCGCGGGCCGTCGGGTAGTGCACGACGCGGAATCCCGGCGCCCTGCGCTCCACGTCGTCCCTCCACTCGCTGACCAGGTCGACGTAATCGCCGTCCGCCAGCTTCAGGGCCCGCGCGTCCTCGGGGTTGACCAGCACCACGCGGCGGCCGTTCTTGATGCCGCGGTAACGGTCGTCGAGGCCGTAGACCGTGGTGTTGTACTGGTCGTGCGAGCGCAGCGTCTGGAGCAGCAGGCGGCCCTCGGGCAGCTCCGGGTACTCCACGGGCGCGGCCGTGAAGTTGGCCTTGCCGGTGGCCGTGGGGAAGCGGCGCTCGTCGCGCGGGGCGTGCGGGAGCGTGAAGCCGCCGGGGCGGGCCACGCGCGCGTTGAAGTCCTCGAAGCCGGGGATGACGCGCGCGATGCGGTCCCGGATCGTCGCGTAGTCCTTCTCGAACTCCTCCCAGGGCGTGGCGCTGTTCTCGCCCAGCACACGGCGGGCCAGGCGGCAGACGATGGCCGGCTCGGACAGCAGATGCCGGCTCGCGGGCTCCAGCCGGCCCCGGGAGGCGTGCACCATGCCCATCGAGTCCTCGACGGTGACGAACTGCTCGCCGCTGCCCTGCAGATCCCGCTCGGTACGGCCGAGGGTGGGCAGGATCAGGGCACGCGCGCCCGTGACCGCGTGCGAGCGGTTCAGCTTCGTCGACACGTGCACGGTCAGCCGGGCCCGCCGCATGGCCGCCTCCGTGACCTCCGTGTCCGGGGACGCGGAGACGAAGTTGCCGCCCATGGCGAAGAAGACCTTCGCCTCGCCGTCGCGCAGCGCGCGGATGGCCCGTACGACGTCGTAGCCGTGCTCGCGCGGCGGGGCGAAGCCGAACTCCTTCTCCAGGGCGTCCAGGAACGCCGGGGCGGGGCGCTCGAAGATGCCCATCGTGCGGTCGCCCTGCACGTTCGAGTGGCCGCGCACCGGGCACACGCCCGCGCCCGGGCGGCCGATGTTGCCGCGCAGGAGAAGGAAGTTGACCACTTCCTTGATCGTCGGCACCGAGTGCTTGTGCTGGGTGAGCCCCATCGCCCAGCAGACGATGGTCCGCTCGGAGGCCAGGACCATGCGGAGGGCCTTCTCGATGTCCTCCCGGGTCAGGCCGGTCGCCGCGAGCGTCTCGTCCCAGTCGGCCGCGCGGGCCGTCTCGGCGAACTCCTCGTAGCCGTGGGTGTGCTCCCGGACGAACGCCTCGTCGACCGCGCCGTCCGTCTCGACGATCAGCTTGTTGAGGAGACGGAACAGGGCCTGGTCCCCGCCGAGGCGGATCTGCAGGAACAGGTCGGTCAGCGCGGCGCCCTTGAGCATGCCCTGCGGGGTCTGCGGGTTCTTGAAGCGCTCCAGGCCCGCCTCGGGCAGCGGGTTGACGCTGATGATCTTCGCCCCGTTGTCCTTGGCCTTCTCCAGGGCCGACAGCATGCGCGGGTGGTTCGTCCCCGGGTTCTGTCCGGCGACGATGATCAGGTCGGCCTTGTACAGATCCTCCAGCAGGACGCTGCCCTTGCCGATGCCGATCGTCTCCGACAGGGCCGAGCCGGACGACTCGTGGCACATGTTCGAGCAGTCGGGCAGGTTGTTGGTGCCGAGCTCGCGGGCGAAGAGCTGGTAGAGGAACGCGGCCTCGTTGCTGGTGCGGCCCGAGGTGTAGAAGACGGCCTCGTCGGGAGAGCCGAGCGCGGCGATCTCCTCGGCGATGATGTCGAAGGCGCGCTCCCAGGTCACCGGCTCGTAGTGCGCGCCGCCCTCGGGGAGGTACACGGGGTGGGTGAGGCGGCCCTGCTGGCCCAGCCAGTAGCCGCTGCGGCCGGCCAGGTCGGCGACCGGGTGCGCGGCGAAGAACTCGGGCGTGACCCGGCGCAGCGTGGCCTCCTCGGCGACGGCCTTCGCGCCGTTCTCACAGAACTCCGCCTTGTGCCGGTGCTCCGGCTCCGGCCAGGCGCAGCCCGGGCAGTCGAAGCCGTCCTTCTGGTTCACGCTCAGCAGCGTCAGCGCCGTGCGCTTCACACCCATCTGCTGCTGGGCGATTCGCAACGTGTGCCCGATCGCGGGGAGGCCCGCTGCCGCGTGCTGCGGTCCGGCGACCTGCGGCGCGTCCTGAACCGGATCACTCTTGGGCGGCTTCGTCGCCATCGCACACTCCCCTTCGACCGCGCTGTGAGGTACGTCTCCGATCCTCGCACGCTGCGGTGACATCGCGTGAGGGGAGGGCTGGGGCGGCGGCCGCCCCGGGCGTACGCGGCGTCGGGGCTGGGGTGGCGGCCCGCCTCGGGCGTACGCGTCGGGGGGACCGGCGCGACGGCCCGCCCCCGGGCTACGCGTGTCGGGAGGGCTGGGGTGGCGGCCCGCCTCGGGCGGACGCGTCGGGGGGACCGGGGCGACGGCCCGCCCCGGGCGCACGCGCGTCTGGAGGGCTGGGATGGTGGCCCGCCTCGGGCGGAAGCGTCGGGGGGACTGGGGTGGCGGCCCGCCTCGGGGCATGCGTCGGGAGGGCTGGGATGGTGGCCCGCCCCCCGGCTACGCGTGTCGGGAGGGCGGGGCGGCGGTCCGCCCCGGGGCGCCTGCGTCGGGAGGGCCGGGGCGATGGCCGTCCCGACGCGTACGCGGCGTCGGGGTCGGGGCCGAGTGTCAGTGGGGCGTGGCAGGATCGGGGGCGTGGCAGAGACAGCATCGAAGACGACCGACCAGACCTCCGGCGGCAGCCGGCCGCGACTGATGCTCATGGACGGGCACTCGCTGGCCTACCGAGCGTTCTTCGCGCTGCCCGCGGAGAACTTCACCACTGCGACGGGCCAGCCGACGAACGCGATCTACGGCTTCGCGTCGATGCTGGCCAACACGCTGCGCGACGAGGCGCCCACGCACTTCGCCGTCGCCTTCGACGTCTCCCGCAAGACCTGGCGGTCGCAGGAGTTCACGGAGTACAAGGCGAACCGCTCCAAGACCCCCGACGAGTTCAAGGGCCAGGTCGAGCTGATCTGCGAGCTCCTCGACGCGATGGGCGCGGCCCGCTTCGCGGTCGACGGCTTCGAGGCGGACGACGTGATCGCCACCCTCGCCACACAGGCCGAGGCCGAGGGCTTCGAGGTGCTGATCGTCACCGGCGACCGGGACTCCTTCCAGCTGGTCAGCGAGCACACGACCGTGCTGTACCCGACCAAGGGCGTCTCCGAGCTGACCCGCTTCACCCCCGAGAAGGTCTTCGAGAAGTACGGGCTGACGCCCGCGCAGTACCCCGACTTCGCGGCCCTGCGCGGCGACCCGTCCGACAACCTCCCCGGCATCCCCGGCGTCGGCGAGAAGACCGCCGCGAAGTGGATCAACCAGTTCGGGTCGTTCGCGCAGCTCGTCGAGCGCGTGGACGAGGTCAAGGGCAAGGCCGGGCAGAACCTGCGCGACCACCTGGAAGCGGTCAAGCTCAACCGCCGGCTGACCGAGCTGGAGCGCCGGGTCGAGCTGCCCAAGGGCGTCACCGAGCTGGAGCGGACCGCCTACGACCGCAAGGCCGTCGCGATGGTCCTGGACACCCTGGAGATCCGCAACCCCTCCCTGCGCGAGCGGCTGTTCGCCGTCGACCCCGGCGCCGAGGAGGCCGAGACCACCCCCATCAGCACGGACGGCGTGCAGCTGGACGGCACGGTGCTCGGCACCGGCGAGCTGACCGGCTGGCTCACCGAGCACGGCACCGGGCCCCTCGGCGTCGCCACGGTCGACGCCTGGGCGCTCGGCACGGGCTCGGTCGCCGAGGTCGCGCTCGCCGCGCCGGGTGGGGCGGCCGCCTGGTTCGACCCCTCCCAGCTGGACGAGGCCGACGAGAAGGCCTTCGCGGCCTGGCTCGCCGACGCCGCCCGACCCAAGATCTTCCACAACGCCAAGGGCGCCATGCGGGTCTTCGCCGAGCACGGCTGGAGCGTCGGGGGCGTGACCATGGACACCGCGCTCGCCGCCTACCTGGTCAAGCCGGGCCGCCGCTCCTTCGACCTGGACGCGCTGTCCCTGGAGTACCTGCACCGCGAGCTGGCCCCCGCCGCCGCGGCCGACGGGCAGCTCGCCTTCGGAGCGGACGAGGGCGCCGAGGCCGAGGCCCTGATGATCCAGGCCCGCGCCGTCCTCGACCTGGGCGAGGCCTTCGAGAGCCGCCTGGAGGAGGTCGGCGCCGCCGACCTGCTGCGCGACATGGAGCTGCCCACGTCCGCGCTGCTCGCCCGCATGGAGCGGCACGGCATCGCGGCCGACCGGCCCCACCTGGAGGCCATGGAGCAGATGTTCGCCGGCGCCGTCCAGCAGGCCGTGAAGGAGGCCCACGCGGCAGCGGGGCACGAGTTCAACCTGGGCTCGCCCAAGCAGCTCCAGGAGGTCCTCTTCGGCGAGCTGGCCCTGCCCAAGACCAAGCGGACCAAGACCGGCTACACCACGGACGCCGACGCGCTCGCCTGGCTCGCCACGCAGACGGACAACGAGCTGCCGGTGATCATGCTCCGCCACCGCGAGCAGGCCAAGCTCCGCGTCACCGTCGAGGGCCTGATCAAGACCATCGCCGCGGACGGCCGCATCCACACCACGTTCAACCAGACGGTCGCCGCCACCGGCCGCCTGTCCTCGACGGACCCGAACCTGCAGAACATCCCGGTCCGCACCGACGAGGGCCGCGCCATCCGCCGCGGTTTCGTCGTCGGCGAGGGCTTCGAGTCCCTGATGACGGCCGACTACAGCCAGATCGAACTGCGCGTGATGGCCCACCTCTCCGAGGACGAGGGCCTGATCGAGGCGTTCACCTCCGGCGAGGACCTGCACACCACGGCCGCCTCCCAGGTCTTCTCGGTCGAGCCGACCGCGGTGGACGCCGAGATGCGGCGCAAGATCAAGGCCATGTCGTACGGCCTGGCCTACGGACTGTCCGCCTTCGGCCTCTCCCAGCAGCTGAACATCGAGGCGGCGGAGGCCCGCGCCCTGATGGACGCGTACTTCGAGCGGTTCGGCGGCGTACGGGACTATCTGCGCCGGGCGGTCGACGAGGCACGGGCGACGGGCTACACGGCGACGCTCTTCGGACGCCGCCGCTACCTCCCCGACCTCAACAGCGACAACCGCCAGCGCCGCGAGGCGGCCGAGCGCATGGCCCTCAACGCGCCCATCCAGGGCACGGCGGCCGACATCGTCAAGATCGCCATGCTCAAGGTGGACAGCGCGCTGAAGGAGGCCGGCCTCGCCTCCCGCATGCTGCTCCAGGTCCACGACGAAATCGTGCTGGAGATCGCCCCCGGGGAGCGGGCCGCCGCCGAGGAACTCGTCCGCCGAGAGATGGCGAACGCCGTCCACCTCCGCGTCCCCCTGGGCGTCTCGGTGGGTGCGGGCCCGGACTGGGAGTCGGCGGCGCACTAGCGCGGAGCCGGGTGCCGTCGGCCGGATCCTGAGCCGGGGGCACCCCCCCCGGCTGGACCCGTGCGGAAACCGCTCGCTCGTGGGATCGCGTGCGCCGTCCATTTCACCGTCTCCTGGGCGTCTCGATGGGAGTGTGACCGGACTGGGAGTCGGCGGCGCACCAGCCCGGCGCGGGGTGCCCTCAGCCGCGTCTTGAGCCGGGCACCCCCGCGCCGAGGTATCGCCTCCACTTCGGGTGTCCCGGCCAGGCCCTGGCCTGGGGCACCCGCCCCCGCCCCGCTGAACCCCCGCAGAAAACGTCACTCGCGTGGCCCCCGACAAAGGGCCTCCACCCCCGGCGGTCGCAAAGATGCGGGCATGGGTATACGCACGCTCCTTTGCCGCACGGCCCCAGGCGTGGCACTCCCGTCGGTCCCGCCCTTCGCGGTCGCCGCAAGCACGGTCCGCGTCCCCGCCGGGCTCACCACGGCCCTGCGCCGCACGACGGCGGACCTCCGGCAGCGCCTGGCCAAGGGCCGAAGACCGGCCGGTCCCACGAGCGCCGCCGAGGCATCCGCCGCGACCGATCGCACCAGGGTTGGCGACGTGACGGCCCTCCCGGGTCTCACCGGCACCGGCGACCTGTCCGCCGTCACACGTCTCACCAGCCCGGACGACGTGGCCGAAATCCTCGGTCTCACCAGCGGCACAGCCCCTGCCGCCCAGCACCCGGGCCATGCCGACCGCCCCGGCAGGACCGGCCGCCCCTGGGCGGACCTGGCCCGCAGCTACCTGACGCTCGTCCTGACCCTGCTTCCGCGGCCCCGTCGCCCCGCACACACCACCATCACCGTGTACATCGCGACGACAGCACCCCTCAGCGAGCGGCCGACCGGCTCGGCTCCGCGTCATCGAGGCGGCCAGGACCGCCCGGGACCGGGGCCGGGACCGGAGCCGGACGCCACGACCTGACCCCCACGGCGTACAGCAGCAGCGCCGGGACGAGCCCCGCGCCCGCCCCGAAGCACACCGTCGGAATGATCTCCCACGGTTTCGCGCTCGAACCCCAGTAGGCCCACCACCGCGACGCCCGCTGCACCGCCCCCGCCAGCGCGAAGCCGCCGATCACAGCACCGGCCAGCCACCGGTCCCGTACCGACAGCGCGGGGACCCCCACCGGCTCGCGCACCGGCGCCCGCCGCACGGCCCGCGCCACGAACACGGCGATCACGACAGCGGCCACCGCCGAACCGCCGTACTGCAGGTACCAGTACAGCGGCGAACCCGCCACCTCCCGGCCCAGCACCGGAAACAGCCGCATCCCCCACCGGTCGAGATGCGTGAACGCGTCCCACACGACATGTGTCAGCGCGCCGAGCACCGCGGACGCGTACCACCCCAGCACCAGGGACGGCCGCACTCGCGCGCGTGGCGCCCCGCACCGCACCAGCGCGGAGACCCGCCCCTGGCGGGCCCGCGGCAGCAGCGCCACCAGCGGTTCGCGCAGCAGCAGCCACAGCCCCACCAGCGCCCAGGCGATGAGCACATCGATCGTGAACACACCCGGGAACGCGTGCGTGACGTCACCGAACTCCATCGCCCCGGACACCGCACTCGCCGCGTAATAGGTCATGTCGGGCGCGAAGGAACCCGCCACGAGCACGGCGGGCACCAGTGGCCCCCGGCCGGTGCCGTCGGTGCGTACGGCGGGCAGTACGGCTGCCGCATGGCTCAGCGTGAACGGCAACTCAGCTCCTCGTGACGGTCGTTGCCCGGGCGATCGGAGGGCCCAGTATGGATGATTCCGAATGCCGCCCAGCCCACCGCGCGTCGCGGCATGACCAACTGGTGAAAAACGGGCACGAACGGGTGCCCGAGCAAAGGAAGTTGTCGTAGGGTCGCCAGGGTCACCGTGCCGGTGGCAGGAGACAGGCCTGTCGGAGGGCAACCACTCGGGCCGGTCGATCGTCACAACAGGGCGAGCGCAACAGAAGTACGCGTACGCAACACAAGCGCGCGACAGACGGAGACGGGCGCTCGGGCGTCCACGGGAGGGGTTCACTCTATGGCGGCGCAATTCGGCAGGAGGCTGCGCAAGGGGGCGGCAACCACCGCCGTGGCCGCGGTAGCGGTCGCGGCCCTGTCCGCCTCCCAGGCTCCGGGCGTGAACGACCACGGCAGACAGACCGCCGCGGACGCCACACCCTCACCCGACGCGAGTGCCTCCGACGGCAGCGCCACCGGTAACTCGCCGTACTACACGGACCTGCCGCCGCTCAACAGCCCGAGCCCGTCACCGAGCACCGGGCCGGGCCCCACCCCCTCCGGCGCCTCGGAGGCGGGCATCCCCGCGACCGTCCTCGACGCCTACAAGAAGGCCGAGTCCGCGCTGCGCGACTCCAAGCCCGGCTGCAACCTGCCCTGGCAACTCCTCGCGGCCATCGGCCGGGTGGAGTCGGGCCAGGCCCGCGGCGGCCGCGTCAACGCCGAGGGCACGACCATCTCGCCGATCCTCGGCCCGCAGCTCGACGGCAACGGCTTCGCCCTCATCAAGGACACCGACAACGGCGCCTACGACGGCAACAGCAGCTACGACCAGGCCGTCGGCCCCATGCAGTTCATCCCGTCGACCTGGGCCTGGGCGGGCCGCGACGCCAACGGCGACGGCAAGAAGGACCCCAACAACATCTACGACGCCGCGCTCGCCGCCGGCCACTACCTGTGCCGCAACAACTGGGACCTGTCCGACCAGAACGACCTCGACCGCGCGATCCTCAGCTACAACAACTCGCGTGAGTACCTGAACCTGGTCATGCGCTGGCTGGAGTACTACCGCAAGGGCACGCACGAGGTCCCCGACGGCACGGGCACGCTGCCCGGCAACCGCAGCGACGACGGGGCCGGGGCGAGCCCCAGCCCCTCCACGCCGAGCACACCCAGCACGCCGGCCGGGGGCGGCTCCAAGCCGGAGCCGAGTCCCAGGCCCGACAAGCCCGGCACGGGGGGCACCGAGCCCTCGGAGCCCACCACCCCGCCCACGACCCCGCCCACCTCCCCGAGCACGCCGCCCTCGTCGTCTCCCACGCCCACCGACACGGTGCACCACCTGGAGGACGCCGGGACGGCGAAGCTCACCGCGATGGCGGGCGACGCGTTCACCAAGCGGATCAGCACCCGCGCCGAGACGAAGGCCGGCAAGGCCGTCGCCAAGGTCAGGATCCGCTTCACGATCGTCGGCGACACGGACACCACCTTCGCGGGCGGCGAGAGCGTGGCCACGGTCGCCACCAACAGCTCCGGAGTGGCCGTCGCGCCCGCACTCCAGGCGGGCGAGAAGACGGGCGACGTCACCGTCCGGGCCACCGTCGTGGGCCGCACGGTCGCGGGCCTCGACTACACGGCCACCGTCACCGAGCGCGCCGCCGACAAGCTCGCGCGCACCGGCGACGCCCCGCTGACCTGTGTTCCGGGCGGCGAGTTCGCCAACCGGGTCCAGGTGAAGGCGACGTACCAGGGCGCCGTCGCCGACGGTGTCGCGGCCACCGCCACCCTGATCAAGTCGGCCGACGACCCGACCGCCAACGACAAGGGCCCCTACTTCAAGGACGCCGACGGCAAGGCCGTACGCACCCTGACGGGCCTGAAGACGGACGCGAAGGGACTGCTGACGCTGCCCAGGCTCTACGCGGACGACACCACCGGCACGTTCCTGCTCCGCGTCAACACCGAGGGCGGAGCGACCCTCACCGTCGAACTGACCGTGGCGGCTGCCGAGACGTCCTCACCGAGCCCTTCGGCCAGTCCGAGCGCGTAGCTCTCAGGTACGACGGACGACGCCCCTCTTTCAAGAGGGGCGTCGTTGTGCGTGCAACGTGTTCTCATCTCCGCCGCGCGTTGCTACGGTGCCGAGAAACCTGACGGTGTATCAGCTCCGTCCGTGGGGAGGCCCCGTATGCGTGCCCTCGTCGCCGCCGCCATCGGTCTCGCCGCCGCGTTCGCCGTGGTCCTGACGCTGACCGCCCTCGCACAGCCCTCGGGCGGCACGTCCCCGAAGCCCCTGCTGACGACGGTGCCCGCACACCCCTGACCGCCCGCCCGGGAGGGAGGCCGAGATGCGCCGCAAGGCCGGCCTGGTCCTGCTCGCCCTCGCCGTGTTCTTCGCGGCGCTGTCCCCGCTGCTGCGCTGGTACGCCTTCCCGCGCCTCGCCAAGGTCCCCGCGCACCAGTACCAGGACATGGTCCTGGAGGCGCGGAACGCCACCCTCCTCGACTACGGCACGATGCGGGCCCGCACCGTCCCCGAGGTCACCATCGTGCAGACCCTCAAGGGCAACGTGGAGGCCTCCGAGCGGATCGAGGAATCGGCGGGCCGCGACGTGGTCGTCTGGGACGGCCTGTCCTACGTCGTCGGCCCCGACGGCGAGATGGTCTCGAAGATCCCCGAGCGCTACATCTTCGACGCCCACACCCAGGACCCCGTCCACGCCACCGGCGAGATGGTCGACGGCGACCCGGTGCGCCGCGAGGGCATCGAGTTCAAATGGCCCTTCCTCACGGAGAAACGGGACTACGAGTACTTCGACGCCCAGGCCCGCGTCACCGCCCCCATCCACTACAAGGGCACCCAGGACTTCCGCGGCCTGGAGGTCTACTACTTCGAGCAGACCATCCCGTGGACCAAGGTGCGCATCCCGAAAACCCTGCCCGTCGAGGGCCTCACCCCCGAGTCCGTCGCCGAGACCGGCACGACCCGCTGGTACACCACGGTCCGCAAGTTCTGGGTCGAACCCCTCACCGGCGCCCCCGTCTACGGCGAGGAACTCCACAAGGAGGAACTGCGTGGCGGCACCCTCCTCGGAGACCGGGACAAGGTGACCGCGTTCGCCGGGCACGTGAAGATGCGGGAGGACTACATCGCGCACACCGTCGACCTGGTGAAGTCCCAGCGCCTGCTCATCCTGCTGATGACGTCCTACCTGCCGTGGGGCTCCCTGGCTCTCGGCGTCCTCCTGCTGGCCCTCGCGCTGTACCTGGAGGCCCGCAGCCGCCGCCCGTCCGGCCCGGCCCCCACGGAGGCCGAGGAACCGTCACCGGTCAGCGCCTGAGTGGCGGCCGTCAGAGCCTGGGCGGCGGCCGTCAGCGCCTGAGCCGGGCGCTGGTGTACCGGGTCGGTTCCGCCCCGGCCGGGTCCTCCGGCCAGGGATGCTTCGGATAGCGCCCGCGCAGCTCCGCCCGCACGCCCTTGTAGCCCTCCTTCCAGAACGATGCGAGGTCGGCCGTGACGGCGGCCGGACGCCCGGCCGGGGACAGCAGATGCACGAGCAACGGCACCCCGGCGACCCGTGGCGACTCCTGGAGCCCGAACATCTCCTGCAACTTCACCGCCAGTACGGGCTGCTCGGGCCGGGAGTAGTCGATGCGGATCCTCGACCCGCTCGGCACCGTGATCCGCTCCGGGGCGAGCTCCTCGATCCGCCCGGCCTCTCCGGAGGCCCAGGGCAGCAGCCGCGCAAGCGCCTCCCCGGCGTCGATCCGCCCCAGATCGGCCCGCCGCCGGGCCCGGCTCAGCTCCGGCTCCAGCCACTCCTCCACGCGCGCGTGGAGCGCGTCGTCGGACACGTCGGGCCACGGTTCACCGAGATGCAGCCGCAAGAACGCCAGCCGCTGCCGCAGGACACCGGCCTCCGGCGACCACCGCAGCACCCCGAACCCCTCCCGCCGCAGCCCGTCGAGCAGCGCACCGCGTACCAGTCCCGGATCGGCGTCCTTCAGCGGCCGCACCGCCACCTCCACGGCCCCCAGCCTCTCCACCCGCCGCGCCACGACCTCCCCGCCGTCCCACCCGACCTCGTCCCGTTCCTCCAGCAACGCCCCGGCCGCGAGCCGGGCGGTCTCCTCGTCGACGACAGCCCCGAGCTGCACGCGCGCGTGCCCCTTGCCGACGGGCCGGTCGGCCATGGCGACAGCGATCCAGGGGGAACCGCGCAGCGCGCTCCCGTCGCCGGCCTCGGCACGGGTTCCGGACGCCATGAGATACGACCCACCGTCGGCCTTGGCGACACGCTCGGGAAAGGCGAGAGCGGCGACGAGCCCGACCTGGTGTTCCTCCGAGGAGTTCGCCCACGCGTCGACCTGTGCCCCTTGACGCGAGATTCGGGTGGGCGGGTGGGAAACCCCCGAAACGACGGCCCGCAGCCGCCGAACCTCGCTCCGCCACCGCGAGGCATAGGCATCACCCCCACGCCGAGCACGACGCAACGCACCCGCGAGATCATCGCCGTACTCCCGCGGAGCCTCCTCGCTCAACAGGGCGACGACTTCCGAGGCGCGCTCGGCCCCCACGAAGGGAAGGGAATCCACCAAGGCCCGTCCCAGCCGCGGATGAAGCCCCAGCCGAGCCAGCGCAGCGCCCCGCTCCGTGGCCCGCCCGACGGAGTCGACGGCCCCCACCGCCGCCAGAACATCCCGCGCCGCCGCCATCGCCCCGCCCGGCGGCGGATCCAGCAACGCCAGCCCGGAGGCGTCCGGATCCCCCCAGCAGGCCACCTGAAGCGCGAACGCCGTCAGGTCGGCCACCTTGATCTCCGGTGAGGGAAAACGCGGCAGACGCACGTCCTCGGCCTCCGCCCAGCACCGGTACACGGCCCCGGGCGCCTCACGCCCGGCCCGCCCCGCCCGCTGCCGCCCGGCCGCCTGCGACGCCCGTACCGTCGCCAGCGCGCTCAGCCCGCGCGCGTGGTCGACGCGTGGTTCCCGCGCCAGCCCGGAGTCGACGACCACGCGCACACCGGGAACCGTCAGCGACGACTCCGCCACCGACGTGGCCAGCACCACCCGGCGCCGCCGACCGCCGGCCAGCACGGCGTCCTGGACGGCCGCGGGCGCCCGCCCGTGCACCTGGAGCACCTCCACGTCCCCGAGCGCCCCGAGCTGCCCGGCGACCCGGGCGATCTCGCCCACGCCCGGCAGGAAACACAGCACGTCCCCGTCCCGCTCGGCCAGTGCCCGCCGCACCACCGACGCCACATGCGTCAGCAGCGCCGGATCCACCCGCATCCCGTGCGGCGGCCGTACGGGCCGCACGGGCGGCGCCCACACGACCTCCACCGGATAGGCCGTCCCGCGGGCCTCGACCACCGGAGCGCCGCCCAGCAGTTCGGCCCACCCCTGCGCGTCGGTCGTCGCCGAGGCGGCCACCAGCCGCAGTTCCGGACGGAGCGTCTGCCGTACGTCCCACAGGAAGGCCGCCGCCGTGTCCGCGTCCAGATGCCGCTCGTGGCACTCGTCGAGCACCACCACGTCCGTACCGGCCAGCTCCTGGTCCCGCTGCACCCGCTGCACCAGCACACCGGTCGTGACGACCTCCACGCGCGTGTGCCGCCCGACGAAGCGTTCCCCGCGCACGGTGTAGCCGACGCTCTCGCCGACCTTCTCGCCCAGCAGCCACGCCATCCGCCGCGCCGCCGCCCGGGCCGCGATCCGCCGCGGCTCGGCGACGATCACCCGCCGCCGGGGCCCCTTCTCGAGCAGCCCCGCCAGGGCCAGCGGCACCAAGGTCGTCTTCCCGGTGCCGGGCGGCGCCACGAGCACTGCGGTGCCGTGCCCCTCCAGGGCGTCGTCCAGATCGGGCAGGGCACCGCGTACGGGCAGGGCGTCCAGAGCGTCGTAACGGATCACGCACTCAGTCTCGTACGGCGCGGAGGGTGTCTGTCACGCGCGCGTGCCTCAGTCCCGTTCGCACACGAAGATCGCCGTCCCCGGGATCAAATTCCCGCGCAGCGGCGACCAGCCGCCCCACTCGGAGGTGTTCCAGGCCGGCCACTGCGGCTCCACCAGGTCCACCAGCCGGAAGCCCGAGGCCACCACGTCCCGGACGCGGTCGCCGAGCGTGCGGTGGTGCTCGACGTAGACCGCGCGGCCCTCCTCGTCCTGCTCGACGTAGGGCGTGCGGTCGAAGTACGACCCCGACACCGACAGCCCCTCCGGTCCCGGCTCGTCCGGGAAGGCCCAGCGAATCGGGTGCGTCACCGAGAAGACCAGACGGCCCCCGGGCCGAAGCACCCGGCGTACCTCCCGCAGCACCAGGCGCGGATCGGCGACGAAGGGCAGCGCCCCGTACGCCGAGCAGGCCAGGTCGAACGAGCCGTCCGCGAAGGGCAGCGCGCCGGCGTCGGCGCACACCAGGGGAAACGGTCCGCCGATGCGCAGCGCGTGCTGCAGCTGCCGGTGCGAGATGTCCAGGGCCACAGGGCGGGCTCCCTGGCCGGCCAGCCAGCGCGAGCACTGCGCCGCGCCCGCGCCGATCTCCAGGACGTCCTTGCCCTTCAGCTCCTCCGGCGGGCCGAGCAGCTCGGCCTCCACCTCGTCCAGACCCTCGGGGCCCCACACGAAGCGGTCGTCGCCGAGGAAGGTGCCGTGCTCGGTCTGGTACTCGTCCGCGTTGCGGTCCCACCAGCCCCGGTTGGCCCGGGAGCTCTCGGTGACATCTGCGTCACGCCGGGTCGCCTCCGGTTCGGACGCTTCGGGCTCTTGGATGATCGGCTCCCTCGTCGTACTCTTCCGTCCAGCCGGTCCCGGAGGTGTCCCGAAGGGGGCGTCACACGCCCTGCGTGGCCTCGGACGACACGACTTGTGCCGGGTATGCGGTGTTCCGCCCCGGGTGGGCGGCTTCGCGCATTGACCCTGCCCGGCTGCCCCCGTATGCTACAAGTTGCGCTGCGGGCCTGCGCACCTCAGACGTAGCAGGCTGCGCTCGCATCTGTATGTATGTCCCCTCGGTTGTCGAGGCGCCACCGATTTTGTGTGGCGCTTCCTTGGCTGTCCGGCTTCTGCAGAGCGAAACGGGCTCCCGGCGTAGCAGTACCTACGACTTCAATGTCCGTACCGGAGCCCTTTCCCACATGACGAGCAGCACCGAGACCACCGCCACCACCCCGCAGGTAGCGGTCAACGACATCGGTAACGAGGAAGCCTTCCTCGCCGCGATCGACGAGACGATCAAGTACTTCAACGACGGCGACATCGTCGACGGCGTCATCGTGAAGGTCGACCGGGACGAGGTCCTGCTCGACATCGGTTACAAGACCGAAGGTGTGATCCCGAGCCGCGAGCTCTCGATCAAGCACGACGTCGACCCCAACGAGGTCGTCGCCGTCGGTGACGAGATCGAGGCCCTTGTTCTCCAGAAGGAGGACAAGGAAGGCCGCCTGATCCTCTCGAAGAAGCGCGCCCAGTACGAGCGTGCCTGGGGCACCATCGAGAAGATCAAGGAAGAGGACGGGATCGTCACCGGTACCGTCATCGAGGTCGTCAAGGGTGGTCTCATCCTCGACATCGGCCTCCGTGGCTTCCTCCCGGCCTCCCTGGTCGAGATGCGCCGCGTCCGCGACCTCCAGCCCTACGTGGGCAAGGAGCTCGAGGCGAAGATCATCGAGCTCGACAAGAACCGCAACAACGTGGTCCTGTCCCGCCGTGCCTGGCTGGAGCAGACCCAGTCCGAGGTCCGCCAGACGTTCCTCACGACCCTCCAGAAGGGTCAGGTCCGTTCCGGCGTCGTCTCCTCGATCGTCAACTTCGGTGCCTTCGTGGACCTGGGTGGCGTCGACGGCCTGGTTCACGTCTCCGAGCTGTCCTGGAAGCACATCGACCACCCCTCCGAGGTCGTCGAGGTCGGCCAGGAGGTCACGGTCGAGGTCCTCGACGTCGACATGGACCGCGAGCGCGTCTCCCTGTCGCTGAAGGCGACCCAGGAAGACCCGTGGCAGCAGTTCGCCCGCACCCACCAGATCGGCCAGGTCGTGCCCGGCAAGGTCACGAAGCTGGTTCCGTTCGGTGCGTTCGTCCGCGTGGACGAGGGCATCGAGGGTCTGGTCCACATCTCCGAGCTGGCCGAGCGCCACGTGGAGATCCCGGAGCAGGTCGTCCAGGTCAACGACGAGATCTTCGTCAAGGTCATCGACATCGACCTCGAGCGCCGTCGCATCAGCCTCTCGCTGAAGCAGGCCAACGAGGCCTTCGGTGCCGACCCGTCGACGGTCGAGTTCGACCCGACCCTCTACGGCATGGCCGCGTCCTACGACGACCAGGGCAACTACATCTACCCCGAGGGCTTCGACCCCGAGACCAACGACTGGCTCGAGGGCTACGAGAAGCAGCGCGAGGAGTGGGAGCGCCAGTACGCCGAGGCGCAGCTGCGCTTCGAGCAGCACCAGGCGCAGGTCATCAAGTCCCGCGAGGCGGACGAGAAGGCCGCTGCCGAGGGTGGTGGCGAGGCCGCCGCTCCGGCCGCGTCCGGTGGTGGCGGTTCGTACTCCTCCGAGGGCCCGGACAACTCCGGCGCGCTGGCCTCGGACGAGGCGCTGGCCGCCCTGCGAGAGAAGCTGGCGGGTGGGCAGAGCTGAACGCCCACTGAGCTGTAGCTCCTGACTGAGGGCCCGTACCTTTCGAGGTGCGGGCCCTCAGCGTGTGCAAGGGCTGTCGTTCGGCTGCGGGCCTGCGGGGGGCTTGTCGCGCAGTTCCCCGCGCCCCTCGATGGCGTTGTCCCAGCTGCCAAGATCAATGTTCTCGTTCTCCTGGGAATGCCCATGCCCGCAACGGCGTTGTGGTGTATGAACACGAGGAGGAGCGGTCACTGTGCTTGATCCGCAGAGCTTGTACGCATGGGAGCCGAAGGGGCTGGCCGTCGTCGACATGGCGCTGGCCCAGGAGTCGGCCGGTCTTGTCATGCTCTACCACTTCGACGGATACATCGACGCGGGCGAGACGGGCGACCAGATCGTCGACCGGCTGCTCGACTCGCTGCCCCACCAAGTCGTCGCCCGCTTCGACCACGACCGGCTCGTGGACTACCGCGCGCGCCGCCCGCTGCTGACGTTCAAGCGCGACCGCTGGAGCGACTACGAGGACCCCGCCATCGAGGTGCGGCTGGTCCAGGACGCCACGGGAGCGCCGTTCCTGCTGCTGTCCGGCCCCGAGCCGGACGTGGAGTGGGAGCGTTTCGCCGCGGCCGTGAAGCAGATCGTGGAGCGGCTCGGCGTCCGCCTGTCGGTGAACTTCCACGGCATCCCGATGGGCGTCCCGCACACGCGGCCCGTCGGCCTGACCCCGCACGGCAACCGCACCGACCTCGTCCCGGGCCACCGCAGCCCGTTCGAGGAGGCGCAGGTGCCCGGCAGCGCGGAGTCCCTCGTCGAGTACCGCCTGCTCCAGGCGGGGCACGACGTCCTGGGCGTCGCCGCCCACGTCCCGCACTACATCGCCCGCTCCCCGTACCCGGACGCGGCCCTGACGGTCCTGGAGGCCATCACGGCGGCGACCGGTCTGGTGCTGCCCGGCATCGCCCACGCGCTTCGCTCGGACGCCCACCGCACCCAGACGGAGATCGACCGGCAGATCCGCGAGGGCGACGAGGACCTCACCGCGCTCGTCGAGGGCCTTGAGCACCAGTACGACGCGGTCGCGGGCGCCGAGACCCGGGGCAACATGCTCGCCGAGCCGGCGGACATCCCGTCGGCGGACGAGATCGGCCGGGAGTTCGAGAAGTTCCTGGCGGAGAGAGAAGGCGACAGCTGACTGCCGTGCCCCGACAGGGGCGCGGGAGGGGCGCGGGGAACGGCGCGACCAGCCCCCACCGGCCCGCACCCTCGACACGGCATCCCAGGCGGAGCGTCTAGGCTCGGCTCATGCTGAAGGTGGGTCTGACCGGCGGAATCGGCGCCGGCAAGAGTGAGGTGTCACGGCTGCTCGTCGAGCGCGGTGCCGTGCTGATCGACGCGGACCGCATCGCGCGGGAGGTCGTCGCACCGGGGGCGCCGGGGCTCGCCGCGGTCGTGGAGGCCTTCGGCGAGGAGGTGCTCGCGGCCGACGGCAGTCTGGACCGGCCCAGGCTCGGCTCCATCGTCTTCGCCGACGCGGCGAAGCTCGCCACGCTCAACGCGATCGTGCACCCCCTCGTGGGCGCCCGCTCCCGCGAGCTCGAAGAAGCCGCCGCCGACGACGCGGTCGTCGTCCACGACGTCCCGCTCCTCACGGAGAACGGCCTGGCACCGCTGTACGACGTCGTGATCGTCGTCGAGGCGAGCCCCGAAACCCAGCTCGACCGGCTCGTCCGGCTCCGCGGCATGACCGAGGAGGACGCACGCGCGCGGATGGCCGCCCAGGCGACCCCCGAGCAGCGCCGGGAGATCGCCGACATCGTCATCGACAACGACGTCCCGCTGGCGGACCTGGAGCGCCGCGTGAAGGACGTGTGGGCCGAGCTGGAGCGCAGGTCGCAGGCGTCCCGGCCGCCCTCGCAGGAATAGCGGCACCGCCCCGGGGCGTTGAACCCTCACAGTGAGGGAAGGACTCTGCCGTGCCCGAGACCAGCGGTTCGACCGGACGTACACCGGAGACGCATGTCATCGACTTCCGCGCCGCCGAGCAACTGCTCGCCGCGCGGGACCCGCGGGGCGCGGTGAAGCTGCTCGACCGAGTCATCGCCGCGCACCCGGAGAACACCGCCGCGCGGCTGCTGCGCGCCCGTGCCTTCTTCGCCGCGGCGCAGCTGCGGCCGGCGGAGCTGGAGTTCTCGATCGTGCTGGAGCGCGAGCCGGACAACGCGTTCGCGCACTTCGCGCTCGCCCGCACATATGAGCGACAGAACCGCCCCGACCAGGCCAAGCGCCACTTCCGGCTGGCCGCCGCGCTGGACCCGAACCCGCGGTTCCTGAAGGCGGCGCGCTTCGACGCGTGAGCGGCCGCCCCCGTCCGCCTCAGGGGTGGTCCGTCTGCCTCAGGGATGATCTTCCGGTGGACGGTAGGGCGGGATGTCGGCGCCCGGCTGGTAGTGCGGGCCCTGGCGGATGTGCCTGAGGACGATGACGAGGTCGACCGTGACGACCAGCAGGAGCGCGCCACAGGCGATGGCCCAGCCGGTCCGCCCGGCCAGCGTGAACGCGACCGTCCCGAAGAGCGCCCAGACCAGCCCCCACAGGCTCAGCCAGAAGCGCGCCCGCAGGGCACTGCGCGCCGTCCTCGGTTCACTGCCTGTACGCATCACGATCTCCACTCCTGTTTGCAACGTACTCCTCACCGCGGATGCCCACCAACAGGGGGAGCAGGGGCCGACGCGCGACGTCGTTCACTCGGGCGGGTGAACGCGGACGGGACGGGAACGGGCGTGCGGGTGTGGCCCGTTGGGCGGGCATGGAGCTGAAAATGCGTGAGGGGTACGCAGGGACGGGACCCGGGGCCATCACTCCGGACGGCTGCGCGGTGGAGTTCTATTCACGACTCCCCGTCGGGGACGAACCGGAGATCATCGCGGCGGCGGTGCCGGCGGGCGCGCGCATCCTGGAGCTGGGCAGCGGTGTCGGGCGCATGACCCATGCGCTGCTGGAGCGCGGATTCGAGGTCACGGCGGTGGACGAGTCCGCCGACATGCTGGAGCGGGTGCGCGGGGCGCGGACGATATGCAGCCCGATCGAGGACCTGGACCTGGGCGAGACGTTCGACGTGGTGCTGCTCGCGTCGTTCCTCGTGCACGCCGGGGACGCCGAGGTGCGGCGGGGCCTGCTGCGCACGTGCGTGCGACATGTCGCGGAGGGCGGTTTCGTGCTGATCCAGCGGGAGGGCGAGGACTACCACGCGAACGTGCCGCGCGAGCGGGTGGACCCCAGCGGCTTCACCGTGCGGATCGTGTCGTCGGAGCCGGTCGGCGACGGGGTCAACTCGGTCCGCGCGGAGTACGAGTTCCCGGACGCGGTCTGGACCCAGACGTTCCGGGCACGACCACTGACGAGGCAGCAGTTCGAAGAGGCGCTGGAGGAGACGGGCCTGAGGGTGGACCGGTACCTGACGGAGGACCGGATCTGGGTGCGGACTGTGCCTGACGGTCAAGGCGAGCAGGGTGCGTGAGGCACCGGACGGCGCGGGGGAGTCCGGGAGGCTGACCGGCTACGACACGGTGTCGACATCCCTGGCGCTGTGCGGGGACGCCGAGTTGCGTGAGCTGGTGGACGCGGCCGTGCCGCTGGGGACGGGCATCGGTGGCAAGTCGGCCCGGACGGACGTGGCCGGCACGCCGGTCTTCGTGAAGCGGGTGCCCCTGACCGACCTGGAGCGGCGGCCGGAACACCTCCGGTCCACGGCCAACGTGTTCGGGCTCCCCACCTTCTGCCAGTACGGCGTCGGCGGGCCAGGGTTCGGGGCGTGGCGCGAGGTCGCCGTCCATACGATGACGACGAACTGGGTGCTCTCCGGGCAGTTCCAGGGATTTCCGCTGATGTACCACTGGCGCGTGCTGCCGGACGAGGCACCCACCCCGGCGGAGGAACTGGCCGATGTGGAACGGGCCGTGGCCTACTGGGGAGGGAGCGCGGAGGTACGGAGCCGTATCGAGGCACTGCGGGAGTCCTCGGCGAGCGTCGTGCTGTTCCTGGAGTATGTCCCCCGGACGCTGCACGCGTGGCTCACGGAGCAGGTACGAGCAGGCGGCGGGGCCCTCGACCGGGCGTGCTCGCTCGTGGAGAAGGAACTGCGGGCCGGTACGTCCTTCATGAACAGTCGGGAACTGCTCCACTTCGACGCCCACTTCGAGAACGTCCTGACCGACGGCCGGCGCCTGTACTTCGCCGACTACGGCCTCGCCCTGTCCAGCCGCTTCGACCTCTCACCCACCGAGACCGACTTCTACGAACGGCACGCCGGCTACGACCGCTGCTACACGGCCAGTTATCTCGTCAACTGGCTGGTCACCGCCCTGTATGGCGCGGACTGGGAGATACGTGGGCCACTGATACGGGCCTGGGCCGAAGGGCAGCAGCCCACCGGGGTGCCGCCCGGGACGGCGGAGATCCTCAGCCGCCATGCCCCGGTCGCGGCCGTGATGACGGACTTCTACCGCGCCATCCAGGAGGTGAGCAGGACGACGCCCTATCCAGCGGAACGACTCCGGCGGCTCTGCCCGTGACGGGCGAGGGCGGAGCGGGTCGGGTGACATTCGCCGGGCGGCGATGAGTTCGAGGGGGAGAGGCGGTCTACCCCTGCGACATCATCACGGACCGCTTCCCCAGGAGACCTCCATGTCCGAGACCAACCCTCCCGCCACCGCCATCCCCTCGGCCCCGGCCGGTGTCGTCGTCGCCGAGTCCGCGACCGCCCGCGGGCGGCGTGCCCGGATCGCCTTGCGTGGTCTCCAGGTGCTGCTCGCCCTCTTCTACGGGATCGCGAGCGCCGTGCCCAAGCTGATCGCGCACCCGTCGGCTGCCGAGTCGTTCGAGGAGCTCGGCTGGGGCGGCGCGGGGATGTACACCATCGGCGCGCTCGAACTGGCGGGAGCGGTCGCCCTGTTGATCCCGGTGCTCCAGTCGGTGGCGGCGATGGCGCTGGGCGCGCTGATGGTGGGCGCGTTCGTCGTCCAGATCACCGTCATGGACGGGCAGTACGCGGCGACGCCGGTCATCCTGATGGTGCCGCTCGCTCTCATCGCCTGGGCGCGGCGGGGGCACAACGCGGATCTGCTGCGCCTGCTGCGGCTCCGGGCGTGACCGTGCCGAGTGCGCTGCTCACGGCCTCGGTTTGCCGGAGCCTCCGCGGGGACCGGGACCAGGACCGCGGCCGAAGCCGCCGGCGGGGCCAGGGCCGGCTACAGGGCCCGGACCGGGGCCGGCCAGGCCGCGCAGGCGTTCCATTTCGCGGCGGTCCCGCTTCGTCGGGCGGCCCGCGCCGCGGTCGCGGATGCCGGCCGGGGCGACGGCCTCGCGGGGCGGGGGCGGCGGGGAGTTGTCGATGTAGCACTGGGCGGCCACCGGGGCGCCGACCCGCTTGCGGATGAGCCGTGTCACGACGACGACCCGCTCCCGGCCCTCGTGCCGTACGCGCACCTCGTCGCCGACGCGCACCGCGTGGGCGGGCTTCACCCGCTCGCCGTTGACGCGGACGTGTCCGCCCCGGCAGGCGGTGGCGCCCAGGGAACGGGTCTTGACGAGGCGTACGGCCCAGATCCAGCTGTCGACACGGACGGTCTGGCCACTCTGCGGCCCGGCGGCCTCGGCAGCGGCGATGGCAGCTGCGACCTTCGGGTCCACGGTCTTCGGGTCCACGGTCTTCAGGTCCGCGGCCTTCGGGTCCATGGTCTTCGGGTCCACGGCCTTCGCGTCGCCCGTCCCGTCGTACTCCGTGCCTTCAGAAGCCATGTCCCCGACCTTAGCCCTTCCCGTCATCCGATTTCGGGCCGTCCGGGCAGGTAACCAGCCTCCCGCCCGACTCTACAAAACAAGTTTTGCAAAAACTCTTTGTTGAATGCCGGGTGCCGGCCTACCCTCCCGGCATGGACAGCGACGAGCACAAGCGCGTACTGGACCCCGAGCACGACACGGACGCCCTGAAGGCCCTCACCCACCCCCTGCGCATCCGGCTGCTCGGACTGCTGCGTCAGGACGGGCCCGCCACGGCCAGTGAGCTCGCCGCGCGGACGGGGGAGTCGTCGGCGTCGACCAGTTACCACCTGCGGGTGCTGGCGAAGTACGCGTTCATCACCGAGGCCGAGCATCGTGACGGACGGGAGCGGCGCTGGCGGGCCCAGCACACCGTGACGTCCTGGAGCAACGAGGCGATGGAGTCCTCCGAAGCGGGCCGTGCCTTCGTCAGCCTGGCGAGGCGGCGGCAGCTGGAGCACCTGGAGATGTCCCTCGCCCGGCACGAGGCGGACATGGCCGCGGGGCGGTTTGGCCAGGAGTGGGTGGAGCCGTCGGGGATCAGCGACCGCATGCCCCGGCTGACGGCCGAGTCGCTCACCGAGCTCTGGGACGCCGTGGCTGGGAAGCTGGCGGAGCTGACGGCCCGGGACGCGGACGACCCCCGCGCCGAGAACGTCCTGTTCCTCACCGCCGGGCTGCCGCTCGCCCCGCACGATCGTGGGGACACCGACCGTGGGGACACGGGCCGCGAGGAGACGGGCCGTGAGGAGACGGGCCGCGAGGACGCCTCGTGACCGAGCTGACCCGGCTGCGGACCGTACGCCGCCGCTACGTCACCGTCTGCGCGCTCTTATGGCTGCCGTCGGGCCTCGGCTTGGCCTCGATGGTCCTGCTGTTCAGCGAGCGCGGCATGTCCCTGGCCGCGGTCGCGGGGCTCTTCGCCGTCCACTCGCTGACCGTGGCCGCGCTGGAGCTGCCCACGGGCGGGCTCTCCGACGTCCTCGGGCGCCGGCCGGTCCTGGCCACGGCCGGTGTCCTCAACATGGTGGCCTGCGTGCTGGTCGGCCTCGGCACCACCGTGTGGGTGCTCACCGCCGGCATGGTGCTCATGGGGACGGCCCGGGCCCTGGCCAGCGGTACCGCCGAGGCCTGGTACGTCGACACCGTCCAGGAGTGCTCCGGCCCGGACGCCGAGTTGCGCACGGGCCTGGCCCGCGGCGGCTCCGCGACGTCCGCCGCGCTCGCGGCCGGGTTGCTGCTCGGCGGTGCCCTGCCCTGGCTGCTCGACGCGGGGCCCGGTCTCGGTACCAGGCTGAGCGAGGCGACGGCCGGGGCGGTGCTGCCCTTGTCCGTCCCCATGCTGCTGGGATCCGTGGTCAGGGTCGTCCTCGTCTGCTACGTGCTGGCCGTGCTGCGGGAACCGCCGCGACCGCCGGCCACCCTGCGTGCGGTGCTGCGCGGCGTCCCGGTCACCGTCTTCGACGGGCTGCGGCTGGGCGGCCGGGACGCGCTGGTCCGCCGGGTCCTGCTCACCGCCGCGGCCGTCGGCGGCGCCCTGGCCGGCATCGAACTGCTCATCCCGGGCCGCACCGTCGAGCTGACCGGATCACCCGGCTCCGGAGCGATGGCGTACGCCGTGCTCGCCTGCGCGGGCTTCGTCTGCAACGGTGCCGGCAGCCACCTCGCGCCGCTCGCCGCGCGGATCGCGGGCAGTGGCGAGCGGGCCGTGCTGGTCTGTCTCGTGACGGGCGCGGGCGGCATGCTGCTGCTCGGTGTCACCGCGACCACCAGGCACCCGGTCGCCACGGCCCTCGCGGTCGTCGGCTTCTGTCTGCTCTACCTCGGCGTCGGCGCCGCGTCCCCGAACCAGAACGACCTGCTGCACCGCCGCGTCACCAGCGCCGGCCGCGCCACCGCCCTGTCCGTCCAGTCCCTCGCCCTGCAACTGGTCGGCGCGCTCGCCGGCCTCGTCGTCGGCGCGTTGCGGCCGGGCCCGCTGCCATGGTTGCTGACCGGCGCGGTGCTGTTGTCCGGGGCCCTGCTCTGGCTACGCCGCGTCGAGACCCGGTCCGCGCCGGACACGCCCCTCACCCAGGGCTCGCGTGCCGGCATGTCCTGAGCCTTCCGCCTCCGGTGAGGGGCGGCCCCACCGCCGCCTACGGTGGAGTCATGGACGCCAGCGGTCTCCCTCTCCTCGACCAGCGCATCACGGACTGCCGGGCCTGCCCGCGGCTGGTCTCCTGGCGTGAGGAGGTGGCCCGGACGAAGCGAGCCGCCTACGCGGACTGGACGTACTGGGGGCGGCCGGTGCCCGGGTTCGGCCCGGCGGACGCCCGGCTGCTGATCGTCGGGCTCGCCCCTGCCGCGCACGGCGGCAACCGCACCGGCCGGATGTTCACCGGCGACCGCTCGGGAGACGTCCTGTACGAGGCGCTGTACGACGTCGGCCTCGCCTCCCGGCCCACCGCCGAGCACGCCCACGACGGCCTGGAGCTGTACGGCGTACGCGTCACCTCGCCCGTGCACTGCGCCCCGCCCGCGAACAAGCCCACCCCCGAGGAACGGGACACCTGCCGCCCCTGGCTCGTGCAGGAGCTGCGGCTGCTGCGCCCGACGCTGCGGGCCGTGGTCGTGCTCGGCGCCTTCGGCTGGCAGGCCGCGCTCCCCGCGTTCGCGGAGGCGGGCTGGTCCGTGCCCCGGCCCCGGCCGGCCTTCGGCCATGGGGCCCGGTTCCCCCTGGAAGGCCTCGAACTCTTCGGCTGCTTCCACGTCAGCCAGCGCAACACCTTCACCGGCCGACTCACCCCGGCGATGCTGCGCGACGTCCTGCGGACGGCCGCGCGGGCGGCGGAACTGCCCACCGAAAGCGGCTAAGGAGCCTTCTCCCCGAAAGTCTTCTCCCCGGCAGTCTTCTCTCCGAAAGCCTCCTCCACGGAAGCCTCCTCCCCGAACAGATGCCGCACCGTGGAGCGGTAGTTGGTGCGTACGTGGGTGAGCGCGTGCGCGCGGGCCCGGTCCGGGTCGCCCGAGGCGATCGCCTCGTACAGTTCGCGGTGCTCCACGAGGAGCTGCGGCCACTCCTCGTTGCGCCGGGTCATCCAGCGCAGCCGGCCGGCGACCGGTTCCAGGGCCTCGGTCAGCAGGCTGTTGCCGGCCATCGCCACGATGCGGTCGTGCAGGCGGCTGTTGAGGTCCGTGATCAGCTCGGCGTCACCGGCCTCGGTGGCGGCGGCCGCGCGGTCGAGGAGCTCCTGGACCTCGGCCAGGTCCTGCGGCGTCGCGCGGGACGCGGCGAGTCCGGCGGCGTAGACCTCCAGGGCCTCACGCAGTTCGAACAGTTCCTTGACGTCGTTCTGGGTGAGACGGCGTACCACCGTGCGCCGGGGCGTCTCGAAGTGGACGAAGCCCTCGGCGACGAGCGCCCGGATCGCCTCCCGGACCGGGACGCGCGAGACGCCGAAGCGCTCCGCCAGCTCGCGTTCGACCAGGCGGTCACCGGGACGCAGGCTGCCCGCGATGATCTCCTGCCGCAGGTCGGCCGTGACGCGTTCGCGCACCGCTCCGAGGGGTTCGATCTTCGTCATGGAGCCCATCCTCGCCGACGCGGAGTCTCTTTTACGGAGCGTTAACAAGAGCGACATCGGTCAGAACGGTTGACGAGGAGACCATGTGCGCAGTTTGGTATACCAAACCCTCGCAGAGCAGTCCTCCTTCGTCCCCTTGCTCATGGAGGCCCCGTGTCCCTCGCCGACCGTGCCGCAACCACCGGCACCCCAGCGTTCGCCCCCGATCCCCGGCTCACCAACGAAGACCTCGCGCCCGCGAAGAAGCGCAACTGGAAGGTCTTCGACCTCTTCGCCATGTGGATGTCCGACGTCCACAACCTCGGCAACTACACCTTCGCCGCCGGACTGCTCTTCCTCGGGATGAACGTCTGGCAGATCTTCACGTCCCTGCTCGTCGGCTTCGTCATCATCTACATCGGCATGAACTGGATGGGGAAGATCGGGCAGCGCCACGGCGTCCCCTTCCCGGTCGTCAGCCGGATCGCCTTCGGCGTCTGGGGCGCCAACATCCCGGCGCTGATCAGGGCCGTGATCGCCATCATGTGGTACGGGATCCAGACCTATCTGGCCTCCGTCGCCGTCAACGTGATGCTGCTCGCGGCCTGGCCGGGCCTGGAGTCGTGGACGCACAACTCGTTCCTCGGGCTGGACGCGCTCGGCTGGGTCTCCTTCATCGCGCTGTGGCTGGTCCAGGCGGCGATCATCAGCCGCGGCATGGAATCGGTCCGCAAGTTCCAGGACTTCTGCGGTCCGGCCATCTGGCTCGTGATGATCGCGCTGGCCGTGTGGATCCTCGCCAAGGCCGGCTGGACGATCTCGCTCACCTCCACCCCGCACCCGGTGTCCGTCGGCGAGCAGTGGCGCCAGTGGTTCGGCGCGATCGGCCTGGTCCTCGCCACGTACGGCACGCTGATGCTCAACTTCTGCGACTTCTCCCGCTTCTCGCCCGACTACAAGTCGGTCAGGCGCGGCAACTTCTGGGGCCTGCCCGTCAACTCCACGGCCTTCGTGATCGTGTCGGTCATCGTCACGGCGGGCGCGTTCGAGGTGTTCGGCAAGGAGATCACCGACCCGGCCTACCTCGTCGCCGAGATCGGCAACACCTGGGTGCTGGTGCTGGGCGCGCTGACCTTCGCCATCGCCACCATGGGCGTCAACATCGTCGCCAACTTCGTCTCGCCGGCGTACGACCTGGCCAACGTCTGGCCGCAGAAGATCACCTTCAAGGTCGGCGGCATGATCAGCACGGTCGCGGCCCTGCTCGTCACGCCCTGGAACCTCTTCTCCAACCCGACCGTCGTGAACTACTTCCTCGGCGGCCTCGGCGCCTTCCTCGGCCCGCTGTTCGGCGTGATCATGGTCGACTACTACTGGGTCAAGCGCGGCCGGGTGAACGTCGACGAACTGTTCGACGCCACGCCCGGCTCCCGCTACCACTACCGCAAGGGCTTCAACCCGAAGGCGCTGTGGGCGTTCCTGCCGGCGGCCGGTGTCGCGGCGGTCCTCGCGCTGGTGAAGACCTTCAGTGATGTCGCCCCGTACTCCTGGTTCATCGGCACGGCCCTCGCGGCCGGCCTGTACGCGGCCCTGTGCCGCCCCGAGCGCGCCACCGCGGAGGTCTGAGAGACGTGCGGATCGTCGTCACCAACTGCAACACCACGCAGGAGATGACCGAGGAAATCGTACGAGGTGCCCGGGCCGCGGCAGGCCCGGGCACCGCCGTGACCGGGCTGACCCCCGCCTGGGGGCCGGAGTCCGCGGAGGGCTGGCTCGACAGCTACTTGTCCGCCGCGGCCGTCATGGACACGCTGCGCACGTACGACGGACCGCCCTACGACGCCGTCGTCCTGGCCGGCTTCGGGGAGCACGGGCGCGAGGGCGTCCGGGAACTGGTGGACGTACCGGTCGTCGACATCACCGAGGCGGCCGCGCATCTGGCGTGTCTGCTGGGCCGCCGCTACGGCGTCGTCACCACGCTGGAGAGGTCCGTCGGCCAGATCGAGGACAGCCTGGAGACGGCGGGCGTGGCCCGGAACTGCGCCGCGATCGTCGGCACGGGCCTGAACGTGCTCGACCTCGGCGACGACGAGCGCACCGAGACGGCGTTCCTGGCCGCAGCGGAGCGGGCGTGCGCGGCCGGGGCCGAGGTACTGGTGCTGGGCTGCGCCGGGATGACGGGGTTGCAGCGGCTGGTCGGCGAGAAGCTGGGCCTGCCGGTCGTCGACGGGGTCGCCGCCGCGGTCAAACTGGCGGAATCGCTGGTGGCGCTGGGGCTGTCGACGAGCCGCGCGGGGAGCTACGCCGAGCCGCTGACGAAACGGAGGGTGTGGGGGCGGCCCGGACAGCATTAGGCCGAGCCGGACCAGGCCGTGCCGGGCCATGCCGCGTTATGCCGGGCCGTCGTCGAGTGTGACGTCGTCGCGATGAGCCCCGTAGAACGCCACCTGGCGGGCCATGACCTCCCGCATCGACGTGCCGCGCGGGATGCCGTAGACGGTGCCGGGGAAGTCCAGCGCCTCCTGCACCTGCCACAGTTCGTCGTGCTCGCCGGGGGCGAAGAGACGGGCCCGGGGCGCTCCCGCCGCGATCCAGCCGATGGGCAGGACGGTGCCGGGCGGCAGCACGGAGTTGACGTGCAGCACGCTGTGGATCCGCAGTTCGGACCCGGCGCTCGCGACGGCGCCAGGGAAGACGCAGGCGCCGGTGGCCACGAAGACCTCGTCCTCCAGCGTCGCCCCGTTGACATGGGCGTGCGGGCCGACGAGCACGGCGTCACCGATCACCGCGGGGTGCCGGGCCCGTCCCCGCACCAGGGCGTTCTCCATGACGACGACGTCCGAGCCCACCCGCACCTCCCCGTCCTCGGCGGTGAGCACGGCCCCGTGCAGCACCCGGCTGCGCTCACCGAGGACGACGGCCCCGCACAGGACGGCCGTCGGGGCGACGTACGCGGACTCCGGGACGACGGGGCGCCGCCCGCGGTGCTCGATCAACATGGCGTTCTCCTCAGGCCTCAGGCCGGCGGCTCGCCGGGCACGACCGCTGTCGCCGTAATCTCCACCAGCTGTCCCGTGTACCCGAGGCACGCCACGCCGATGAGCGTCGACGAGTGCGGCCCGGTACTGAGCCCGGACGCCTCGACGACCTCCCAGACGGACGACAGCACGGCCGGCTCACCGCTCACGACGTACACGTCGGTCGCCACGACGTGCGCGAGGTCGCTGCCGACGGCGCGCAGTTGCTCGCGCAGGTTGGCGATCACCTGCTCGGCCTGCCGCACGGGATCCCCGGGGCCGACGAGCTCGCCGTCGGCGTCCAGCGGCACGGACCCGGCGAGGAACGCCAGCCGCGTGCCGGCCTCCACGACGGAGGCGTGGGAGTAGGTGGGCGGCGGAAACAGGCTCGGGACAGTGACTCGCTGGATCACGGGGGTCTCCGATCTTCCGGTGGCGGATCTACCGGTGGCGGTCGAGGGCAACCCACCGATCATGCGAGATTCCGCCACGCGGCTGCACCCGTATTTCGGTTGCGCCCTCACCCGAGCGCTCCCCTACGCTTCCCGGGCATCACCCGCCGGCCCAGGAGCGACGCCCGTGCCCACCCGCCCGGACCAGACCTTCCTCGACACCACCGCCGACCGCCTCGCCGCCCTCCCCGCCGTCGAGGCCGTCACCCTCGGCGGCTCCCGCGCCCAGGGCACCGAACGCCCGGACAGCGACTGGGACCTGGCGATCTACTACCGGGGCGCCTTCGATCCCCAGGACCTCCGGGCCGTCGGCTGGGAGGGCGAGGTCTCCGAGCTGGGTGCCTGGGGCGGCGGCGTCTTCAACGGCGGTGCCTGGCTGACCGTCGACGGCCGGCGCGTGGACGTGCACTACCGCGATCTCGACGTCGTCGCACACGAGGTGGCGGAAGCGGAAGAGGGCCGCTTCCGGGTCGAGCCGCTGATGTTCCACCTGGCGGGCATCCCGACCTACCTGCTCGTCGCCGAACTCGCCATCAACAAGGTGCTGCGCGGCGAACTGCCGCGCCCCTCGGCCTACCCGCCGGCCCTGCGCGAGACCGCCCCGGCCCACTGGCACGGCATGGCCACGGCCACCCTCGCTTACGCGAAGGCGGGCCACGCGCCCAAGGGTGCGGTCACCCAGGTCGCGGGCGCGATCGCCCTCGCGGCGACCCAGACGGCGCACGCGGTGCTGGCGGCACGGGGGGAGTGGGTGACCAACGAGAAAGGCCTCCTCGCGAGGGCGGGTCTGCGGGACGTGGACGCGCTGCTGGGCAGCACCCTCACCGGCGCTCCGGACGAGCTCGTGAAGAGGATCACCGACGTGGAGACGCTCCTGAGCCGGGCCGTGGAGGCGGCGCGGAGCTGACCGGAGTCGTACGGCCGTCGCCGCTTGCCTTCCTGCCGCTTGCCTTCCTGCCGATTGCGTTCATAAAGAACCCGGCTTTCCCGGACTCCGTCACGTTCCGGAAACCTTCCCTCCAGGAACCCCGCCTACTGTGGGCACCCATACCCCCGCCCCGGCCACCGTCGCCCGAAGGCCCACCCCTGCCCTCGACGAGTCGACAGGAGCCCCGTGTCCCGGTCCCGCCGTGCCTACCTCGCGTTGCCGCCCTGGCTCGCGCACGCCCTGCGCGCCCAGCGGGGGCCGGTGCCCTGGAGCGCGGTGACCCGGGGGGCCCTGTCGGCGGGGCCGCTGCTGCTGGTGTCCGTGCAGGTCGGGCGTACCTCGCTCGGGGTCGTCGCCGCCATCGCCGCCATGCTCGCCGGGATCAACGACCGGCCCGGGAGCCGGCGGGCCTCGGTCAAGCGGATCGGGGTGCCGGCACTGGGCGGCGCCCTGGGGCTGGTGGCCGGGACGTACGCCGGGCAGCAGACCGGCGCGGTCGTGCTGACGGTGATCCTCACGTTCGTCGGACTCGTCGCCGGGAGCATCAGCGCGATCGGGCCGGTCGCCTCGGCCGTGGGGACGCAGTTGCTCGTCGCCTCGGCGATCGGGGCCGGGATGCCCCTGCCGGAGGAGGGGTGGGAGCGTGCGCTCGCCTATGTCGCGGGCGCCGGGTGGCTGGTCGTGCTCCGGCTCGTGCTGCCCACGCCCGGCTCCCTCGCCGGGGACTTCCGGTTCGACGGGGAGCGGAAGGCCGTCGCCGCCGTGTACGACGCCGTCGCCGAGCTGCTCGACGCCGTCGGCGGGCCCGAGGCCATGCGCCGCCGGGCCGCGCTCACCGCCGCCCTCGACCACGCGCAGGACGCCCTCGCCGGGCCCCGGCTGCGGCGGTACGCCTCCTCCTCCGCCGAGCGGCGGCTGCACGCGCAGTACGCCGCAGCCCTGCCCCTCGCCGAGGCCGCCACCGCGCTGGCGTGGGCCGGAGAGGCCGTCGCCGAGCGGGCCTCCGAGGGACCCCGGCGGCTCGCCGCCGCCGTACGCGGCAACAGCCACACCGGGCCGCTGCCCGCACCCTCCCGCTCGGCACCCGCACTGCGCGCCCTCGACGACGCCCTCCTGCACGCCGCCGAGGTGTTCGACCAGGGCAGGGGCGGCGATCTGCACACCCGGCCCCGCACGCCCAGGGACCGGCTGCGCGCCGCCTTCGGCAGCGCCGGACGCGAATACGGGCTGCGGGTCGCCCTCTGCTTCGGAGCCAGTTCGGCCGTCGCCCAGGCCCTGCACCAGGGCCAGTGGTACGGGCAGCACGAGCACTGGTACTGGCTGCCGGCCACCGCCGTCTTCCTCGTCAAGCCCGACCTGGGGCCGCTCGCCTCGCGGGTGCTGAACCGGGCTGCCGGGACCGTGCTCGGCGCCGTCGTCTTCGCCGGATTCGCCGCCGTCCTGCCCCGGCCCGAAGGGCTCATCGCGCTCGTCGCCCTCAGCGGAGCGCTCATCCCCGTCGCCACCCGGCACTTCGCCGCCCAGACCGCCGTCGTCACCGTCCTCGTCCTCGCCCTGGTCATGGTCGGCGGCGAGCCGCAGGCCTCCATGGGGCGGATCGGCGAGACGCTGCTGGCCTGCGCGATCGTGCTGATCACCGGGCACCTGCCGATGCCCGGACAGCGGGGCGGGGGAGTGCGCGCCCGGCTCGCCGCGGCGAGCGACGCCGCGTACGCCTACCTCACCCACGTCCTCGACGAGGCCGACACCCCGCGCGTCGGGCCACCCGGCACGCCCTCCGAGCGCCCGGGCACGCCCTCTGCGCGCTCCAGCACTTCCTCCGAGCGCCCCAGGACGCCCTCCGAGCGCCCCAGGACGCCCTCCGAGCGCTCCCGCACTCCCGCCGAGCGCCCCAGCACGCCCTCCGAGCCATCCCGGACTTCCGCCGAGCGCTCCCGCACGCGCCCCGAGCGCTCCGGCACCTCCTCCGAGCGCCCCTTCACGCCCTCCGCCCGCCGCGCCGCCCCCTCCGAGCACCGCGCCACCCGCTGGACCCTGCGCCGCGAGGCCTACCGCACGCTCGCTGAGGCCCGGACGGCCATCTCCCTGTCCGCGCACGAACTGCCCGCCCTCGCCCGGCACACCGAGGGCGCGGACGAGGTGGCCGACCTCCTCGAACGCCTCGTCGACACCACCACCGCCTGCGCCGTCCACCTCGACGACACCGGACGGATCGGTCCCGAGCACACCGAGCGCCTCACCGCCCTCCTCGGTGAACTCGCCGGACCAGGAGACCGGTTGGGCCTGCGGCTGCCCGGGACGCGCCGCGCCGGATGACCCCTCGGCCGACCCGTGCGACCCTCCACCGGCCCTCCACCGGCGCCTCACCCCCGGCCCTTCAACCGACCCGTATCCACACCGGCGCGTGGTCCGACCCGGGCACGCCCCGCCGGTCCGAGGGGTCGGGGCCGACCGACGGCAGACCGGGCGGGCCGTCGCCGGGCAGACCCGTGCCCGCCGCCGTCACCCGGTGCACCAGGCGGTGGCTGACCAGCACATGGTCGATCAGTTCACGCCGCCCGGAATTGACGCGGGAGTAGCGCTGCCCGGGCGGGATGAGCGGGGCCGTGTCCCACAGCCGGGTCGCGTCGCCCCGGTCGGCCTGCTCGTAGCCCGGCGTGCCGATCTCGGAGCCGGGCGGGCCGAGCAGGATCTGGGTGGTAGCGGCCTGCACCTCGTCGTTGAGGTCGCCCAGTACGGCCACGTCCCTGTCCTGCCCCTCGCCGTCCAGGAGCTCGTCCGCGAGGGCGCGCAGGGCCGTCGCCTCGGCGGCCCGCCGGTACAGGGCGTAGGCGCCGTAGCGGGCCCGTTCCCCCTCGTCGCGCGGCTGGAAGCGGCCGTTCGGGTACGACAGCAGCTTCGACTTCAGATGGCAGACGGCCACCCGCAGCGGCCCGCCCTCGACCTCCTCGGCCTCCTCCAGCTCCACGGCAAGGAAGCCCCGCCCCGCCCGCGTCACCGTCACCCCGGAGTCGTCCACCTGCACGGGCCGCAGTTCCCCCGGGAAGGCCGTCGTGTCGGCCAGCACCGTCATGGCCGTACGGCTCAGGAACCCGACCCGTATGCCCCGGCTGTCCGGATGCCCGGACAGGGCGAGATGCCAGTCGTCGTCGAGCATCCCGGCGAGGTCCTCCAGGGCCTCGGGGTCCCCGACCTCCTGCACGCCGAGCAGCGTCGGGTCGAGTTCCGTGATCACGGCGGCGAGCGCGGCGAGTTTGGCCTGGTACGCGGCCTCGTCCTGCGGGCCGTACGGGCCGCCGGGCCGATAGAGGTTCTCCAGGTTCCAGGTGCCGAGGAGCATGCCGGGCTCCTTTCAGAAGCCGACAGGTCGTACGTTGGCGCGATGACGCCTTCCGCCGCGGGCAGTCCCGCCGACCTCATCATCAGCGCATGTACCGTCCTCGTGCACGACGATCAAGAGCGCATCGGGTTCGAGGAGGACGCCGCGATCGTCGTACGGAACGGCGTCGTCGAGGCTGTGACGACCACCGCCGCGGTCGCGGACCTGCCCGCCGCCCAGCGCCTCGAAGCCCGGGGCCAGGTCGCCCTGCCCGGTCTGATCAACTGTCACACGCACGCGCCGATGGTCGCCCTGCGCGGTCTCGCCGAGGACCTGCCGACACAGGAGTGGTTCAACGACGTCATCTGGCCCGTGGAATCCAACCTCGCCGGCAAAGACGTCGAGTTGGGGGCGCGGCTCGCCTGCGCCGAGATGATCCGCGCCGGCGCCACCTGCTTCGCCGACCACTACTTCGCCATGGACGCGGTGGCGGACGTGGTCGCGGACTGCGGCATGCGGGCGCTGCTGGGGGAGGCCTACTTCTCCTCCCAGGGCCCCGAAGGCCGGGAGCGGTCACTGGAGTTCGCGCTCCGGCACCGCGGCTCCGCAGACGGCCGTATCACCACCGCCCTCGCCCCGCACTCCCCTTACACGGTCGACGACACCGACCTCGCCGCCACCGCCCGGCTCGCCGGCGAACACGGCCTGCCCGTGCACCTCCACGCCGCCGAGAACCGCGACCAGACCGAGACCAGCCTCGCCCGCCACGGCGTCACGCCGATCGGGGTCCTGGAACGCACCGGCATCCTCGGCACGGACGTGCTCCTGGCCCACGGCACCGGCATCGTCGACCGCGACCTGCCCGTCCTGGAACGGGCGGCGGGCCGTACGGCCGTCGCCACCGCGCCCCGCGGCTACCTCAAGTTCGCCTGGCCCGACACCACACCGGTCCGCGCCCTGCGCGACATAGGCGTCGACGTCGGACTCGCCACCGACGGCGCCGCCTCCAACAACTCCCTCGACGTATGGGAGTCGATGGCCCTCACCTCCCTGGTCCAGAAGTCCGCCGAGGGCGACCCCCGCTGGCTGACCTCACGCCAGGCCCTGCACCACGCCACACTCCAGAGCGCGCGTGCCGTGGGGCTGGGGGACAGCGTCGGCAGCATCGCGCCGGGGCGGCGGGCGGACATCGTCCTGGTCGACCTCACCGGACCGCACACCCAGCCGGTCCACGACCTCGCCGCCACCCTCGTGCACAGCGCCCGCTCTTCCGACGTCCGCACCACGATCGTCGACGGACGGATCCTGATGCGCGACCGGACGCTCCTGACGATCGATGTCCCGGCGGTGGTACGGGAACTGGAGGAGCGCCTGCCCGCCCTCGTCGACCGCAGCCACGGCCGGCGCATCCAGGACTACGACACCTGACCTTCCGGAAGGCCCTCCGAGATTCCTTCCCTCCGAGATTCCTCCCGGGGCAGCGATGAGTTCCGGCCCTCCCGCCGGTCACCACCCCGGACGGACCGTTGCCACAGGAGGGCCCATGTCGCTTCCGGAGATCGTCTCGCGCGAGGCGTGGCGCGCGGCGCGCGCGGAACTGCTGGTCAAGGAGAAGGCCGCCACCCGAGCGCGGGACGCGCTCAATGCCGAGCGGCGCGGACTGCCCATGGTGGAGGTCGGCGAGGAGTACGTGTTCGAGGGCGGGGACGGCAAGGCCACCCTGCTCGACCTGTTCGAGGGCCGGCACCAGCTCGTCGTCTACCACTTCATGTTCGCGCCCGAGTGGGACGCCGGCTGCCGCAGCTGCTCCGCATTCCTGGACCAAGTAGGGCATCTCGCCCATCTCAACGCCCGTGGTACGTCGTTCGCGGCCGTGTCCCGGGTGCCGTACCCGAAGATCCTGCCGTTCAAGGCGCGGATGGGCTGGACGGTGCCCTGGTACTCGTCGTACGGCAGCGACTTCAACCACGACTTCGAGGTGACCCTCTCGCGCGAGGGCGAGCTCGTCGAGCGCCCGGGCCTCAGCTGCTTCCTGCGGGACCGCGACCGGATCTTCCACACCTACTCGACGTACGAGCGCGGCCTCGACGGTCTCGGCTCGACCACCAGCCTGCTGGACCTCACCGCGCTGGGTCGCCAGGAGGAGTGGGAGGAGCCCAAGGGGCGCGCATCAGCTCTTGGGGCGCCTGCGGGAAGTGAGCGCGTCCGCTATCACGATGAGTACGACGACTGATACGCAAAGTGAAAAGATAGACCAATCGGCTGAGAGTTTGGTCACACTCGGTGGTGAACGAGTGTCAACTACGTCTCAGAACCGTCACTTCGCGAGCCGTTCACCCCATGGTTGGCGTTTAACTCTACGAGTACAGCGCGACATGGAGGTGCAGGGTGAACGGGCGAACGGTGCTCGAGAGCTTTCCCGCCGGTGGGCCGCGTGGCTCCTGGCCGGCGGAGGAGTTCGCGCAGGCGCGGCGTCTGGAGGGCCTGCCTGCCGAGGTCGTCATGGATCTCGCCACGGACATGTTCCTGGTGATCGTGCGCAGCGGGGACGGTGCCGACGCGGCGGCCTGACGCGTGCCCCGAGGGGGGCGTGGCTCAGCCCGCCTTCGGTGACGGCACCTTCGGGACCGGCGCGACCGGCTGCACCGGCTGGACCGTCGTGGGTGACGTGGGTGCCGAGGCGAACTGCTCCGCCTGGAGCGCGTACAGCTCGGCGTAGAGACCGCCCGTCGCCAGCAGCTCGTCCGGAGTCCCGGACTCCACGAGCCGGCCCTGGTCCAGGACGTGCACCAGATCCGCGTGCCGTACGGACGCCAGCCGGTGCGTGATCAGGACGACCGTCTGGCCGCTGTCGGCCAGGGCGCGGATCCGCTCGAAGACCTCCAGCTCGGCCCGGGCGTCCAGGGCCGCCGTCGGCTCGTCCACGATCAGGATGCGGCCCCTGCGGTAGGCCGCCCGGGCGATGCCCAGCCGCTGCCACTGGCCGCCCGACAGTTCGTGCCCGCCGCTGAAATTGCGGGCGAGCAGGGTGTCCAGCCCGCGCGGCAGGTCCGCGATCACCGTCTCGGCCCCGGCCTCGGCGATCGACGCGGCCAGGCGCTGCTCGCACACCGGCACCGACGTGCGCCCCAGGGCGACGTTCACCCGGGCCGTGAACGGCCACCGCTTGAAGTCCTGCGCCACCATCGCGATCCGCTCGGCCAGCCGGCGCCGGTCGGCGGTCGCCGCGTCCACTCCGTCCCACAGGATCCGTCCCTTCTCCGGCGTGTAGAGCCCGGCGAGCAGCTTGACCAGGGTCGTCTTGCCCGAGCCGTTCTCGCCGACCAGCGCCACGATCCGGCCCAGCGGGAGCGTGAGCGACACGTCGTCGAGGGCGGGACGGGCGGAGTCGCCCGGGTAACGGAACGTGACGTTCTCGAAGCGGATCTCGCGCGGGTTCTCCGGCAGAGGCAGGCCGCCCACCGGGATGGCCCGCTGGGCCGCCTCCGTGTACAGCCGCTGCAAATCGCCGACGAAGAGCGCCTCCTCGTGCAGCGCGTTGACCTCCACCACGAGCGTGTCGAGGCTCTGCGAGCCGGTCCGGATCGCGATCACGGCCGTACCCGCCACCGACAGGGCCATCGCGCCCGCCAGCAGCAGCCCGCCGAGCGTGGCGTACGTCGCCACCGTCGCCAGGCCCGTCCACGCCGCCGCGATCAGGCCGGTACGGGCGGCGAGCCGGGCCAGCCGGGCCTGCTCGGCCTCCGCCGTCTCCGACATCGCGCGGAAGTGCCGCAGCAGGAACGCGCCCACCCCGTGCACCCGGATCTCGGGGGCCGCCTCGGGCTCGATCAGCAGATTGCCGATCAGCCGGCCCGCCCGGGCGTGCTGCACCCAGGCGTGGAAGGACTCGTACCGCCGCCGGGCCACGGTCAGCGCGCTCCAGGCGCTCGGCAGGGTCATCGTGACCAGCAGCGGCAGCAGCGCCGGATGCAGCACGGTCAACACGCCTGCCGCGGCGACCAGCGAGATCATCGCGTTGATCACGCGCGTTCCGTAGGAGATCATCCGGCGGGCGGAGGCGGCGCCGTACTGCGCGGTGTCCAGCAGCTTGTGGAAGGCGTGGTCCTCGATCGCGGCCAGTTCGACGGCCGCGGCCCGCTCCAGGTACTGCTCGGTCGCCACCCGCTCCACCTTGGGCTCCAGCCGCCCGGTGGCGTAGGTGCTCGCGGCCCGCAGCAGCGCCGCGAGCAGCATCACGACGGCCACGGTGACCAGGGCCGGCACGGCGCCGCGCAGCCGCTCCTCGATGTCGCCGCCGCCCATCAGCCGGGCCAGCACGCTGTTGACCGCGAGCAGCGCCACCGCCTGCGCCACGCCCCGGCCCGCCTCGGCGGCCAGCACGATCCGCGCGGCGCCCCGGTCGGCCTGCCGGGCGAGCCGAAGGCTGGACGCCAGCAGGGACGGCAGCCGGGTGATCATGGCGCGGAAGTTCAGCTCCAGGAACGCGTCGGCGTGCTGGTTCCAGCCCATGTCGTAGCGCAGCGGCCCGCCGAAGAGCAGCCGCTCCGACTCGGACACCTCCGGCGCGGTCCGCTTCTTCGCCACCGTCGACCGACCTCCCCGCTCATGTCCCGCTCGTGGACGAACGGTCACTATGGCGGGGGCGGAGCCCGCCCGGGCAGGGCGCAGCCCGGGGCGCCGGAGGCGCGCGGGCGCACGAATCGGGCGGCGGAGGCGTGAGGCGGCGCTGAGTCGCAGGGGTGGTGGCCATGCCTCGACCGAGCGGTAGGACTCAACGAGCGGTAGGACTCAACGAGCGGTAGGACTTAACGGTCGGTAGGACTCGACCGAGCGGTGTCCGACGAGCTTGACGAGCCCTACGCGGTGACGAGCCCTGCGCGGTGACGAGCCCTACGCGGTGACCGGCCGCGACCAGGACGGGGCGGTCCCCGTCACCCGGCACAGGGCCAGATACAGCGGTATCGGCGGGGTGTACGGCAGCGTGCCGTCCGGGCGGTGGATGAGTTCGGGCAGCTCGGGGACGTCCGGGACGACCGCGCCGGTGGCGTAGTGCGCCGGGGCCGGCCATTCCAGGGCGTGGTCGGAGTCGGACGGCACCAGCCACCACCAGTGCGTCGCGTCGGCGTACACGCAGCCCGTGCGGGGCAGCCGGGGCATGACCAGCGGGCCGAGACGGGCGGGCACGGCGACCGCGTCACAGCCGAGCGGGGCGGTCATGCCGTCGGGCACGGGCAGTCGCAGAGCCGGGCCCGTCGTCCGCAGCTCGCGCCCGAGCCGGGCCAGGGTGTCGAGGTTCAGGACGCGGCCACCGCGCCCGGGGCTCATGCAGGCCCCCGCTCTCGGCGTCGCTCCTGCGCGGGGACTTCCTGAGCGGGGACTTCCTGAGCAGGGACCTCCTGAGCGCCCTCCGCCCGGCGCGCCCGGCGTGCCCCGTCCCCGTCGCCCGAGTCGTCGGACGGCCCCGGCTTCGGGCGGGTGCCCCAGCCCAGGTCGTTCCGGGGCTCCGCCGGGTCGTGCGGGGTGTCGGCCTTGCGCGGCAGCTCGGCCCAGACCAGCAGCCCGGGGCCGTGCTCATGGGCACCCCAGGCGTCGCAGAGGGCGTCGACGAGAAGCAGTCCCCTCCCGTGCTCCTCCTCGGGCCGGGTGCGGCCGGCCGCGTGGGGCTGGCCCGGGGCGCAGCCCTCGTCCCGCACGGCTATCCGCACCAGATCGTCGCCGTCGTGCAGCTCGCACACTATGTGGGTACTCGCCGTGTGCACGATGGCGTTGGTGACCAGTTCGGACACCACCAAGGCCGCGCTGTCGCACGTGTCCTCGCACACCGACCAGCCTGTCAGCCGGGCCCGCGTCAGGCGTCTGGCCTGTGCGGGAGATCCCGGGTGTGCGGCCAGCTCGAAACGGAACCGGCGCTCGGCAGCGGCCCCGGCGGGGCTTGCTTCCGGGCTGGCACCCAGGCCGTAAGGGCCTGCGGCGGCGTCTGTTCCTAAGGGCGCGGACGGAATCACGCTTGCCACTATCGTCCCGCCGTGAACACTTGGCAAGTGTCACTCTGAAAATTGCAGAGTGCTGTGTGACGGTCTGGAAGGCCGTGGCACACTGCTCGCAACAGCACCCCGTGCGGCGCCAGTTGAGACATCGAAGTGATGTTCGGAACATCTGTTCGGATGACCGGCTCTTCGAATAGGTCTTCGAATGGCGCCGCCGGGCTGTCGGCTTCTTCTGTGGCCGGCTCGTCAGAACTCTTGGTGGAGGTGGAGCGTGAGCGAACCGCGGTCCGCTCCGACCGTGGGCCAGGTCGTCCTCGGCCGGCGCCTGCTGGACCTGCGGGAACGCGCGGGGATGAAGCGTGAGGAAGCCGCCCGCATCCTGCGCGTCGCCCCCGCCACGGTCCGCCGTATGGAGATGGCCGAGGTCGCGCTCAAAATCCCCTATCTCCAACTCCTCCTGAAGGCCTACGGAATCTCCGACGAGGAGGCCGACGCCTTCGTCCTGCTGGCCGAGGAAGCGAACAAACCCGGCTGGTGGCAGCGTTTCCACGACATCCTGCCCGGCTGGTTCTCGATGTACGTGAGCCTGGAGGGCGCGGCCGGCGTCATCCGCAGTTACGAGCCCCATTTCGTCCCCGGGCTGTTGCAGACCGAGGACTACGCGCGCGGAGTGCTCCGTTCGGGCGCCATCGGCCAGACCCGGCCCGACGACATAGAGCGCCACGTCGCCCTGCGGATGCAGCGCCAGGAACTGCTCACCCGCAAGGACGCGCCCCGGCTGTGGGTCGTCATGGACGAGACCGTGCTGCGGCGCCCGGTCGGCGGCCCGGAGGTGATGCGCGCCCAGATCGACCGGCTGCTCGAGGCCACGGAGCTGCCCCATGTGACGCTGCAGGTCGCCCAGTTCGCGACCGGGCCGCACCCGGGCACGTACGGGCCGTTCGTGCTGTTCCGATTTGCCATGCCCGAACTGCCGGACATGGTCTACAGCGAGTACCTGACCGGCGCGGTCTACCTCGACGCGCGCGCCGAGGTGGCGACCCACCTCGAGGTCATGGACCGCATGGCGGCGCAGGCCGCTACGGCACAACGCACGAAGGAGATCCTCAGGGATCTCCGCAAGGAGCTGTGAATGGATCGCATCAAGCCGCGCAAACACGTCTACAACGGCATGCCCGCGCGCGACTTGGGCAGCGAAGGCTGGCACAAGCCGTGGAGCGGGGGGAACGGCGGGAACTGCCTGGAGGCGATGAAGCTCGCCGACGGCCGAATCGCCGTCCGGCAGTCCACCGACCCGGACGGTCCGGCCCTGATCTACACCACCGACGAGATGACGGCCTTCATCGAAGGGGCGAAGGCGGGGGAGGCGGACTTCCTGCTGTCCTGACGCGATTGCCTTTTCTGAACGTTCGGCTTTCTGACTCGACTTTCTGACCGTGGTGCTGAATTGACCATCTTTTGTGCCTTACGGAGTGCCTCATGACCGGGCAGGACCCCACACCGGCCGTCCAGATCGACACGACCAGACCCCACCCCGCGCGGATGTACGACTGGTACCTCGGCGGCAAGGACAACTACCCGGTCGACGAGGAGATGGGCCGGCAGATGCTCGCCCTCGACCCGAGGGTGCCGGTCATGGCGCGGGTCAACCGCGCGTTCATGCACCGGGCCACGCGCTGGCTGGCCGCGAACGGCGTACGGCAGTTCCTGGACATCGGCACCGGCATCCCGACCGAGCCGAACCTCCACCAGGTCGCCCAGGAGATCGCCCCCGACGCCCGGGTCGTCTACTGCGACAACGACCCCATCGTGCTGGCCCACGCGGCGGCGCTGCTGCGCGGCACGGACGAGGGGGTGACCGAGTACCTCCAGGCCGATGTGCGCGACCCGGACGCCATCCTGGAGGGCGCGAGGAAGGCCCTGGACTTCTCCCGGCCCGTCGCGCTGTCGCTCATCGCGCTGCTGCACTTCGTCTCCGACGACGACGGCGCGCACGACCTGGTCCGCCGGCTGCTCGCCGAACTGCCCTCCGGCAGCCACCTGGTCATCACCCACGCCACGGCCGACTTCACGCCTCAGGAGTCGAAGGCGGCCACGGAGAAGCTCCGCGCCGCCGGTGTCACCCTGGCCCTGCGCTCCCGTGAGGAGTTCACCCGCTTCTTCGACGGCCTCGACCTCGTCGAGCCCGGCGTCGAGGTGCCCCATCGCTGGCACCCCGAACTGGGCGAGCCCGTACCGGGGCAGGACGACGGGGTGATTCCGGGGTACGGGGCGGTCGCGCGCAAGCCGTAGCTCCACGCGATCGCGCGCAAGCCGTAGCTCAACGCGCTTCACGGGCCGGCCGGTCAGGGCGGCGGCAGTGCACGGCACAGCGCCTCCAGGGCCGGCCCGTACGCGTGCTCGGAGGGCGTCGCGTACCCCACGACGAGGCCGTCGCCCGCCGCCATGTCCGTGTCCGGGTGCCGGAACGCGGCGAGGCCGTCCAGGGCGATGCCCTGCCAGGAGGCGGCCTTGACCGTGGACGCCTCGGTGCCGGGCGGCAGTCGCAGCACCGCGTGCAGCCCGGCCGCGATACCGGTGGCCTCGATGTGCGGCGCGTGCTCGGCGAGCGCCGCGACGAGCCGGTCCCGCCGGCCGCGGTAGCGCTGCCGCATCCGCCGTACATGACGGTCGTACGCCCCGGAGACGACGAAGTCCGCGAGGCTCAGCTGGTCGAGGACGCTCGCCCACGCCTCCCGGTCTCCCTTGGCGGCCAGGACGGCGTCGACGTACCGCTCCGGGAGCACCATCCAGCCCAGCCGCACCGCCGGTGACAGGCTCTTGCTGACCGAGCCGATGTGGATCACGTGCTCGGGGTCGAGGCCCTGGACCGCGCCGACCGGCTTGCGGTCGTAGCGGAACTCCCCGTCGTAGTCGTCCTCCAGGAGCAGCCCGCCACGCGCGCGTGCCCAGTCGATCACGGCGGACCGGCGCGCGGGGTGCAGCGGCCCGCCGGTCGGGAACTGGTGGGCCGGCGTGAGCAGCACGGCCCGCTCACGCCCCAGCCGGTCGACCCGGGCGCCGTCTTCGTCGAGGGGGAGCGGCATGGTCCGCACCCCGGCCGCCGCGAGGATCTCCCGGTGGAATCCGAGCCCGTACGCCTCCACCGCCAGGGGCCCGCGCAGCACGCCCCCTCCGAACAGCAGCCGCAGCGCGTGCGCGAAGCCGGAGCAGATCACGATCCTGCCCGGCTCTGTGCGCACCCCACGCGCGCGTGCCAGGTACTCCGCGAGTGCCTCCCGCAGTTCGATCCGGCCGGCCGGATCACCCGGGCCGAACACCTCGTTGGGCGCCTGCTGGAGAGCCCTTCGGTACGAGGCCAGCCACGCGGTGCGCGGGAACGACGAGGCGTCCGGCGTGCCCTGCGTCAGGTCGTGCCGGGGTCCACGCGCGCGTGGAGGTGCCTTTCGGGGCACGCGGGCCGGGGGCCGCAACAGCCCGGCACGCTCCGCGACCCGCGTGCCCGAGCCCTGCCGGGCGGTGAGCCAGCCCTCCGCGACGAGTTCCGCGTAGGCGTCGGCCACCGTGTTGCGGGCGACGCCGAGATCCGCCGCGAGCGAGCGGTACGGCGGCAGCCGCGTGCCCGGAGCGAGCCGCCCGCTGCGTACGGCATCCCGCAGCGCCCGGATCAGCGCCGCGCGCCGCCCGCCCGGACCGGTCAGCTCCAGATGCAGGTCGGACCCGATCCGTTCCGCCGAATTGACCCACGAATCCATCACGGAAATGCACCCTACAGTGGGTCTTTACGGACCGTAGGTTGAAGGACATGACGACGCACCCGAACACCGACAGCACGCAGGTGAAGGCACCCCGGCTGGAGTTCGCCAAGTCCGCCCCGAAGGCCTTCCGGGCCCTGGTCGCCTTCGACGCCGCCGCCCGCGAGGGTCTCGACCCGGCCCTCGTCGAACTGATCCAGATCCGCGCCTCGCACCTCAACCACTGCGCGTACTGCCTGCACATGCACACCAACGACGCCCGCAAGGCCGGCGAGAGCGAGGACCGGCTGCACATGGTCGCCGTGTGGCGCGAGGCCCGCCACTTCTTCACCGAGCGGGAACAGGCCGCTCTCGCCCTCACGGAGGCGATGACGCTCGTCGCCGACGCGGGCGTCCCGGACGAGGTCTACGCGGAGGCCGCCGCGTTGTTCGACGAGCGTGAACTGGCCCAAGTCCTCGCTCTGATCTGCGCGATCAACACCTGGAACCGGGTGGCGCTGTCGACGCGGAAGGTGGCGGGGACGGACGAGCGGTGATCGCCCCCCGGACCGGAGCGGACCCGACCGGACCGGACGTATGCCTAGACCGTCATGGGCCGGTCGTACGGTCCGATCGGCGCCGGGAGCCTCGAACTGCCCGTCAGATGGCGGTCGACCGCTGCCGCCACGGCCCGCCCCTCGGCGATCGCCCAGACGATGAGCGACTGGCCGCGGGCGGCGTCTCCGGCGGCGAACACGCCGGGCACGTTCGTGGCGAAACCGGCGTCGCGCGCGATCGTGCCGCGGGGCTCCATGTCCAGCCCCAGCTGGTCGACGAGCCCGTCGCCGCGGTCGGGCCCGGAGAAGCCGAGGGCGAGCAGCACGAGGTCGGCGGGGAGCGTCCGCCCGGTGCCCTCCACCGGGCGGCGCCGCGCGTCCACCTCGACCAGGTGCAGTGACCGCACACGGCCTTCCGCGTCACCGTCGAAGCGCAGCGTGGACGCCGCGAACAACCGCGCGTCCGCGTCGGCCACCGGAGCCGTCCGCAGGTCCCGGGCCTCCTCGTGCGCGGCGGACAGCCGGTACACCCGCACCGGGTACGTCGGCCAGGGCTCCCTGTCCTCGTCGCGCTCGGTGTCCGGCAGCGCGTAGATGTCCAGCTGCGTCACGGACGCGGCACCTTCCCGGACGGTTGTGCCCAGACAGTCGGCCCCGGTGTCGCCGCCGCCGACGATGACGACGTGCTTCCCCGCGGCCGACAGCGGGGACGTCTCCAGATCGCCCTCGCACACCCGGTTGGCCAGCGGGAGGTACTCCATCGCCTGGTGAATGCCCGTCAGCTCCCGCCCCGGCACGTCGAGCTCGCGCCACGCGGTCGCCCCCGTGGCGAGCACCACGGCGTCGTAGCGGGTCCGCAGGTCGTCGGCCCCGATGTCCCGCCCGACCGCCGTCGACGTACGGAACTTGGTCCCCTCGGCCCGCATCTGCTCCAGCCGCCGCTCCAGATGGTGCTTCTCCATCTTGAAGGAGGGGATGCCGTACCGCATCAGCCCGCCGAGCCGGTCGTCCCGCTCGTACACGGCGACCGTGTGCCCCGCCCGGGTCAACTGCTGGGCCGCCGCCAGCCCGGTGGGCCCGGAACCGATCACCGCGACCGTCTTGCCGGACAGCCGCTCCGGCGGTCTCGCCGGCGTGAAGCCCTCCTCCCACGCCCGGTCAGCGATCGCGCACTCGACGTTCTTGATCGTGACGGCCGGCTGGTTGATCGCCAGCACACACCCCGTCTCGCAGGGCGCCGGGCACAACCGGCCGGTGAACTCCGGGAAGTTGTTCGTGGCGTGCAGCCGGTCGGCGGCCGCCCGCCAGTCCTCCCTCGACACCAGGTCGTTCCACTCGGGGATCAGGTTGCCCAGCGGGCAGGCCTCGTGGCAGAAGGGGATGCCGCAGTCCATGCAGCGGTCGGCCTGCTTGCTGATGATCGGCAGCAGCGCCCCGGGGACGTACACCTCGTCCCAGTCCCGGACCCGCTCGTCGACCGGCCTGCGCGGCCAGTCCTGGCGGGGGGTGGTCATGAAACCCTTGGGATCGGCCATGGCCGTCTTCCTTGCGTGCGCGTGTGACAGGCCGTGCGTCGTCGGTCGGCGCTCCTTCCGGCCACGATACGTCCGCGGCGGCACCCCCGCAGGGGTCACGCCCGCAGGGGTCACGCTCGCAGGGAAGCGGATCACGGGGCGCAGCCGAGCGCCGCCGGCGCGCTCAGGTGAGCGCCAGCACGTACGCCACGGCCGCACCCGCCGAGGCGGCCGTGCGGACGTGGTTCCACATCGTCCACTCGCGCACGTACACCGGCCAGTACGCGGCCGCCTCCGAGGTGTCCGGCGCGAGCTTCTGCAGCGCGTCGTTGCGCGGCACGTTCGCGACCATGGTGACCCCGAACGAGCCGAACAGGTACAGCGCGCTGCCCACCAGCAGCTCGACCGTCCCCTCGTCCGGCCACAGCACGAACGTCACCACGGCGATCACCGCGCACAGCACGGCCGACCCGAGGAACACCGCCATGAAGGGCGGCGTCACCGCGGCCACGTTGATCGCGTTCATCGCGGCGACCCCCTGCGCGTGCGGCAGCGTGGCCAGGCCCCGCATGACGAAGGTCGAGAAGCCGCAGAAACAGGGCGTCCTGGGCCGCCCGCCGCCGTGCGTCCCGCACCCGGCGCCGCCGTCGCGCCTCGGCGTCCGCCAGACACCGCTGCTCGGCCCTGGCGAGTGCCGCCTCCTCGACCAGTACGCCCTGCCGCTCGTAGCGGCTCTTGCGCCGGTTGAACCGCACGACCACCGCCGACAGCGCGCTCTCCTCCCGCGCTCTGCGTGTCAGCGCGGTGTCGCCGCGCGGCAGGAACACCAGATGTGCGAGGTCGGCACAGTCGAGGCAGCGCGGGACGGCGTCCTCCAGGACGAGCAGCGGCAGCGGTCCCCGCCGGCACTCGGCGCAGTGCCGCCGCTTGAGGGGCTGGAAGACGAGCAGTCCGGTGGGGGTGCGGGGCGGGAGTGTCGCGTGCGGGGCCATACGGCGGTCCGGGACCATAGGGGGTTCCTTCCCGCCGACGGCGGCGCGCACCGCGTCCGCCGGAGGAGACCTCGGCGGTCTCGGCGCCGCTGCTGCTGCCAGTCCTTCCCGGTGTCGGTGGCGCTCACCGGCCTGACACGTCCCGCCGCGGTCTGACGCATCATGGGCCGTGTGCGACTCGAAGCGATCACCTGGGACCGGCTCGGCGACACGCTCGCCGAGCGTCTGCTCGACCTGAAGCCCGCCGACGGCAGTCCCTGGCCGCGCATCGCCTTCGACGGCGCCCCGGCCGCCCGCCCGGGAGACCTCGCCCGGCGGGTCTCCGAGGCGTTGCGCATCCGCGGACGCTCCTCGCTCGTCGTGGACACGGAGGGTTTTCTGCGCCCCGCCTCCGTGCGGCTGGAGTACGGCCACCGGGACGTGGAGTCCTACTACAGCGGCTGGTACGACACCAGCGCCCTGTGGCGCGAGGTGTTCGGCCCCCTCGAAGCCGGGGGTGACGGCCGCGTCCTGCCCGATCTGTGGGACCCGGACGCCGACCGGGCCACCCGCAGCGACTATGTCCAACTCCCGCCCGGCGGTGTGCTGTTGCTGCACGGTCCCTTCCTCCTTCGGCACTGGTTCCCCTTCGATCTGAGCGTCCACGTCCTGCTCTCCCCGGGCGCCCTGCGCCGCCGCACGCCCGAGGCCGAGCACTGGACCCTGCCGGCCTTCGAGCGCTATGAGCAGGAGACCGACCCGGCGGGCACGGCCGACGTCCTGGTACGGGCTGACGATCCGCGCCATCCGGCGTGGGGCGGCTGAGTCGCAGCCCTGTCTGCGGGGGCGCTGTTCCGTGTGCGGGCGCCGGATGGCGCGGCGAGAATGAAGGGCGCCGGGACTCGCGGTGCCTCCCGCGCCGCGCCGGCCGTCCGGCACCGGGAGGTACTCCATGACCACCGCCGGAGACATCATGCACCGCGGCGCCCAGTGGATCCCCGCCCACGAAACCCTCGACCGCGCGGCCCAGCTCATGCGCGAACTGAACGTCGGCGCCCTGCCCATCAGCGACGAGAACGAGCGGCTCTGCGGCATCCTCACCGACCGCGACATCGTCGTCGGCTGCGTCGCCATGGGCCACGACCCCGCCGAGGTCACCGCGGGCGAGATGGCCAAGGGCACGCCTCGCTGGATCGACGCGGACGCCGACGTCGGCGAGGTGCTCCACGAGATGCGGGAGCACCAGATCCGCCGGCTGCCCGTCATCCAGGACAAGCGCCTGGTCGGCATGATCAGCGAGTCCGACCTGGCCCGGCATCTGGCGGACGACCAGATCGCCTCCTGGGCCGAGGGCGTCTACGCCAGGACCACCCCGCGCTGACCGCGCCTCACCCCGTCACGACCCCGCGGGTCACGGACCTCGTCAGAGCCAGCCGCTGCGCCGGAACCCCCGGTACAGCGACAGGCACGCGATGGATATGACGCCGATGACCATGGGATAGCCGTATCGCCAGTGCAGCTCCGGCATGTGGTCGAAGTTCATGCCGTACACCCCGCAGACCATCGTCGGCACGGCCACGATCGCGGCCCACGCCGTGATCTTCCGCATGTCCTCGTTCTGAGCGACCGTGACCTGCGCGAGGTGCGCCTGGAGGATGGAGTTGAGCAGTTCGTCGAAAGAGGCGATCTGCTCCTTCGCCCGCAGCAGGTGGTCCGAGACATCGCGGAAGTAGGCCTGTATCTCCGGGTCGACCGCCCGGATCGGCCGGGTGGCGAGATCCTCCAGCGGGCGGCTGAGCGGCACCACCGCCCGCTTCAGCTCCAGGAGTTCACGCTTGAGCTGGTAGATGCGCCCCGGGTCGGCCCGCGCGCCGGTCTCCGCGAACACGTCCGCCTCGACCTGGTCGATGTCGTCGTGCACCGAGTCCGTGACGGTCAGGTAGTCGTCCACCACGTGGTCCGCGATCGCGTGCAGCACCGCGGACGGGCCCTTGGCCAGCTGGTCGGGGTCGGACTCCAGCTCCTCGCGCAGCGGGCCCAGCGAGCCGTGCCGGCCGTGCCGCACCGTGATCACGAAGTCCTTGCCGACGAAGACCATGATCTCGCCGGTGTTCACCACCTCGCTGGTGGCCGTGAGTTCCTCGTGCTCGACGTAGCAGACCGTCTTGAACACCGCGAAGAGCGTCTCGCCGTAGCGCTCCAGCTTGGGGCGCTGGTGGGCCTCGACGGCGTCCTCCACGGCCAGGGGGTGCAGGTCGAAGAGCTCGGCGATGCCCGCGAACTCCTGGTCGGTCGGCTCGTGCAGGCCGAGCCAGACGAAGCCCTCGCCCTTCTTGCGCACCCACTCCATGGTGTCCTCGAGATCGCCGCGCGCGTCGGTGCGCGCACCGTCCCGGTACGTCACGCAGTTCACCACCGAGGAGCCCAGCGGGGAGCGGGCCGGGTGACTCAGGTCGACGCGCGGGCGCCGCCGGGCCAGCCGAGCCACCTTGCGGAGGCCGCCGACCCCGCCGAGGCTCGTGACCTTGCGCAGATTCCCTGCCATGGACATCTGCATCTCCTTGCGTGGAGCTCCTCGCGCCGTCCCGCGCCTTGCCGCGTCAGTCTGCCAGGCGGACGTGAGCTGCGGGTAAGCCTGTGGAAACGGCTCGTTCCGCTTTGTTCCCGGCTGTGGATGACCGACTCCGGGGCCCTCGCCCCCGGACGTTCGGGGTGCCCTGGTCCCCGGACGTTCGGGTGCCCGCGTCCCCGAGACTTCGACGCGTGCCGGCGCCGTGCGGTTCTCCCTACCGGAGCGTCGACCATCACGAACAAGTCGGATAAATGGGATGATCGCGGCATGACGCGAACCGACGGGTACCTCCTCGACAACCGGCAGACCGAGGCGGCAGAGCTCTTCAGTGCCTTCGCCGCTCTCTTCGACCCCACGACGTTCCGGCATCTCGAAGCGCTCGGCATCGGATCCGGCTGGCGGTGCTGGGAGGTCGGAGCGGGCGGCACCTCCGTGGTGTCCTGGCTGGCGAAGAAGGTCGGCCCGACCGGACGCGTCGTCGCGACCGGCACCGACACCTCCCGGCTCGTTGCCGCTGCCCGGCCGCCCGTGGAGGTGCGCGTGCACGACCTCGGCGCCGAGGAATCGCCGGGGGAGGGCTTCGACCTGGTGCACGCCCGTCTCGCCCTGGTCCACGTGGCCGACCGGGCACGGGCCATGCGGTCCATGGTCCAGGCGCTGCGCCCCGGCGGGCGCATCCTCGTCGAGGACGCCGACCCCGCCCTCCAGCCGCTGCTCTGCCCCGACGAGCACGGTCCCGAGCAGCAGCTCGCGAACCGGCTGCGGCACGGCTTCCGCAGACTGCTCGCCGACCGCGGTACCGAACTCCCCTGCGGCCGCGTCCTCCCGCGGCTGCTGCGGGAGGCGGGCGTGACCCGGGTGCACGCCGACGCCTACTTCCCCGTCGCCTCGCCGGCCTGCGCCGCCCTGGAGTCCGTGACGATCCGCCAGGTCCGCGACCAGCTCGTCACGGCGGGTCTCGCCACGGACCAGGACATCGACCGGCATCTCGCGAACGTCACGTCCGGCGCCCTCGATCTGACGACGGCTCCGATGATCTCGGCGTGGGGTCGCAAGCAGTAGTCAGAGGGCATGCGGGGCGCCGGGCATCAGCCGGGCGAGGGCGGTCGGCCGCCCACCCGTTCCACCGCACTCGCACCCGCCCGGCAGCCCTCTTCCGCCGCCTCCTCGGGCCCGGCGCCCGCGAGCAGGGCGGCGAGGAACGCGCCGGTGAAGGCGTCACCGGCGCCCGTGGTGTCCCGTGGTGTCACCGGTACGGCGGGGACGCGGGCGCACACCTTCCCCGAGCGGGCGACGAGCGCCCCCTCGTGCCCCTGCTTGGCCACCACCAGCGGAACACGCAGGCTCAGCTCGGCCGCCGCGTCGGCCGCGTCGGCCATCCCCGTCAGCAGGCACGCCTCGTCCCGGCTGGGCAGCAGCACGTCCACGCCCTCGACGAGCCCGAGGAACCGCCCGGCGCCCAGCTCCCCGAGGAAACCGGCCGACGCTGGGTCAAGACTCACCGGCACGCCACGCGCGCGTGCGGCCTGCAGAGCCACCGTCACCAGGGCGCGACTCGGCTCGGAGTACAACAGGTAGCCCGACAGGTGCAGCCGGGCCACGCCGTCGAGCAGCGCGTCCGACCAGTCGGCGGGTTCGAGCCGCAACGACGCGCCGCTGTCGGTGAGGAACGTCCGCTCCGCCGAAGCGCCCTCGTCCACCAGGCAGATCACCGTGCCGGTCGCCGCCCGCGGGTCCACGACGAGCCGCGGGAGCACACCGTGGGCCACCAGCTCACGCTCGTGCCAGGCAGCGGCATCCGCCCCCACGCCCCCCAGCAGCCGCACCTCCGCCGCGCCCCGGTGTGCGGCCCAGCACGCGACGTTGGCACCCGCCCCGCCCGGCACCGTCCGGATCGAGGCAGCCGTGTCCGTACCGGCGGCGAGCGGCCCCGCGTGCCGCGCGACGACGTCCGTGATGACGTCCCCGACGACCAGCAGCGCCCCGCCCGCTGCCGAGGTCCCCGCCGGGCCGGCTCCGCCTGCCGCGCCGCGGTCGGCCCCGGCCCCGGTCATCCCCGCGCCCAGGCCGCCGCGATCCGCGCCGCCAGGCGTACGTTGCCGCGGACCGCCGCCAGGTTGGCGCTCAGGGAGGCGCCGTCGGTGTGCCGTACGAGGTAGTCGAGCAGGAAGGGCGTGACGGCCTGGCCGGTGATTCCCTCCTCCTCGCACGCCTGCAGCGCGTCCGTGAGCACACGCGTGTGCAGCTCCGGATCGAGCTGCTCGTCCTCGGGGACGGGATTGGCGACGATCAGCGCCGACTCCGGCCCGGCGAGCGCGTCCTGGGCGCGCATGACGCCCGCCACCTCCTGCGGCGTCCGCAGCGTCCAGTCCACCGGATGCCCCGAGTCGGACAGATAGAAGCCGGGGAACCTGTCGGTCCCGTAACCGGCCACCGCGACACCCAGCGTCTCCAGCCGCTGCAAGGTCGCCGGCACATCCAGGATCGACTTCACCCCGGCGCACACCACGGTGATCCGCGCCCGCGCCAGCAGCCCCAGGTCGGCCGACTCGTCCTGCGTCACCGTCCACTCCCGGTGCACGCCGCCGAGCCCGCCCGTCGCGAACACACGCACGCCCGCCAGCGACGCCAGCAGCGCCGTCGCCGACACCGTGGTCGCCCCGCTCACCCCGGAGGACACCGCGAGCGGCAGGTCGCGGTGGCCCAGCTTGCGGATGCCGTCCTCGTTCGCGACCCGCTCCAGCTGTTCCTTGTCCAGCCCGACATGGGGCCGCCCGTCCAGCACGGCGATCGTCGCGGGCACCGCGCCCTCCTGCCGCACCGCCGTCTCCAGCTCCAGCGCCACCTGGAGATTGCGCGGCCGCGGCAGCCCGTGGGCGATGATCGTGGACTCCAGGGCCACCACGGGCCGACGCGCGTCGATCGCCTCCCGCACTTCTTCTGACACCACCAGCACCACGCGCCTGCCTCCTGTCGGTCGGTCTTCCCTCATCTCTGGCGGGCGGCGCGCCGGGCCAAACCCTTGCGGGCCGTCGGCGACATCACGAGCCTGGGGTGCATGACGGACAACACGCGACTCGACCACGTCGTCCTCTGGGTGCGCGACCCGCTCGCCGCCGCGGACTTCTACGAGAAGGCCGTCGGCCTGGAAACGCTCAGGCTCACCGAGTTCGCCGCCGGAGAGGTGCCGTTCCCCTCCGTACGCGTCAACGACGAGACGATCCTCGACCTCATGCCGCTGACCTTCGCGGAACGGATGACGATGCTGCCCGGCGCCGCCGACAGCGCGGGGCACCCCGTCAACCACGTCTGCCTGTCCCTGTCCCGGGGTGACTTCGACGCCCTGCTCAGCCGTCTGGAGGAACGCTCCGTACCGGTGTCGGACCTCTCGTACGACTCGTTCGGGGCCCGGGGCAAGGCCACGCGCAGCTTCTACTTCCGCGACCCCGACGGCAACGTCTTCGAGGCGCGGCACTACGACTGACCAGGGCGCGCGACCTCAGAACAGCGGCTCGGGCAGCACCCCTTCGAGGGCCAGCAGCTTCCGCTTGGTCTCCAGGCCGCCCCCGAAGCCCCCGATGCCGCCGCCGCTCTCGACGACCCGGTGGCAGGGCACCACCACCGGCAGCGGGTTGGCGCCCATCGCCGTGCCCACGGCCTGGGCGGCGCCCGGCTGGCCGACCCGCCCGGCCAGATCGCCGTACCCGACGACCGTGCCGTACGGCACTCCGGATGCCAGCTCGCGCAGGACCTCGCGGTTGAAGCCGGAGATCAGCGACCAGTCCAGCGGCAGGTCGAAGGCGCGGCGCTCACCCGCGAAGTACGCCTCGACCTGATGTATCGCCTCGGCCAGCGGCGGGGAGCCGGGCGCCTCGGCGGGCTCGGTGCCGAGCCGCGACGCCAGCCGCTCGACCGCCCGGTCCCGCACGGCGTCCGTGGCGTGGAACACGACGTTCACCAGGCCCTCGCGGGTCGCCGCCAGCAGCAGCGGGCCGATGGCGCTGTCCACGACGCCCCACACGACCCGCTGCTCAACCTGCCCATGGCTGTCCATGCGCCCACCGTACGACCCACCACTGACAACGCCGCCCGGCCGGACGCACCGCCACCGGCGGTCGGCCTGCCTCACCCGCCCACGGCCTCCCGCACCACGTCCGGCTTGTTCGTGATGATCCCGTCGACCCCGTACCCGGCCGCCCGCCGGGCCCTCGCCGCGTCGTCGACCGTCCAGGCGAGGACCTGCAGCGGCCTGCCGTGCGGCCCGGTGAACGCCTGGACGGAAGAGACGTACGCCGTGGAGAGCGAGCCGTACGGCGGGTTGATCTGGTCGGCGAAACCGGCGTAGAGCGGCAGGGCCGCCACGGGCGGCGTGCCCAGCAGGCCGGTCTTCACGGCGGGCTTCAGCTCGTGCACCCTCCGCACGCTGTCCGCGCTGAAGCTCTGCACGACCAGCCGTCCCGCCACATGCGACCGGTCCAGCCAGCCCTCGTTGGCCAGGACCTTGAGCGTCTGCCGCTCGATGCCCGGATACAGCTCCGGGTTCTTGATCTCCAGAAGAAGCTTCTGGTGATGACGCTCGACGCGGTTCACGAACTGCTCCAGCGTCGGCACGCGCGCGTCCGCGTACGCGGGGCCGAACCAGCTGCCCGCGTCGAGACGGGCGATCTCGGCGGCGGTGAAGTCCTTCACCTTCCAAGGAGCCCGGCCGGGATAGACCTCCTCGACGTCGGTGGTACGCCGCAGGTTGTCGTCGTGGAGGACGACGAGTTCACCGTCCCTGGTGCGCTGCACGTCGTTCTCCACCCAGCGGACGCCCAGCTCGGCCGCCTTGTCCACGGCGGCCAGCGTGTTCTCGGGCGCGTACGCGGAGGCTCCCCGGTGTGCGACGACCAGCGGCCAGCCGCCGCCGGCTGCGGCCCGCGCCGGCGAGACGGGGAACAGGAGGGCGGCCGTCCCCAGGAGCGCGGTGGTCGAGGCGGCAACAGCGCGCGCGTGCATACGTACTCCTCGCGTCGAGCGATCACGGCATCACAGACAGCTCAACTGTGACAGCAGAGAGTCAACGAAGAGGGGTACAGGATGGCCACAGGTTGAATGGAGAGGACCCAACTCCGCACACCGGTAGCGCACAACTGGGGCAAGGACGTGTTTCTTTGTCGGAAAGTCGTTCGACCATTCCGGTGGGGGTCATACTTTCTGCGTCAACCCTGACCGCTGCCGCGGTCCTGGGAGGGGGCGTACATCGGGAATTCCGGGTCGCAAAGGGCGGGAAGGGCAGCCGCGCATGCAGGGCACGGTCGACGGATTCAGCTACGGCCTGGTCACACCCCTGGTGGCCTACCTCATGGCCTGCCTCGGAGGCGCCCTCGGCCTGCGCTGCACCACCAGATCCATGCTCGTCGCCCACTCCTGGCGCCCCGGCTGGCTCGCCCTCGGCTCGGCCGCCATCGGCTCCGGCATATGGACCATGCACTTCATCGCGATGATGGGGTTCACGGTCCGGGGGGCCACGATCCACTACGACAAGCCGATGACCTTCGCCAGCCTGGCCGTCGCGATCGTGATGGTGGGCGTCGGGATCTTCATCGTCGGCTACAAGGGAGCCCGCGGAACGGCTCTGTTCACCGGCGGGACCATCACCGGCCTGGGCATCGCGTCGATGCACTACCTCGGCATGGCCAGCATGCACCTGGACGGAAAACTGGAGTACGACACGCTCACCGTCGGCATCTCCGTCGCGATCGCCATGGCCGCCGCCACCGCCGCCCTGTGGGCGGCCGGCCAGGTCAGGGGCCTGCTGTGGAGCGTGGGTGCCAGCCTCGTCATGGGACTCGCCGTCAGCGGCATGCACTACACCGGCATGGCCGGCCTCAGCGTCCACCTGCACGGCACGGCCGAACCCACCGCGGGAGAGTCACCCGCCGCCCTGCTCGCGCCGATGCTGGTCGGCCCGCTCGCCTTCCTCCTCCTCGCCGGCGTCGTGGTGATGTTCGACCCGCTGATGGTCATGGGGAAGCCCGCGGTCGTCCCCGTCGAGCACAGGCCCGGCATTCCGGCCCACGTCCACACGCCCCACAACCCGCAGCGCCTGCGGCTCCGCCCCCGCCGCACCGTGGAGCACCGGGGCTCCCGAACCCCGCAGAACCGCTGACCGGAGCCCATTGTCAGTGGGGGGTCGTACGGTGGATCCCATGCGGCCCGTTTCCCAGATCGAACGCACGGTGGCGCCCTTCGAGGTCGTCAGCCCCTACCAGCCCAGCGGCGACCAGCCCGCGGCCATCGCCGATCTCGCCCGACGCATCCAGGCAGGCGAGAAGGACGTGGTCCTGCTGGGCGCGACCGGCACCGGCAAGTCCGCCACCACCGCGTGGATGATCGAGAAGCTCCAGCGCCCCACACTCGTGATGGCGCCGAACAAGACGCTCGCGGCCCAGCTGGCGAACGAGTTCCGGGAGCTTCTTCCGAACAACGCCGTCGAGTACTTCGTCTCGTACTACGACTACTACCAGCCCGAGGCCTACGTCCCGCAGTCGGACACCTACATCGAGAAGGACTCCTCGATCAACGAGGAGGTCGAGCGCCTGCGCCACTCCGCGACCAACTCGCTGCTCACTCGCCGCGACGTCGTCGTGGTCGCCTCGGTCTCCTGCATCTACGGCCTCGGTACACCGCAGGAGTACGTGGACCGCATGGTCCCCCTCCGCGTCGGCGAGGAGCACGACCGCGACGAGCTGCTGCGCCGCTTCGTGGACATCCAGTACACGCGCAACGACATGGCCTTCAGCCGCGGCACCTTCCGCGTCCGCGGCGACACGATCGAGATCTTCCCGGTCTACGAGGAGCTGGCCGTCCGCATCGAGATGTTCGGCGACGAGATCGAGGCGCTGTCCACGCTGCACCCGGTCACCGGCGAGATCATCAGCGACGACCAGCAGCTCTACGTCTTCCCGGCCTCCCACTACGTCGCAGGACCCGAGCGCCTGGAGCGGGCCATCAACGACATCGAGAAGGAGCTGGGCGAGCGCCTCGCCGAGCTGGAGAAGCAGGGCAAGCTCCTGGAGGCCCAGCGCCTGAGGATGCGCACGACCTACGACATCGAGATGCTCCGCCAGATCGGCTCCTGCTCCGGCGTGGAGAACTACTCGATGCACTTCGACGGCCGCCTGCCCGGCTCCCCGCCCAACACCCTGCTGGACTACTTCCCGGACGACTTTCTCCTCGTCATCGACGAGTCGCACGTCACGGTCCCGCAGATCGGCGCCATGTACGAGGGCGACGCCTCCCGCAAGCGCACCCTCGTCGACCACGGCTTCCGGCTGCCCTCCGCCCTGGACAACCGCCCGCTGAAGTGGGAGGAGTTCCAGGAGCGCATCGGCCAGACGGTCTACCTCTCGGCGACCCCGGGCGCCTACGAGCTCTCCCGCTCGGACGGCGTCGTCGAGCAGATCATCCGCCCCACCGGCCTCGTCGACCCGGAAGTCGTCGTCAAGCCCACCGAGGGCCAGATCGACGACCTGGTGCACGAGATCCGGCAGCGCACCGAGAAGGACGAGCGCGTCCTGGTCACCACGCTCACCAAGAAGATGGCCGAGGACCTCACGGACTACTTCCTGGAGCTGGGCATCCAGGTGCGCTACCTGCACAGCGACGTCGACACCCTGCGCCGTGTCGAACTCCTGCGTGAGCTGCGCGCCGGCGAGTACGACGTGCTGGTCGGCATCAACCTCCTGCGGGAGGGCCTCGATCTGCCCGAGGTGTCCCTGGTGGCGATCCTGGACGCCGACAAGGAGGGCTTCCTGCGCTCCGGGACCTCCCTGATCCAGACCATCGGCCGCGCCGCGCGCAACGTCTCCGGTCAGGTCCACATGTACGCGGACAAGATCACCCCGGCGATGGCGAAGGCCATCGACGAGACCAACCGGCGCCGGGAGAAGCAGGTCGCGTACAACAAGGAGCGGGGCATCGACCCCCAGCCCCTCCGCAAGAAGATCAACGACATCGTCGCCCAGATCGCCCGCGAGGACATCGACACCGAGCAGCTGCTCGGCTCGGGCTACCGCAAGGCGAAGAAGGACGGCGGGGGCACCAAGGCGCCCGTGCCGTCCCTGGGCAGGGGCGCCGAGGGCGCCAAGCCGGCCAAGGGCAAGGGCAAGGCCAAGGAGACGGTGCCGACCGACCGCCCCGCAGCCGAACTCAGCGAGCAGATCGAGGAGCTGACCGCACGCATGCGGGCCGCCGCCGCGGACCTCCAGTTCGAGATCGCGGCCCGGCTGCGCGACGAGGTCTCCGAGATGAAGAAGGAACTGCGCCAGATGAAGGAGGCGGGCCTGGCCTGACGGCGGACCGCGTACGCGCAGTGTTGCAAGAACGACACAAAGTGCGGACCGGGGTACGTCACTGTCAGTGCCCCTGCGTAGTGTTCTGATCAACCGCGACCGCGCGGCAACAGGGGACGTCCGAGAGGGGATCAGCGCGTGACCGTCAACATGACCAAGGGTCAGGCCATCAGTCTGCAGAAGAACGACGGTGGCAGCCTGACCGCGGTACGCATGGGTCTCGGCTGGCAGGCGGCTCCCCGGCGCGGCCTGTTCGGCTCGCGTACGCGAGAGATCGACCTCGACGCCTCGGCCGTGCTGTTCGCCGACAAGCAGCCGGTCGACGTCGTCTTCTTCCGCCACCTGGTGAGCGACGACGGCTCGGTGCGCCACACCGGTGACAACCTCGTCGGCGGTGTCGGCCAGGGCGGCGACGACGAGGCGATCCTCGTCGACCTCTCGCGCGTCCCGGTCCACATCGACCAGATCGTCTTCACCGTGAACTCCTTCACGGGCCAGACGTTCCAGGAGGTGCAGAACGCGTTCTGCCGCCTGGTCGACGAGACCAACGGCCAGGAGCTCGCCCGCTACACACTGGCCGGCGGCGGCCAGTACACGGCCCAGATCATGGCCAAGGTGCACCGCTCGGGCCCGGGCTGGACGATGACGGCCATCGGCAACCCGGCCAACGGCCGCACCTTCCAGGACCTGATGCCGGCGATCCTGCCCGTCCTCTGAGGCCCGGGGCCAACCGGCCGGGGCGGGGCAGGCGAGCGGCACACGACACCAGACAACGACACAGGGGGAGAAGGCGATGACGGCCGAGCTGGTGCGGGGGCAGAACCACCCGCTCTCCCAGGTCCGACTCGAGATCCGGGTCTCGGCCGGCACGCCGATCGTGGCCGCGGCCGCGCTCAGCGACGAGGGCGGCCGGATCCACGGGGCGGAGTGGGTCGCCCACCCGGGCGCGCCCACCCAGCCGGGTCTGGAGGTCTCCCGGCAGGCCGCCGCCGACCATCGCCTCGCCGTTGATCTGGACGCCGTGCCGGAGACCGTCCACCGTGTCGGCGTGCTGCTCGCCCTGCCCGCCGCCGGGGCGGGCCCGAGCCGATTCGGCGCCGTGGCCGCCCCGTTCGTCGCCGTCACCGGCCTCGACGGCGCCGAGATCGCGACCTACACCATCACCGGCCTGGAAGCCGAGTCCGCGGTCGTAGCCCTGGAGCTCTACCGCCGGCAGGGAGCCTGGAAGGTGCGCGCCGTCGGCCAGGGCTACGCGGGCGGCCTCGCCGAACTCCTCACCGACCAGGGCCTGGCCGAGGCCCGCAGGCTCGCCGCCGGCATCGACGACGCGGTGGCCCAGGGGGTGGCCCGCTCGGTGCAGGCGCCCCTGCCACGCACGGCGGACGGCGACCGCTCCCGGCAGACGGCCGCCCCGGCCCTCGGCCCGGACCAGGGCGGCACCGCGCCTCAGCCGGACCAGGCACCGCCGACATCGCCGTACGCCGGTCAGGCATCCGGCGGTCCGGGGCAGCCCGCGCCGCAGACGCCGTCGTACCCCGGCGCGGCCCCCGGCCCCAACGCCGTCACCCAGCCCTCCACGCCCACCACGGGCGGCTCGATCGACTACAGCCACCCGCGCCGCCAGAACACCGCTCCGCCTCCGCCGCCGCCCACCGCACCCCCGGCCGCACCGGGGCAGCCCGCCCGGCCCGTCGCGGGCGACGCGACCGGCTGGTCCATGGACGAGCGGCTCTACAACCAGGTGTGGGGCATGTTCGAGGACCTCGCCCGCAGCACCGCCGCCTACCGCAGCGCCGTCGACTTCGCCGAGTCCCGCATGGACAAGGAGCTGGAGCAGGTCCTCTCCGACCCGCGCAGCCGGATCGGCGGACAGGGCGACGCCGCCCGCGAGGCGGCCCGCGCCCGGCACGACCAGCTCGTCGCCCAGGCCGGCGAGGCCCTCGACCGGGACCTCGACCAACTCATGGCCGAGGCCGAGGTCGTCGAACCAGCCCTCCCGCCGGCGTACGCCCGCTGGGACAGCCCCGTCTGGCACGCCTACCGCGTACCGATGGAGACCCCCATGGCCCTGCGCCTGGGCGACCTCCATCTCCCCGAAGCCGACCGGATCCGCATCCCGATGCTGGTCAGGCTGCCGCTGGAGCGGGGCCTGTGGATCGACAGCGGCCGGACCGATTCGTCCGGCGGTTCGTTCGAGGACTCGCACACTCTGGGGCGTCTCGCCCTGGAGACGGCGGTCGCGCACGCGGCCCGGCTGCTCGCCGTCTACCCGGCGGGGGAGTTCACCGTTCACGTCATCGACCCGGCCGGCTCGGGTGCGCAGCCGCTCGCACCCCTGGTGCAGACCGGGGTGCTCGCGGCCCCGCCCGCGCTCGGCGCCGCAGGGGTGGCGGACGTGCTGAGCCGGCTCACCCAGCGGGTCGACCTGGTGCAGATGGCGGTGCGGGGCGGGGCCGCCGACTCCCTGCCGCCGGGCTTCGACACCTCCCAGCAGCTGCTGATCGTCAACGACTTCCCGCACGGTTTCGACGACCGGGCCGTGAACCAGCTGCGCTACCTCGCCGACGAGGGCCCTGCCTTCGGAGTCCACCTGATGATGGTGGCCGACCGCGAGGAGTCGTCCGGGTACGGGCCTTTGCTCGACCCGCTGTGGCGTTCGCTGCTGCGACTGACGCCGGTGCCCGACGATCACCTCGCCGACCCGTGGGTCGGTCATGCCTGGACGTACGAGCCCTCGCTCGTGCCGCCGGGCAGCCAGGTCCTCCAGCAGGTGCTCACCCAGGTCGCGGCCGCCCGTACCAAGTATGTGTAAAGTCATTTGACCAGGGGTTTTGGTCTTTCTTTTGCCAAGTGCTTTACCTGTTCTTGGTGATTGGGGTACTGTTGACGGCACGGAGGGGAGTACTCCCTGTCTGCTGCGGCGTACCCGTCAATACGGATCAGGCCAGATCCCGGGGCGTCGGCCCATCTTTGGGTGGAAGAGACCTCCGGCAGCGACGACGCTGACATTTGCCGTTACGACTGCCGGAGGCGCAGTGGATGTTTCCGTGACCCTATGGGTCCTGACGATCGTGGGGCTCGCCGCCCTGATCGCGGTCGACTTCTTCATCGGCCGCAAGCCGCACGACGTATCGATCAAGGAAGCCGGGATCTGGACGGTCGTCTGGATCGTCCTGGCCGCCCTCTTCGGGCTCGGCCTGCTGGTGTTCGGCGGCGGCCAGCCCGCCGGTGAGTTCTTCGCGGGCTTCATCACCGAGAAGTCGCTGAGCGTCGACAACCTCTTCGTCTTCGTCCTGATCATGGCGAAGTTCGCGGTGCCCTCGCAGTACCAGCAGCGCGTCCTGCTGATCGGTGTCCTTATAGCCCTCGTCCTACGGGCCATCTTCATCGCCGCCGGCGCGGCGATCCTCGCCAGCTTCTCGTGGGTGTTCTACCTCTTCGGCGCCTTCCTGATCTGGACCGCCTGGAAGCTCATCCAGGAGGCCCGGGCGGAAGAGCAGGACGAGGAGTTCGAGGAGAACAAGCTGCTCAAGGCCGCCGAGCGCCGCTTCGGGGTGGCCGACCGCTACCACGGCACCAAGCTGTGGATCCAGGAGAACGGCAAGCGGGTCATGACCCCGATGCTGGTCGTCATGCTCGCGATCGGCTCCACGGACGTGCTGTTCGCGCTCGACTCCATCCCCGCGATCTTCGGCCTGACGCAGGACCCGTACATCGTCTTCACGGCCAACGCGTTCGCCCTGATGGGGCTGCGCCAGCTGTACTTCCTCATCGGCGGCCTGCTGAAGAGGCTGGTCCACCTCAGCTACGGCCTGTCGATCATCCTCGGCTTCATCGGCGTGAAGCTGGTGCTGCACGCGCTGCACGAGTCCGGGGTGCATGTGCCCGAGATCAGCATTCCGGTCTCGCTCGGCGTGATCTGCGCCGTCCTGATCGTCACCACGATCACCAGTCTGCGGGCCTCGAAGAAGCAGGCGGAGGCCGAGGCGGCGCAGGCGCGCAGCGGAGGCGCTTCGAAGGACAGCATCGACGTCTGACCACGTCGGACGCGGGAGCAACCATCACCGGGACCGGTGGTCGGCGAATTGCCGACCACCGGTCCCGGTGCTTGTTTGTTCTTGAGCGCGTTCCCCGGCCCGGGGACGCCGTGCCCGGCTGGAGGTGCCATGAAGTTCGTACAGATCATCGATTTCGAGACCGAGCGCTTCGGTGAGATGGAGCGGGTCTTCGAGGAAGCGGGGAGGCGCTTCGCCGACCGGCCGGGCGGCCCCAAGCAGCGCATGCTTCTGAAGGACCGCGACAACCCCCGCCGTTATCTGGCGCTGATCGAGTTCGACTCCTACGAGGAGGCCATGCGCAACAGCAACGACCCCGAGACCAGCAGGATGGCGCGGCAACTGGACGAGCTCTGCATCGGCGAGCGGGTGTTCACCAACTGCGACCTTGTGGACCAGCGCGAGCTCGCATAGCCCCCTGGCGCGAGTGGAGGGGCCACGCACGACCGGAGTGCGGGGCCCCTCCACGTCTTGCGTCGGCGAACCGTTCGGCTCGCTCGTCACCCTGATGGCCGACGATGGCCGACGGCGGGGACACCGACTCGACAACGGGAGCTCACCCCGAAGCCGGCTTCGCGGTCGCCGCCACCGGCACCGGACGCGTCTCCGGCAACAGCGCGAAGCACCCCAGGCTGAACAGCGCGATCGCCGTCAGATACGCGGCCACACCCCAGGGCACCCGCCCGCCCTGCTCGGCCAGCGCCGTCGCCACGATCGGCGTGAGCGCGCCCCCGATGACCCCGCCGAGGTTGTAGCCGACGGCGGCGCCCGTGCAGCGCACCCGCGGCTCGTACAGCTCCGGCAGATACGCGGCGATCACGGCGAACATCGTGATGAAGGCGAGCATCGCCCCGAGGAAGCCGAGGAACATCGGCAACGGCGCGCCGGTGGCGAGGAGCGCGACCATCGGGAACATCCACAGGGCGGCCGCCGTGCATCCGGCCAGGCACAGGGGACGCCGGCCGTATCGGTCCCCGAGCAGCGCCACCAGCGGCGTGAGCGCGCCCTTCACGACCACGGCGCCCATGATGCAGGTCAGCATGACGCTGCGGCTCACCCCCAGCCGCTCCGTCCCGTAGGCGAGCGACCAGGTCGTCACGGCGTAGAAGACCGCGTAGCCGATCGCGAGCGCCCCGCCGGTCAGCAGCAGAAGCCGCCAGTGGTCGCGCAGGACCTCGACGAGCGGCACGCGCGCGTGGTCGTCGATCTCGAGGAAGCTGGGGCTCTCGGCGAGCGACGAGCGCAGCCACAGCCCCACGACGGCCAGCACCCCCGCCGCCCAGAACGGCACCCGCCACCCCCATGAGGCGAACTGCGCCTCGGACAGCGTCGCCGAGAGCCCCAGCACCACACCGTTGGCGAGCAGGAACCCCAGCGCGGGCCCGACCTGCGGAAAGCTCGACCACAGCCCGCGCCGCCCGGCGGGCGCGTGCTCCACCGTCAGCAGCACCGCCCCGCCCCACTCCCCGCCGAGCCCCAGCCCCTGGAGGAAGCGCAGCACCAGGAGCAGCAGCGGAGCGGCCACGCCGATCGTCCCGTACGTCGGTACGCAGCCGACCGCGACCGTGGAGGCGCCGGTCAGCAGCAGGGAGGCGACGAGGACCGGCCGCCGCCCGTGCCGGTCCCCGATGTGCCCGAACAGCACCGCCCCCAGCGGCCGCGCGATGAAGCCCACGCCGAAGGTGGCGAAGGCGGCCAGCGTCCCCGCCATGGGCGAGAAGGTGGGGAAGAACAGCGGCCCCAGGATCAGGGCCGCCGCGGTGCCGTAGACGAAGAAGTCGTAGAACTCGATGGCCGTGCCGGCGAGCGAGGCGGCCGCGAGGCGCGGCATGGAAGGTGCCCTTACGGAGCGTACGTCGTGCATGCCGCGTCAACTACCCACAGTGACAGCGGGTTACGGGGGCGCGCGGAGGCCACCAGGGGCCCTCAGTACGTGACCGTGATGCGCCGGGCCGGTCCGTCCACGCGCACGGTGCCGCCGTACGGGATCACCAGCTGCGGATCGGTGTGCCCGAAGTCCACGTCGAAGACGATCGTGGTGTCGGGCGCGTAGGTACGCAGGGCGTGCAGCACGGCCTCCCGCTGGGCGGACGCGTGCCGAGCGGCCTCCTCGGGGCTGTTGGGGCGCTCGAAGGACCAGGTCTTCGGGCGGCCCATCAGGAGGGCCGAGAAGCGCTGGAGCAGTCCGCGTTCGCCCATGGTGCGCAGAGTGCGGAAGACCTCCGTGGCGCTCGGCATCTCCTCCGAGGTCTCCAGGAGCAGCACTCCACCGTCGTACACCGACAGATCGTGCGCGATCTCCCGGTCGGCCATCAGCAGCCAGCCGAGGATCTCCAGGCAGCCGCCCCAACTGCGGCCCTCGACCACCCGGTCGGCGTTGACCCAGGTCCAGCCGGTCCCGGGCCGGGTCTCCGGCTCCGCGTCGAAGGTCGCCGGATCCGCCCAGTCCCGGTCGATGTCACGCCACCGCTCGGCGGGCCGCAGCTCGAACGGGCCGGAGGTGAACAGGGCCGCGCGCAAGGACTCGGCGGTCTGCGGATGCATGGCCACCGGACGGCCCAGCTCGCACATCACAGTCGCCCCGTGGAAGGCGACGATGCCGCTGTTGTGGAGGTAGGCGAGCAGGTTCGTGTTGTCGCTCATCCCGAAGAACGGCTTCGGGTTGGCCCGGATCAATTCCCGGTCCAGCAGCGGCAGTACGGTGATCTGGTCGTCCCCGCCGATCGACGCGATGACCGCCTTGACGTCCGGGTCGGCGAAGGCCGCGTGGATGTCGTCGGCCCGCTCCCGGGGCGTGGAGCCCATCTTGCGGGTCGCCGGGTACTCGACCGGCTCCAGCCCGTACTCCTCGCGCAGCCGCTCCAGGCCCAGCTCGTAGGGGAGCGGGAAGAGCCCGGGCAGGCCGGAGGAGGGCGAGAGCACGGCGATGCGGTCACCGGGGGACGGCTTGGGCGGGTACACGAGGCTCGTCATGGCGGGAGGCTACGGCCCGGCGGTCCGTCGGCGCACCGTGATAAACCGGGTCCGAGCAGCGGTCCGTCGCGGGCCGCCCGACCCCGAACGGACCGGAGGAACCGTGCCCCGCACCCTGGCCAACGCCCCGATCATGATCCTCAACGGCCCCAACCTGAATCTGCTCGGCCAGCGGCAGCCGGAGATCTACGGCTCCGACACCCTCGCCGACGTCGAGGCCCTGTGCGCCAAGGCAGCGGCCGCGCACGGCGGCACGGTCGACTTCCGCCAGTCCAATCACGAGGGCGAGCTGGTGGACTGGATCCACGAGGCGCGGCTGAACCACTGCGGCATCGTGATCAACCCGGGAGCCTACTCGCACACCTCCGTCGCCATCCTGGACGCCCTCAACACCTGTGACGACATGCCGGTGTTGGAGGTCCACATCTCCAATATCCACAAGCGCGAGTCGTTCCGGCACCACTCCTACGTCTCGCTGCGCGCCGACGGGGTCATCGCGGGCTGCGGGGTGCAGGGGTACGTCTTCGGCGTGGAGCGGGTCGCGGCGCTGGCCGGGACGGGGCACGCCGACGCCTGATTCGCGCTCCGGCGCCGCCCCGCCCGGCCGAGGTCACGACGACAGCTGTGCCGGGGCCGCCGGTCGAGGGCGGGGATCGACAGACCGGCGGCCCATCCGCCCAGGAGCCGTCATCCTGCGCGGGGCTGCTACCAGTTGACTGCGCAACTACGTGCAGGGGGAGCGTACGTACGACACCGGCGTGTGCGAATGATTCACACGGGGCGCGTGCGCGGCCAACTGCTCCACAGTTTCGTGCGCCCCACGCGGTCCCTCACCACCCGCGCGCGTGCCACTCCGGCAGCTGCGGACGTTCCGCGCCCAGCGAGGTGTCGTTGCCGTGCCCCGGGTAGACCCACGTCTCGTCCGGGAGGACGTCGAAGATCTTCGTCTCCACATCGTGGATGAGGCTGGCGAACGCCTTGGGATCCTTGTGGGTGTTGCCCACACCGCCGGGGAAGAGGCAGTCCCCGGTGAACACATGGGGATGCCCGTGAGGGTCGTCGTAGACGAGGGCGATCGAACCGGGCGTGTGCCCGACCAGGTGGCGCGCGGTGAGCTCCACGCGCCCCACCCGGATGGTGTCGCCGTCGTCGACCAGCACGTCGGTCGGCACCGGGATGCCCTCGGCGTCGTCCCGGCCCGCGTACGTGCGCGCGCCCGTGGCCGCCACGACCTCCGCGAGCGCCTGCCAGTGGTCGCCGTGCCGGTGGGTGGTGACGACGGACGCGATGCCGTCGTCACCGATCATGCCGAGCAGCGTCTGCGCCTCGTTCGCGGCGTCGATCAGCAGCTGCTCGTCCGTGGCCCGGCAGCGCAGCAGATAGGCGTTGTTGTTCATCGGACCGACCGCGATCTTGGTGATCATCAGGTCCTTGAGCTCGTGCACGTCGGCAGGTCCACCGACCGTCACCTGTCCGCTGTACGTCATGAGCGTCAGCCTATAGCGGGGGAGCGGCCCGGGTCCTACAACGGGGGCAGCGCAGGGAGCGCTCCGCCGTCCACCGTCAGCGCGGCCCCGGTGCGGCGGCCGGCGAGCCAGCCCAGCAGGTCCGCCGGGGCACCGGTGACGGTCACCTCGGGCCCGTCGTCCGCCTCCCGTCCCGTGCTCCACGCGCGCGTGCCGTCCGTGAGGCGCGTGGGCGGTACGTCGGGATGCCCGGCGAACCGGTCGGCGAGGAAGGCGATCTCCCGCTCCGTGAAGTCCGCCGGCAGATCCTCCAGCTCGTACCCGATCCCCAGGTCCACATGGTGCAGCTCCACCTCCACCCACCGCCGGAACGGCACCCGTGACGCCGAGTCCGTGACTCCGCCCCGCAACTCCACCGTGCGCGACCAGTCGGCGGGAGCGTCCCCGGCCTCCTGGAACCGGGCCGCGCTCTCGCGCAGGTCGGCGAGGTGGACGTCGACAGGGCGCGGGGCGTCCCGCTCGATGTCGGCGTCCCGGGCCTCGCCGGAGACGTACATGGGGCGGCCTTCGAGGACGTTCACGAGGGCGTCCGCGTTGCGGGCGAGGTGGGCCAGCACGTGGCCCCGGGTCCAGCCGGGCAGCCGTGACGGCTGCGTCACAGAGGCGTTGTCCAGTTTGCCGACTGCGATGAGCAGCCGTTCCGTAGCGGCTCGTACAGATGCCAGGTCATGACCGTGATCAATCATGGTGCTGACCCTAGCTCCGCCACACCTTCGGGTGAAGGTGGTGAAGGAGTGCCGGTAATCGAATGCGCGTGCTATATGGTCGGACGTGACGTCGGGCATGCTGGAAAGCCGGGGTTTGTTGGCAACCCGTGAATCCGCCCGGCGTTGTCAGTGGCTCCCCCTAGTCTGAGAAAGCACGGGGGCCCCGCCCCTGTCACTTCTCTCAAGAAAGGTGCGGACCGGCGTGGCCGACCGTCTCATCGTTCGTGGAGCGCGCGAGCACAATCTCAAGAACGTCTCGCTCGACCTCCCGCGCGACTCGCTCATCGTCTTCACGGGCCTGTCGGGGTCGGGCAAGTCCTCGCTGGCCTTCGACACCATCTTCGCGGAGGGGCAGCGGCGCTACGTGGAGTCGCTCTCCTCGTACGCCCGGCAGTTCCTCGGCCAGATGGACAAGCCGGACGTCGACTTCATCGAGGGCCTGTCCCCGGCCGTCTCCATCGACCAGAAGTCGACCTCGCGCAACCCGCGCTCCACGGTCGGCACCATCACCGAGGTCTACGACTACCTGCGCCTGCTCTTCGCGCGCATCGGCAAGCCGCACTGCCCCGAGTGCGGCCGCCCGATCTCGCGCCAGTCGCCGCAGGCCATCGTCGACAAGGTCTTGGAGCTGCCGGAGGGCAGCCGCTTCCAGGTGCTGTCGCCGCTGGTGCGCGAGCGCAAGGGCGAGTTCGTCGACCTCTTCGCCGACCTCCAGACCAAGGGCTACTCCCGCGCGCGGGTGGACGGCGAGACCATCCAGCTGTCCAACCCGCCCACGCTGAAGAAGCAGGAGAAGCACACCATCGAGGTGGTCGTCGACCGCCTCACGGTGAAGGACAGCGCCAAGCGCCGTCTCACCGACTCCGTCGAGACCGCCCTCGGCCTGTCCGGCGGCATGGTCGTGCTCGACTTCGTCGACCTCCCCGAGGACGACCCCGAGCGCGAGCGCATGTACTCGGAGCACCTGTACTGCGCGTACGACGACCTGTCCTTCGAGGAGCTGGAGCCTCGCTCCTTCTCCTTCAACTCGCCCTTCGGCGCCTGCCCGGACTGCTCCGGCATCGGCACGCGCATGGAGGTCGACGCCGAGCTGATCGTCCCCGACCCGGACAAGAGCCTCGACGAGGGTGCCATCCACCCCTGGTCGCACGGCCACACCAAGGACTACTTCGGCCGGCTGATCGGCGCACTCGCAGACGCCCTGGGCTTCAGGACGGACATCCCCTTCGCGGGCCTCCCGCAGCGTGCCAAGAAGGCCCTGCTCCACGGCCACAAGACCCAGGTCGAGGTGCGCTACCGCAACCGCTACGGGCGCGAGCGCCGGTACACCACGGCCTTCGAGGGCGCCGTCCCGTTCGTCAAGCGCCGGCACAGCGAGGCCGAGAGCGACGCCAGCCGTGAGCGTTTCGAAGGCTACATGCGCGAGGTGCCCTGCCCGACCTGTGAGGGCACGCGCCTGAAGCCGATCGTCCTCGCGGTCACGATCATGGGCAAGTCCATCGCGGAGGTCTCCGCGATGTCGATCAGCGACTGCGCGGACTTCCTGAGGGAGCTGAAGCTCAGCGCCCGCGACAAGAAGATCGCCGAGCGCGTCCTGAAGGAGGTCAACGAGCGGCTGCGGTTCCTCGTCGACGTCGGCCTGGACTACCTCTCCCTGAACCGCGCGGCCGGCACGCTGTCCGGCGGCGAGGCCCAGCGCATCCGCCTGGCCACGCAGATCGGCTCCGGCCTCGTCGGCGTGCTGTACGTCCTCGACGAGCCGTCCATCGGCCTGCACCAGCGCGACAACCACCGGCTGATCGAGACCCTGGTCCGGCTGCGCGACATGGGCAACACGCTCATCGTCGTCGAGCACGACGAGGACACCATCAAGACCGCCGACTGGGTCGTCGACATCGGCCCCGGCGCCGGTGAGCACGGCGGCAAGGTCGTGCACAGCGGTTCCCTGCAGGAGCTGCTCGCCAACGCCGAGTCGCAGACCGGTCAGTACCTGTCCGGCAAGAAGGCCATCCCGCTGCCGGAGATCCGGCGCCCGGTCGACCCGTCCCGGCAGCTCACGGTGCACGGCGCCCGGGAGAACAACCTCCAGGACATCGACGTCTCGTTCCCGCTGGGCGTGTTCACCGCCGTCACCGGCGTGTCCGGCTCCGGCAAGTCGACTCTGGTCAACGACATCCTGTACACCCACCTCGCACGCGAGCTGAACGGCGCGAGGAACGTGCCCGGGCGGCACACGCGCGTGGACGGCGACGACCTCGTCGACAAGGTCGTGCACGTGGACCAGTCGCCCATCGGCCGCACCCCCCGCTCCAACCCGGCCACGTACACCGGCGTCTTCGACCACATCCGCAAGCTGTTCGCCGAGACCACCGAGGCGAAGGTCCGCGGCTACATGCCCGGCCGCTTCTCCTTCAACGTCAAGGGCGGCCGCTGCGAGAACTGTGCGGGCGACGGCACCATCAAGATCGAGATGAACTTCCTCCCGGACGTCTACGTCCCGTGCGAGGTCTGCCACGGCGCCCGGTACAACCGGGAGACCCTGGAGGTCCACTACAAGGGCAAGTCCATCGCCGACGTCCTGAACATGCCGATCGAGGAGGCCACGGAGTTCTTCGAGGCGGTCCCCGCGATCTCCCGCCACATGAAGACCCTCAAGGACGTCGGCCTCGGCTACGTCCGGCTCGGCCAGTCCGCGACCACCCTGTCCGGTGGTGAGGCCCAGCGCGTCAAGCTCGCCAGCGAGCTCCAGCGCCGCTCCACCGGCCGCACGGTCTACGTCCTGGACGAGCCGACCACCGGTCTGCACTTCGAGGACATCAGCAAGCTGCTGACGGTCCTGTCCGGACTGGTCGACAAGGGCAACACGGTCATCGTCATCGAGCACAACCTCGACGTGATCAAGACCGCCGACTGGGTCGTCGACATGGGCCCCGAAGGCGGCGCCGGTGGCGGCCTGGTCGTCGCCGAGGGCACGCCCGAGGAGGTCGCCGCGGTCCCGGCCAGCCACACCGGCAAGTTCCTGCGCGAGGTCCTCGGCGCCGACCGGATCAGCGACGCGTCGTCGGTGAAGGCCCCGCGCAAGACGGCGGCGAAGAAGACGGTCCCGGCCCAGGCCAGGGCGAAGAAGACCGCTACCAGGACGGTCGACAGCACCGCCGCCAAGAAGACAGCCGCGAAGTCCACCAAGGCCGCTGCGAAGAAGACCACGCGGGCGGCGAAGGGCTGACAGCTTCCGCCCACGCGCCGTGCCCCACAAGGAGTTCCCTTCCGGGGCACGGTGCGTCCGCCTGCTGATCAGGCTTTCTTCGGTTCCACGAACTGCATGTCGAGCTGGATCTTCACCACTTCCCCGAGCAGACCGGGAGCGAAGTCGAGCCCGAACTCGCTGCGCCGGATCTCACCCGTCGCCTCGAAGCCGGCATGCCGGCTGCCATCCATGGGCACATCGACCAGCCCGCCGAACTCCACGGCGAGCGTCACCGGGCGGGTCACCTCGCCGATGGTGAGTTCACCCTCCATCGTCCAGTCCTCGCCCGCACCCGACACCCGCGTCGAGCGGTACGTCATCGTCGGGCGCTTCTCGACGTCGAGCAGGTCGGAGGCGCGGACATGGGCGTCCCGGTCGGCGTTGCCGGTGTCGATCGAGGCCAGATCGACGGTGGCGGAGACCCGCACGTCCTCGACGCGCTCCCCGACGAACAGGTCGGCCTCCAGCCGCTCGAAGCGCCCCCGCACCTTGGCGATGCCCAGGTGACGGACGGTGAAGCCGACGGAGGAGTGGAACGGGTCCAGGGTCCAGTGCCCCGGGGCCAGCGGCAGAGCGGTGGCGGAAGCGGTGGTAGCGGTGTCATTCGTCATGGCCTCAACCCTGAGGGGCGCGCGGCCGGTGAGGGAGACCGGCCGGAGCCTGGTAGTGGCAGGGACACCCTTCCCGCGCGCCGGGAAGGTACGTTCGGCGGGTGAGCGACAACGAGTTGGGCACGTTCCTGCGCACCTGGCGTGAAGCCGTCAGCCCCGCCGAGGTGGGCCTGCCCACCGGCCCGCGCCGCCGCACCCCGGGCCTGCGGCGGGCCGAACTGGCCACCCTCGCGGGCATCAGCGTCGAGTACCTCACCCGGCTGGAACAGGGACGCGACCGCCACCCCTCCGCCCAGGTGCTCGGTGCCCTCGCCGACGCCCTGAACCTGTCTCTCGTCGACCGGATGCTGCTGCGCCGCCTCACCAAGGAGGCGGACGGCGGCGACCCGCTGCTCTGCGCGGCGGCCCCGGCGCTCAGCCGCACGGCCCGCCCCACCGTCCGGTCCGTGCTGGACCGCCTCGAACCGACCCCCGCGCTGGTCGTCAACTGGATCGGCGACGTCCTCGCCCACACCGCGGGATACGAGCGGCTCGCCGGCCCCCTCGGTCTGCTGGACGGTGATCCGCCCAACCTGCTCCGGTACCTGTTCACCGACGAGCGGGCCCGCAGTGCCTACCGCGACTGGGACCGGGTGGCCGACGACCTGGTCGCCCAGCTCCGGCACGAGGTCCCGCTGCGGGACCCGTACGTCGCCGAGCTGGCCGACGAGCTGACGGTGACGGCGGGGGCGGACTTCGCCGACCGGTTCGCCGACCTGGCCGCGACGCCGCGGCGGGCGGGCTCCCAGCACATCGAGCACCCGGAGGCTGGATCGCTGCGGCTGCTGCACGAGACGTTCGCGCTGCCCGACGAAGGCCAGCGCGTGATCGTCCACCTGCCCGCGGACGACGCCACGGCCGCCGCCCTGGACCGCCTCAACGGCCGCCGCCCCGGCGCGCTGCGGGCCGTGGGGGAGGCCGGCTGAGCGACGCGCAGGGGACGAGCCGGGGACGCGTTCCCCGCCGTCCGTGCAGATCGCGGGCGGTGTCAGCCCTCCAGCTCGTGCGCGTACGGCGGTTCCGCGCCGGCCCGTGAGCAAGTGATAGCCGCCGCACGGGCCGCGAAGCCCAGCAGCCCGGCCCAGCCGTCGTGACCCAGCGCGGCCAGCGCCTGGGCGCTGAGGGCGTCGCGCGCCGCAAGACCGTGCAGCAGCGCCGCGTTCACCGTGTCGCCCGCGCCGATCGTGTCCACGACCTCCACCCGCTCACCCGGCACCGCGTACTCACCGTCGGCGGTGTAGGCGGTCAGCCCCTCGCCGCCCCGGGTGATCACGACCGCGGCCGGGCCGGCCGCCAGCCACTCCTGGGGCGTGCCGCCGAGCCACCGGGCGTCCTCCTCGGACAGTTTCAGCAGCGACACCGACGGCAGCCAGCTCTTGAACCGCGCCCGGTAGGCGTCCGCGTCCGGGATCAGTCCGGACCTGATGTTCGGGTCCAGGGCGGTGAACACGCCCTGCGCGGCGGCCGCACGCATCAGCTCCTCGTAGGCGCTCGCCCCCGGCTCCAGCACGAGCGAGCAGGTCCCGAAGGACACGGCCCGGGTGCCGGGCGGTAGCGCGGAGGGCGCCGTGAAGAGCCGGTCCGCCGTCCCGTCGACGTAGAAGGAGTACGCCGCCGAACCGTCCGCGCCGACCGTGGCGACGGCGAGCGTCGTGGGCTCGGCGCCACGCTGCACCGACGACACGTCCACCCCGGTCTCCCGCAGCCGGTCCAGCAAGGCCTCCCCGAAGGCGTCGTACGACACCCGGGAGCAGAAGGCGGCCGGCGAGCCGAGACGGCCCAGTGCCACTGCCGTGTTGTACGGGCCGCCGCCGAGCGCCGGCTGGAGTGCCGCCAGGGCACCCGTGCCCCGCGGTACCAGGTCGATCAGTGCCTCACCGGCGACGACGATCATGCGACGGTTCCTTTCTCGGACTGCGCGGACTGCTCAGGCTGCTCGCGCCGCAGGGACTGCCCCGGCTCCTCGAGGCAGCCGCACGACGTGCGGTGGACGAAGGTGCAGGGGAGCCGCACGGTCCGGGCGGGCCGGTCCGGCTCGGCGAGACGCTCCAGGAGCACGCGGACGGCCCGGGCGCCGATGTCCCGGCTGGGCTGCGCGATCGCGGTGAGCCGGGGCGCGAACAGATCCGCCCAGGCGAAGTCGTCGAAGCAGCACAGCGCGATGTCGCCGGGCACGGACAGGCCGTGCGCGCGCAGGGCCCGCAGCGCCCCGATGGTCATGGCGTTGTTGCCCGTGACCAGCGCGGTGGGCGGCACGGCGAGGGACAGCAGGGCGGCCGTGGCCTGTTCGGCACCGGCCGACTCCGAGTCGCCGTGGACCACGAGCCGTTCGTCGTAGGGGAGTCCCCCGAACGCGAGGCCGGTCCGGTAGCCGGTGATCCGTTCGCTCGTGGTGCTGAGCCCCGGCCGTCCCGCCACCAGCCCGATCCGCCGGTGACCGAGACCGGCGAGATGGGTGACCAGCCGGGACGTCGGTTCGGCGTTGTCGGCGCAGACCTGGTCGAAGCGCGGTCCGCCGTCCGGGGCGTCCACGAGCCGGTCGAGGAACACGGCCGGTACGTCATGCCGCCCCAGGTAGGCGAGCAGTTCGCGCGGATCCGCGGAGGGCGCGACGATCATGCCGTCCACCCGGCGCTCGTGCAGCAGCTGGACGACCTTGCGCTCGTGCTCCGGGTCGTCGTGCGGATCGGCGATCAGAAGGCTGTAGCCGTGCTCCAGGGCGGCGGCCTCGACCCCCTGGAGGATCTCCGTGAAGTACGGGTTGCTGATCGCCGACACCGCCAGCCCGATGGACCGGGTCCGGGCGGTCACCAGGGACCGGGCCAGCGTGTTCGTGGTGTAGCCGAGCTCCTCCACGGCGTCCAGGACCGCCTGGCGGGTGTGCGGCAGCACCGGCCGGGTGCCGTTCAGGACGTGCGAGACGGTCGCGACGGAGACTCCGGCACTGCGCGCCACATCGGCCATGGTCGCCATGCTTCTCCCGCCTCCTCTGTCAGGTCCCCGGGCGGGAACGTATCGCATCCGGAGGCATACGTAAACGCTTACGCAAGCGTTTACGTCACCCGAAGGGCACGGAGGGCGGTCAACCGCTGCCGCCCTCGGTGCCCTACTCCCAGTCCCAGCCGATCCCCAGGAACCCGGTCCGCACCCGCGGCTCGACCAGGTGCACCGAACGGTGCCGTCCGCTCAGCGCCAGGTCCTGGCAGCCGGTGCGCGGGGCCGCCGCCGAGTGCTGCGCGAAACGGTGACAGCGCACCGGGAGGGCGGCCGCGTCGAAGCACACCTGGAGCGCGTACTGGCCGCCGGGAGAGTCGAAACCGCGGAGGTACTCGTACGACACGCCCGCCGTGCCGTCCTCCACGCCGTAGCGGAACAGGAACGTGTCACCGGCCCGCAGCCGGGTGTCGAAGAGCAGTTCGGCCGCGAGCACGCCCGTGTCACGGTGCCAACGGACGCGTCCCGTACGGCAGTTCTCCAGTGCGTGCACCCTCATGCGCTCCGGTGCGGCTCCCCGGTCGCCGTGGTGGACGGCCACGAAGCGGTCGACGCCGTCCCGGTGGGCGCGCACGATGTGGTGCGACTCCCGCTCGGCCAGCTCGCGCCGCGCCCCGATCCGCAGCCGCTCGTGGTGTCCGAGGGTGTGCAGACCGCCGTCAGGCGGGCAGTCCAGCTCGGCCAGCAGCTGGTCCAGGACCCCGGAGGCCTCCACGAGAGAGCGGTAGGAACGGGCCGCGGACCGCTGCCCGGACGAGCCTTCGCCGGGCTCGGCGAGCAGCCGGATCAGTGATTCCTCGGGAAGCTCCAGGATCTCCTCCAGCGCGCGCACGGCCCGCAGCGACTCGGGGCGCTGCGGGCGCCTGGCCCCCTGCTGCCAGTAACTCAGGCTGGTGACGCCGACCTTCACCCCGTGGCGGGAGAGGTGGTGCTGCACGCGTTGCAGCGGCAGGCCGCGGGCGGCGATCGCGGCACGCAGGGCGACGTGGAAGGGGCCGCCGCGCAGAACCGAGTCCAGTTCCGCGGTGGCGGCGTCCGCGTGCTGTGGGGCGTGCGGCATGCAGGGGCCTCTCTGTGAGTCGGCGACGGCTGGTCAGACCGTTCGCGCGGGCCGCCCGGGGCCGTCCCGCCGGCGCGGGGAGGTCTTCACATCCGTACGCCGTCGTTCAGGGGTCCCGAGTTCCCCCGCATTGAAGCGTGTTGACCTGGTCCCGACAACACTTGATGCCGGACAGTGACGTACTCCCGGCCAGGCCCGCCGTCCGGACATGCGACCGCCCGGGGCGTGGTGCCCCGGGCGGTCTCTGCTGGCGGCGTCACCGGCCTCCGCCGAGGCCGGCGTATCAGGCCTCTCTGGCGTCCGGCTCAGGAACGGTCGCTGCCGCCCCGTTCCTCGACGGCCAGGCGCTTGGCCCGCACTATGTCGGGGTCGCGCGGGTCGAGGGCGTCGTGCAGCGCGAACCGTTCGTCCGCGTACCGACGGGCACGGACGGCCCGTCGGGTCTTCTCGATCCGCATCCGCTTCATCTGCGCAGCCCTCCGACCCATGGCCCGCCCGTTTCGCACCGAAACGGCCGGTCCGCACCGACAACCTGTGCCCGCACCGGCACGGCCTCCGTCCGCCGGACGGCGCCGTGTCCCGTGGGAAGCCTGCATTCCCGCTCCCGGTGTGCCGTAACCCCGGACGGAGCATGCCGTTGGAAACTGCCCCTCGCCGAGGCCGTGATCGTGCCCCGCCGCCCCGCCGGACTGTCGGTGCTCGCCAGTAGGGTGTGAGACATGGCCGACCCCTCCAGCTACCGCCCCAAACCGGGTGAGATCCCCGACTCGCCGGGGGTCTACAGGTTCCGTGACGAGCACCGCCGGGTGATCTACGTCGGCAAGGCGAAGAGCCTGCGCCAGCGCCTGGCGAACTACTTCCAGGACCTGGCGGGCCTGCACCCGCGCACCCGCTCCATGGTCACCACGGCCGCGTCCGTGGAATGGACGGTGGTGTCCACGGAGGTCGAGGCGCTCCAGCTGGAGTACTCGTGGATCAAGGAGTACGACCCCCGGTTCAACGTCAAGTACCGCGACGACAAGAGCTACCCGTACCTCGCGGTGACGATGAACGAGGAGTACCCGCGCGTGCAGGTGATGCGCGGTCACAAGAAGAAGGGTGTGCGCTACTTCGGGCCGTACGCGCACGCGTGGGCGATCCGCGACACGGTCGACCTCCTGCTGCGCGTCTTCCCCGTGCGCACCTGCTCGGCCGGCGTCTTCAAGAACGCCGCCCGTACGGGCCGCCCCTGCCTCCTCGGCTACATCGGCAAGTGCTCCGCCCCCTGCGTGGACCGGGTCTCCGCCGAGGAACACCGCGAACTGGCCGACGAGTTCTGCGACTTCATGACCGGCCGGACGGCCACGTACATCCGCCGCCTGGAGAAGCAGATGGCCGAGGCGGCCGAGGAGATGGAGTACGAGCGGGCGGCCCGGCTGCGCGACGACATCGAGGCCCTGAAGAAGGCCATGGAGAAGAACGCGGTCGTGCTCGCCGACGCGACCGACGCGGACCTGATCGCGGTCGCCGAGGACGAGCTGGAGGCGGCCGTCCAGATCTTCCACGTGCGCGGCGGACGCGTGCGCGGCCAGCGCGGCTGGGTCACGGACAAGGTGGAGGAGATCACCACCGGCGCCCTCGTGGAGCACGCGCTCCAGCAGCTGTACGGCGAGGAGACGGGCGACGCCGTGCCCAAGGAAGTCCTCGTCCCCGCGCTGCCCGACCCCGTGGAGCCCGTCCAGGAGTGGCTCGCCGGGCGGCGCGGCTCGGGCGTGTCCCTGCGCGTCCCGCAGCGCGGCGACAAGAAGGCCCTCATGGAGACGGTGCAGCGCAACGCCCAGCAGGCGCTCGTGCTGCACAAGACCAAGCGCGCCTCCGACCTGACCACGCGCTCGCGTGCCCTGGAGGAGATCTCCGACGCCCTCGACCTGGACAGCGCCCCGCTGCGGATCGAGTGCTACGACATCTCCCACCTCCAGGGCGACGACGTGGTGGCCTCCATGGTCGTCTTCGAGGACGGCCTGGCCCGCAAGAGCGAGTACCGGCGCTTCCAGATCAAGGGCTTCGCCGGACAGGACGACGTCCGCTCCATGCACGAGGTGATCACCCGCCGTTTCCGCCGCTACCTCGCCGAGAAGGAGAAGACGGGCGAGTGGACCGACGGTGAGGACGGCCAGGACGCCCAGGAGCGCGAAGGCACCCTCGCCGGCCCGGACCTCGCCGGCGCGCCGAACACCCTCACCGAGGACGACGGCCGCCCCAAGAAGTTCGCCTACCCGCCGCAGCTCGTGGTCGTCGACGGCGGCGCCCCCCAGGTAGCGGCCGCCCAGCGGGCCCTGGACGACCTCGGGATCGACGACATCGCCGTGTGCGGCCTCGCCAAGCGTCTGGAGGAGGTCTGGCTGCCCGGTGACGACGACCCGGTGGTCCTGCCCCGCACCAGCGAGGGCCTGTACCTGCTCCAGCGGGTCCGTGACGAGGCCCACCGCTTCGCGATCAGCTACCAGCGCGCCAAACGGTCCAAGCGCTTCCGGTCCAGCCCCCTGGACGACGTCCCCGGACTTGGGGACACGCGCAAGCAGGCACTCCTGAAGCACTTCGGCTCGTTGAAGAAACTGCGATCCGCCACCATCGACCAGATCTGCGAGGTTCCCGGTATAGGCCGCAAGACCGCCGAGACCATCGCGGTGGCCCTCGCCCAGGCGGCCCCGGCCGCACCCGCCGTCAACACGGCGACTGGAGAGATCATGGAGGAGGAACCCGGCACCATGGGTTCCAGCGGGGAGCCCGTACGGACGGGCGCCCCGGACGAGCGACGGGGGCAGGAGACATGAATGTGAACGAGCACGACGGGCAAGAAGAGCAAACCGGAGACGGAGCACAGGTGAGTACGGGCACGCCCAACGACAAGGCCCCGGTCCCGGACGCGGCCATCCCCGAGCTGGTGATCATCTCCGGCATGTCCGGGGCCGGCCGCTCGACGGCCGCGAAGTGTCTGGAGGACCTCGGCTGGTTCGTCGTCGACAACCTGCCGCCCGCGCTGATCCCCACCATGGTGGAACTCGGCGCCCGCTCCCAGGGCAACGTGGCCCGGATCGCCGTCGTCGTCGACGTCCGCGGCCGCCGCTTCTTCGACAACCTCCGCGAGTCGCTGGCCGACCTGGAGGCGAAGAACGTCACCCGGAGGATCGTCTTCCTGGAGTCCTCCGACGAGGCCCTGGTGCGCCGCTTCGAGTCGGTGCGCCGCCCGCACCCCCTCCAGGGCGACGGCCGGATCGTCGACGGCATCGCCGCCGAGCGCGAGCTGCTGCGCGAGCTGCGCGGCGACGCCGACCTGGTGATCGACACCTCCAGCCTCAACGTGCACGAGCTGCGCGCCAAGATGGACGCCCAGTTCGCCGGCGAGGAAGAGCCGGAGCTGAGGGCCACGGTCATGTCCTTCGGCTACAAGTACGGGCTGCCGGTCGACGCCGACCTGGTCGTCGACTGCCGCTTCCTGCCGAACCCGCACTGGGTGCCGGAGCTGCGCCCGTACACGGGCCTCAACGAGGAGGTGTCGGGTTACGTCTTCAACCAGCCCGGCGCCAAGGAGTTCCTCGACCGGTACACGGAGCTCCTCCAGCTCGTCGCCACCGGCTACCGCCGTGAGGGCAAGCGCTACGTGACCATCGCCGTGGGCTGCACGGGCGGCAAGCACCGCTCGGTCGCCATGTCGGAGAAGCTCGCCGCCCGGCTCGCCGCCGAGGGCGTGGAGACGGTGGTCGTACACCGGGACATGGGACGCGAATGACACGACGTACTCCGCGGCTGAGCCGGCTGCGCCGGGTGGTGCCCGACGGCAGCACCGACTCAAGGGGCGGCCGGCCCGCCGAGGCCCGCGGCGGCAGACCCCGCCGCCGGGGCACCCAGCCCAAGGTCGTCGCCCTCGGCGGCGGCATGGGCCTGTCCGCCTCGCTCGCCGCGCTGCGCCGGATCACCGGCGACCTCACCGCCGTCGTCACCGTGGCCGACGACGGCGGCTCCAGCGGCCGGCTGCGCGACGAGCTGGGCGTGCTGCCGCCCGGCGACCTGCGCAAGGCACTGGCCGCCCTGTGCGGTGACGACGACTGGGGCCAGACCTGGGCGCGTGTCATCCAGCACCGCTTCCAGTCCAAGGGCGACCTGCACGAACACGCGGTCGGAAACCTGCTGATCGTCGCCCTGTGGGAACAACTGGGCGACCACGTCCAGGCCCTCGACCTGGTCGGACGGCTGCTCGGCGCGCAGGGCCGCGTGCTGCCCATGTCCGCCGTCCCGCTGGAGCTCCAGGCCCTGGTCAAGGGCCACGACCCGGCCCGCCCGGACGAGGTGGACACGGTCCGCGGCCAGGCCACCGTCGCCCTGACCCCGGGCGAGGTGCAGTCCGTGCAGGTCGTGCCGCACGACCCGCCGGCCGTCCCCGAGGCGGTCCAGGCCGTCCTGGACGCGGACTGGGTGGTGCTCGGCCCCGGCTCCTGGTTCTCCTCGGTCATCCCGCATCTGCTCGTGCCCGAGCTGCTGGACGCGCTCACGCAGACGAAGGCCCGCCGGGTACTCTCCCTGAACCTCGCCCCGCAGCCCGGAGAAACCGAGGGCTTCTCTCCGCAGCGTCATTTGGAGGTTTTGGGACGACACGCCCCTAAACTCGCCCTGGACGTGGTGCTGGCCGACGAGGCCGCCGTGCCCGACCGCGACTCCCTCACCGATGCCGCCAAGCGGTTCGGGGCCGCCGTCGAGCTGGCGCCGGTGGCCCGGCCCGACGGGACCCCGAGGCATGACCCGGAGCTGTTGGCCGCCGCGTACGACCGTATTTTTCGGATGCATGGAAGGATCGGCCCATGGCGATGACGGCAGCGGTGAAGGACGAGATCTCCCGGCTCCCCGTCACCCGGACCTGCTGCAGAAAGGCGGAGGTCTCCGCCATTCTGCGGTTCGCCGGCGGCCTTCACCTGGTGAGCGGTCGGATTGTGATCGAGGCGGAGCTGGACACTGCGATGGCGGCCCGCCGCCTCAAGCGGGACATCCTGGAGATCTTCGGCCACAGCTCGGAGCTGATCGTGATGGCCCCGGGCGGACTGCGCCGCGGCTCGCGCTACGTGGTGCGTGTCGTCGCGGGCGGTGACCAGCTGGCCCGCCAGACCGGCCTGGTCGACGGGCGGGGCCGCCCGATCCGCGGCCTGCCCCCGCAGGTGGTCTCGGGGGCCACCTGCGACGCCGAGGCCGCCTGGCGGGGCGCCTTCCTGGCGCACGGCTCGCTCACCGAGCCCGGCCGCTCCTGCTCCCTGGAGGTGACCTGCCCCGGCCCCGAGGCCGCGCTCGCCCTTGTCGGCGCCGCCCGGCGCCTCCAGATCCCCGCCAAGGCCCGCGAGGTGCGCGGCGTGGACCGGGTGGTCGTCCGCGACGGCGACGCGATCGGCGCCCTGCTCACGCGCCTGGGCGCCCACGAGTCGGTGCTGGCCTGGGAGGAGCGCCGGATGCGCCGCGAGGTGCGGGCCACGGCGAATCGGCTCGCCAACTTCGACGACGCCAATCTGCGCCGCTCGGCCCGCGCGGCCGTCGCCGCCGGCGCCCGTGTGCAGCGGGCGCTGGAGATCCTCGGCGAGGACGTGCCCGAGCACCTCGCAGCGGCCGGCCGGCTGCGCATGGAGCACAAGCAGGCTTCCCTGGAGGAGCTGGGCGCGCTCGCCGACCCGCCGCTGACCAAGGACGCCGTCGCCGGCCGGATCCGCCGGCTGCTGGCCATGGCCGACAAGCGCGCCTCCGACCTGGGTATCCCGGGCACGGAGGCCAACCTCTCCGAGGAACTCGCCGACAATCTCGTAGGCTGATCCCACAGTCCGTCAAGAAGCCGGTGCGACCGCCACTTGGGTGGTCGGCACCGGCTTTCGCGTGTCGCTCGGGCACTCTTGACTCGATCATGGACTGTCATGAGCCTGGCATCTGTTCGCTGCTGTGGCGAACCCACGCTAGGGGGGTTCATGAGACGAAGAGCGAGATCGATCCTCGCTGTCGGCGCGCTCCTGATCGGCGGAGCGAGCATCGCACCCATCGCCCAGGCACAACCTGACAGTTCACCCCCGTCCGACCCGGACGAAGTCAAGGTCTTCCGCGCCGACGTCACCCACGAGCAGGTACCCCTGCTGCTCGCGGCCGGCCAGGACGGCCACGAACTCAGTGAGCAGGTGCCGGAGAAGGGAACCGCCACCATCGAGGTCATCCTGACCGACCAGCAGGCGAAGAAGCTGGCGAAGCAGGGCGTCGACCTCACCGAGCACGACCTCTCCACCAAGGCGGAAGCCCGCGTGGAGAACGCCGCCGAGGGCGTGTTCCGCCCGTACAGCGGCAAGGGCGGCATCAAGGAGGAGATCCTCGAGGCCGCGCAGGACAACCCCGGCCTCACCAAGGTCGTCTCCATCGGCAAGACGGTCAGGGGCCAGGACATCCTCGCGCTGAAGCTCACCAAGGGCGCGAAGAAGACGAAGGACGGCTCCAAGCCCTCGGTCCTCTACCTGTCCAACCAGCACGCGCGTGAGTGGATCACGCCGGAGATGACCCGGCGCCTGATGCACCACTACCTGGACAACTACAAGAAGGACCGGCGCGTCAAGAAGATCGTCGACTCCACCGAACTGTGGTTCGTCATCTCGGCCAACCCCGACGGCTACGACCACACCCACAGCGGTGACGCCAACCGCCTGTGGCGCAAGAACCTGCGGGACGTCAACGGCGACGGCGTCATCGGCACCGGCGACGGCGTCGACCTCAACCGCAACTTCGCCTACAAGTGGGGCTACGACAACGAGGGCTCGTCCCCCAACCCCGCCAGTGAGACCTACCGCGGCGCCGGACCCAACTCGGAACCGGAGACCAAGGCCCTGGACGCCTTCCAGAAGCGGATCGGCTTCACGTACGGCATCAACTACCACTCCGCCGCCGAACTCATCCTCTACGGGGTCGGCTGGCAGGTGGCCACGCACACCCCGGACGACGTCGTGTACGAAGCGCTCGCCGGTACGCCCGAGAACCCCGCGATCCCCGGCTACCACCCGCAGGTCTCCTCCGAGCTGTACACCACCAACGGCGAGGCCGACGGCCACGCGGCGAACGTCAACGGCCTGGCGATGTTCACCCCGGAGATGTCGACCTGTCAGACGGCCTCCAACGCCGACCCGGACGACGAGTGGAAGGCGTCCGACTGCCGGTCGATCTTCACCTTCCCGGACGACGAGAAGCTGATCCAGCAGGAGTTCGCCAAGAACGTCCCGTTCGCGCTCTCCGTCGCCGAGTCCGCCTCCCACCCCGACCGGCCGTCCTCGTCGGTCGGGCTGAGCGCCGCCGACTTCACCCCGGCCGCGTTCCCGGTGTCGTACTCCCGCGGCGCCGACCAGGAGGTCTCCGTCGTCGCACGCAAGTCGCTGCGCGACAAGGAGCTGAAGTACCGCGTCAACGGCGGCCGCACCGAGGACATGGCCCTCAAGCCCTGGAAGGGCGGCGAGACCTACGGCGGTGAGGACAACCTCTACTTCGACGAGTACCGGGCGAAGGTCAGGGACGGCGACCCCGGCGACAAGGTCGAGGTCTGGTTCACCGCGGAGACGAGGAACGGCAAGAAGGTCTCCAGCAAGCGCTTCACCTACACCGTCGCCGAACGGCCCAGGGCGGACACCCTCGTCGTAGCCGAGGAGGGCGCGGCCGCCACGCAGGCACAGAAGTACGTTGACGCGCTCAAGGCCAACGGCCGCAAGGCGCTCGTCTGGGACGTCGCCGAGCGCGGCGCACCGGACGCGCTGGGCGTGCTGAGCCACTTCGACACCGTCGTCCACTACACAGGGGCGAGTGCCCCCGGCAACGCCACCCAGCTACAGCTGCGCGCCTTCCTCAACGAGGGCGGCAGGCTGATCGAGGCCGGCGAGCAGGCCGGCGGCAGCGTCGACCTCGGGGGCGGCACCCTGTCGAACGACTTCAGCCAGTACTACCTGGGCGCCTACAGCCGTACCTCGGCCGACGGAGCCACCGGCTTCACCGGCTCCGGCGAGCTGGGTGGCTTCACGGGCCCGCTCGCCGCCGCGCCCGGCAACCCCTTGGACAAGGCGGGCCGCTACGGCGTCACCTCCGACGAACTGCCCGCCGACGAGTTCCCGCAGTTCGCGAGCAAGGGCGCCGGACAGTTCGCCGGCGCGGTCAACCCGTACGGCCCGTACGCGGGCTCCTCGATGGCCGCCGCCGTCCACACCGACAACGCCTACAAGCGCCTCACCCGTACCGTGGACCTCGCCGGTGTCGCCGCGGCCGACAAGCCCACCCTGCGCACCCAGCTGATGTGGGACACCGAGCCCGGCTACGACAACGTCCTGATCGAGGCCCACACCGCGGGCGCCGACGACTGGACCACCCTGCCCGAGACGGGCGGCGCCACCAAGGCCGCCGTTCCGGCCGAGTGCGGGGGCGGCTTCTACGTCCGTGAGCACCCCTGGCTGAAGCACTACCTGACCCTGTCGGACGACGGTTGCACCGCGACCGGCAGCACCGGGTCGTGGAACAGTCTCACCGGTTCCTCCGGCGGCTGGCGGCAGGTGGAATTCGACCTGAGCGCGTACGCCGGCAAGACGGTCGAGGTCTCGATCAGCTACGTCACCGACCCGGGCACCGGCGGACACGGCGTCCTCGCCGACGACGCCTCGCTCGTCGTCGGCGGCACGGCGAAGGAGACCGAGGGCTTCGAGACCTCGCTCGGCGCCTGGAAGGCGGCCGGACCGCCCGCGGGCAGCCCGGCCGTCCTGAAGGACTGGACCCGCACCGGGGCCCTGTTCCAGACATACGGCGCGGTCACCACGGACGACACCGTGCTGCTCGGCTTCGGCCTGGAGCACGTCGCCACCGCGGCCGACCGGGCGGCACTGATGAGGAAGGCGCTCACCTCCCTCGACGTGTGATCCGGACGTGTGACCCCACAGGCGCTGGGAACTCTCCGTCAACAGGCACCACACCGGGTAGCGAAATCGAGTGATCTCGCTCTCGGTGGCGGGCGGTCCGTACCCCTACTGGCCGGTACGGACCGCCCTGCCGTGTATGGGGCATCTGGATGTCACCACCGCAGCCTCAGGGAGGTAGGGTCGTAGGCGGTCGGGGACATCCCAAACAGAGCTCGCCGGCTCTTCATGGCCGGCGTACCAACGAGGAGATCGGTTCGTGACGATCCGCGTAGGCATCAACGGCTTCGGCCGCATCGGTCGTAACTACTTCCGCGCGCTGCTGGAGCAGGGTGCAGACATCGAGATCGTGGCTGTCAACGACCTGGGTGACACCGCGACCACCGCTCACCTGCTGAAGTACGACACCATCCTCGGCCGCCTCAAGCAGGAGGTCTCGCACACCGAGGACACCATCACCGTCGGCGACAAGACCATCAAGGTCCTCGCCGAGCGCAACCCCGCCGACATCCCGTGGGGCGAGCTGGGCGTCGACATCGTCATCGAGTCGACCGGCATCTTCACCAAGAAGGCCGACGCCGAGAAGCACATCGCCGGCGGCGCCAAGAAGGTCCTCATCTCGGCTCCGGCCAAGGACGAGGACGTCACCATCGTGATGGGCGTCAACCAGGACAGCTACGACCCGGCGAACCACCACGTCATCTCCAACGCCTCCTGCACCACCAACTGTGTGGCGCCGATGGCCAAGGTTCTCGACGAGAACTTCGGCATCGTCAAGGGCCTGATGACGACGGTGCACGCGTACACGAACGACCAGCGCATCCTGGACTTCCCGCACAAGGATCTGCGCCGCGCCCGTGCCGCCGCCGAGAACATCATCCCGACCACCACGGGTGCCGCCAAGGCCACCGCGCTGGTCCTCCCGCAGCTCAAGGGCAAGCTGGACGGCATGGCCATGCGCGTCCCGGTCCCGACCGGTTCGGTCACCGACCTGGTCCTCGAGCTCGGCCGCGAGGTCACCAAGGAAGAGGTCAACGCCGCCTTCCAGAAGGCGGCCGAGGGCGAGCTGAAGGGCATCCTCGAGTACACGGAGGACCCGATCGTCTCGTCCGACATCGTCAACGCCCCGGCGTCCTGCACCTTCGACTCCTCCCTGACCATGGTCCAGGAGGGCAAGAACGTGAAGGTCATCGGCTGGTACGACAACGAGTGGGGCTACTCCAACCGCCTCGTCGACCTGACGGTCTTCGTCGGCAACCAGCTCTGATCAACAGAGCAGGCACGTCCATGTGAGAACAGGGCTCGGGCAGCGCGAGAATGCGCTGTCCGAGCCCTGACTCACGTACAGATCAGAGCTGTTCGATCACGAGCGCTTTCGAGCGATCACGAGCTCTTCCAGGAGTCCCCTCATGAAGACGATCGACGAACTCCTCTCCGAAGGGGTATCCGGCAAGCGGGTCTTCGTCCGCGCCGACCTGAACGTGCCGCTGGACGGTACGACCATCACCGACGACGGCCGGATCCGCGCCGTGGTGCCCACGGTCAAGGCCCTCGCCGACGCGGGTGCCCGGGTGGTCGTCGCCTCGCACCTGGGCCGCCCCAAGGGCGCCCCGGACCCGGCCTTCTCCCTCGCCCCGGCCGCCGCGCGCCTCGGTGAACTCCTCGGCACGGACGTCCCGTTCGCCACCGACACGGTCGGCGAGTCGGCCCGGGCCACCGTCGCCGCCCTCACCGACGGCCAGGTCGCGGTCGTCGAGAACCTGCGCTTCAACGCCGGGGAGACCAGCAAGGACGACGCCGAGCGCGGCGCCTTCGCCGACCAGCTCGCCGCCCTCGCTGACCTCTACGTCGGCGACGGCTTCGGCGCCGTGCACCGCAAGCACGCCTCCGTCTACGACCTCCCGGCCCGGCTGCCGCACGCGGCCGGCTACCTCATCGCCAAGGAGGTCGCCGTCCTGAAGAAGCTGACGGAGGACCTCCAGCGGCCCTACGTCGTCGCCCTCGGCGGCGCCAAGGTCTCCGACAAGCTCGCCGTCATCGACCAGCTGCTCGGCAAGGCCGACCGCATCCTCATCGGTGGCGGCATGGCCTACACCTTCCTCAAGGCCAAGGGCTACGAGGTCGGCGGTTCCCTCCTCCAGGAGGACCAGATCGCGGCCGTCCAGGAGTACGTCGAGCGGGCCGAGAAGACCGGCGTCGAGCTGGTCGTGCCCGTCGACGCGCTGAGCGCCACCGAGTTCCCGGACCTGAAGACCAAGGCTCCCGCCCACCCCACGACCGTCGCCGCGGACGCCATCCCGGCCGACCAGATGGGCCTCGACATCGGGCCCGAGACCCGCAAGCTGTACGCGTCCAAGCTCGCCGACGCCGCCACCGTCTTCTGGAACGGACCCATGGGCGTCTTCGAGCACCCCGACTACGCCGAGGGCACCAAGGCGGTCGCCCAGGCCCTCGTCGAATCCAAGGGCTTCACCGTGGTCGGCGGCGGAGACTCCGCCGCCGCAGTGCGCACCCTCGGCTTCGACGAGACGGCATTCGGCCACATCTCGACCGGTGGCGGCGCCTCCCTCGAATACCTCGAGGGCAAGACGCTCCCCGGCCTCGCCGCACTGGAGGACTGACCCCTTATGAGTACGCGCACGCCGCTGATGGCGGGCAACTGGAAGATGAACCTCAACCACCTCGAGGCCATCGCCCACGTCCAGAAACTCGCCTTCGCCCTGGCCGACAAGGACTACGAGGCCGTCGAGGTCGCCGTCCTGCCGCCCTTCACCGACCTGCGCTCCGTACAGACCCTGGTCGACGGCGACAAGCTCAAGATCAAGTACGGCGCCCAGGACATCTCGGCACACGACGGCGGTGCCTACACCGGCGAGATCTCCGGCCCCATGCTGGCCAAGCTGAAGTGCACGTTCGTCGCCATCGGCCACAGCGAGCGCCGCCAGTACCACGCCGAGACCGACGAGCTGGTGAACGCCAAGGTCAAGGCCGCCTACAAGCACGGCCTGACCCCCATCCTGTGCGTCGGCGAGGAGCTGGAGGTCCGCGAGGCGGGTAACCACGTCTCCCACACCCTCGCCCAGGTCGAGGGCGGTCTGAAGGATCTCCCCGCCGAGCAGGCCGAGACCGTCGTGATCGCCTACGAGCCCGTCTGGGCCATCGGCACCGGCAAGGTCTGCGGCGCCGAGGACGCCCAGGAGGTCTGCGCGGCGATCCGCGGCAAGATCGCCGAGCTGTACTCGCAGGACGTGGCCGACAAGGTCCGCATCCAGTACGGCGGCTCCGTGAAGTCGGGCAACGTCGCCGAGATCATGGCGCAGGCCGACATCGACGGCGCCCTGGTCGGCGGCGCCTCGCTGGACGCCGACGAGTTCGTCAAGATCGTGCGGTTCCGCGACCAGTGAGTATGCGGTAGACGCGATCCGTCGTACCCTTGCGGGGTCCAGCACTGTGCTGGACCCCGCGTCGTCCATCGAATCCGAGGAAGTTGGTCCAGCCGTGGTTTTGGGGTTCTCGATCGCCCTGATCGTCTTCAGCCTGCTGATGATGCTGCTGGTGCTGATGCACAAGGGCAAGGGCGGCGGTCTCTCCGACATGTTCGGTGGCGGCATGCAGTCCTCCGTCGGCGGCTCCTCGGTCGCCGAACGCAACCTCGACCGGATCACCGTCGTGGTCGGTCTGCTCTGGTTCGCGTGCATCATCGTGCTCGGCATCCTGATGAAGGTGAACAACTGACCGGCCCGCATCCCGCAGCCACTGCGTACGCAGGCAATACGTACGTAACGCCCCATGTTCGGTACGCGCGGCACAGCGCGGCCTATCATGGGGCTTGCGTCTAGGTGTGAGGGTTGTAACTCCAATCACTGGACGCGCGTTGGGCCTTACGTAGACTGAGGCGCTCGCAGCGAAGCGGAACGCCGACTCGCTTCGCGGCACCATCACGCAGGGAGTTACGACCGTGGCAAGTGGCAACGCGATCCGGGGAAGCCGGGTCGGGGCGGGGCCGATGGGCGAGGCCGAGCGCGGCGAGTCCGCGCCGCGGCTGCGCATCTCCTTCTGGTGCTCCAACGGACACGAGACCCAGCCGAGCTTCGCCAGCGACGCGCAGGTGCCCGAAACCTGGGACTGTCCCCGCTGCGGATTCCCGGCCGGCCAGGACCGGGACAACCCGCCGGACCCGCCGCGCACCGAGCCCTACAAGACGCACCTGGCGTACGTGCGGGAGCGCCGCAGCGACGCGGACGGCGAGGCGATCCTCGCCGAGGCGCTCGCCAAACTGCGGGGCGAGATCTAGAAGTCGAGACCGGCCGGGCACCAGCGGGTGCCCGGCCGGAGCTGCTTTCCGCACCGGCGGACGCCTCTCGCGGACCGATTGTCAGTGGTGCCCTCTACGGTTTGTGCATCGGGCGAACCGTGAGGGGGGACAGTGGCGACGGTCGAGGTGGGAAGCGTGCGCGCGCCCGCGTGGCACGGGGGGTTCGGACGGCTGTGGAGCGCCGCCGTGCTGTCCAGTTTCGGTGACGCGCTGCGTACGGCCGCGATGCCCCTGCTCGCCGTCACGCTGACCGACGAGCCGCTGCTCATCGCCTCCGTCACGGCCTGCGGCTATCTGCCCTGGATCGTCTTCGGCCTGCTCGGCGGGGCCGTCGCCGACCGCGTGGACCAGCGGCGGGCCATGTGGAGGGTGGATGCGTTACGTGGGCTGCTGGTCGCCGCCTTCGCGGTGGCCGTCGCTCTCGGTCACGCCTCGATCGGCCTGCTCATCGTGCTGGCCTTCGCCCTGACCACCCTCCAGACCCTCTTCGACAATGCCGCCACGGCCCTGCTGCCCGCCCTGGTCGACCGGGACGCCCTCGGCAGCGCCAACGCCCGGCTGCTGACCGGCCAGCGCATCGCGGGCGGTCTGCTGGGCGGGCCCGTCGTGCCGCTGCTGCTGGCCGCCGGGGCCGCCGTGCCCTTCGCGGCCGACGCCGTGACGTTCCTGGTGGCCGCCGCGCTGGTGGCCTCGCTGCCCGCCGCCGAGTCCGACCGCGCGCCGCGACCGTCGGGCAGCACGCTGCGCCGCGAGATCGTGGAAGGTCTGCGCACCCTGTGGCGCGACCGCGCCCTGCGCGGCCTGTGCGCCGCGACCGCCCTGTGCAACATCGGCATGGGCGCCCAGGTCGCCCTGCTGGTCGTCCTCGTCACCGACTGGCTCGGCGCGGGCCCCGCGGGATACGCGGCGGCGGGAGCGGCCTTCACACTCGGCAGCCTGGCCGGGGGAGTGGTCAACGGCCGGCTGGTCAGGCGTCTCGGCCGGCTGCGGTCCGTGCTGCTCGCCGGCGCGGTGCAGACCGCGGCCCTCGTCGTCATGGGCACCGTGCGCAGCCTGACCGTGCTCGTGGGCGCGCTCGCCGTCTTCGGGCTCATGGGCATGGTGTGGAACGTCAACACCACGACCCTGATGCAGGAGCGCAGCCCCGCCGAGCTCCTGGGCCGGGTCAGCTCGGCCTTCCGCACCCTGGCCTGCGCCGGCGTGCCCCTCGGCGCCCTGCTGGGCGGGGCCGTCGCCACCGCCTGGGGGCCGAACACCCCGCCCCTGCTGACAGCCGCCTTCTTCGTCCTCTCCGTCATCGCGCTGATACCCGCGCTCAACGTGAACGTAGATGTTGTCGAGCCGGGCGACGGTGCCACGGCAGCCGATGTCACGCGCTGATCAATTAAGTTGGGACCGGCAGCGGGGCAAGGTACGCAGGCAGGACAGGAAAGAAGGCTGAAGCCCGAGATGAACGCAGACGGCCGTACCAGGCTCAACCAGACGCCCGAGTGGACGGCACTGGCCAAGCATCGCGAGGAGCTGGGCGATGTCCAGCTGCGCGAGCTGTTCGCCGCCGACTCCGGCCGCGGCACCGCGTACACCCTCCGGGTCGGCGACCTGTACGTCGACTACTCCAAGCACCTCGTCACCGACGACACCCTGCGGCTGCTGCGCGAACTGGCCGCCGCCACAGACGTGTTCGGGCTGCGGGACGCCATGTTCCGCGGCGAGAAGATCAACACCACGGAGAACCGGGCCGTGCTGCACACCGCGCTGCGCGCCCCGCGGGACGCGGTGATCGAGGTCGACGGCGAGAACGTGGTGCCGGGCGTGCACGCGGTGCTCGACAAGATGGCCGACTTCGCGAACCGGGTGCGCTCCGGGGAGTGGACCGGCCACACCGGCAAGCGGATCCGCAACGTGGTCAACGTCGGCATCGGCGGCTCCGATCTGGGTCCCGCGATGGCGTACGAGGTGCTGCGCGCCTTCACGGACCGCTCCCTGACCGTGCGTTTCGTGTCGAACGTGGACGGGGCCGACCTGCACGAGGCGGTGCGGGACCTGGACCCCGCGGAGACGCTGTTCGTCATCGCCTCCAAGACCTTCACCACCATCGAGACGGTCACCAACGCCACGTCCGCGCGCGGCTGGCTGCTGGACGCGCTCGGTGACCAGGCCGCCGTCGCCAGGCACTTCGTCGCCCTGTCGACGAACGCCGAGAAGGTCGCCGAATTCGGTATCGACACGGCCAACATGTTCGAGTTCTGGGACTGGGTCGGAGGCCGTTACTCGTACGACTCCGCGATCGGCCTGGCCCTGATGATCGCCATCGGCCCGGACAACTTCCGGGAGATGCTCGACGGTTTCCGGATCGTCGACGAGCACTTCCGGACCGCGCCCGCCGAGTCCAACGTGCCGCTGCTGCTGGGCCTCCTGGGCATCTGGTACGGCAACTTCCACGACGCCCAGTCGCACGCCGTGCTGCCGTACAGCCACTACCTGTCCAAGTTCACCGCCTACCTCCAGCAGCTCGACATGGAGTCCAACGGCAAGTACGTCGACCGGGACGGGCGTGAGGTGGAGTGGCAGACCGGCCCGGTGGTGTGGGGTACGCCGGGCACCAACGGGCAGCACGCCTACTACCAGCTCATCCACCAGGGCACGAAGCTGATCCCGGCGGACTTCATCGGCTTCGCGCGGCCGGTCGGTGAACTGGGTGACCGGCTCAAGGCGCAGCATGACCTGCTGATGGCCAACTTCTTCGCGCAGACGCAGGCCCTGGCCTTCGGCAAGACTCCGGAGGAGGTGCGGGCCGAGGGTGTGCCGGAGGAGCTGGTGCCGCACAAGACGTTCAAGGGCAACCACCCGACGACCACCATCCTGGCGCCCGAGCTGACGCCGTCCGTCCTCGGCCAGCTGGTCGCTCTCTACGAGCACAAGGTGTTCGTGCAGGGCGCGGTGTGGAACATCGACTCCTTCGACCAGTGGGGCGTGGAGCTGGGCAAGGTCCTCGCCAAGCGGGTCGAGCCCGCGCTGACCGAGGGCGCGGAGGTCGAGGGCCTGGACGCGTCCACCAAGGCCCTGGTCGCCACGTACCGGGAGTTGCGCGGCCGGCAGTGACGAGGACCGGGCGGTGGGCGGACGGCAGCGCGTCGTCCGCCCGCCGCCCGGCGGCGCCCCTTCCGCTTCCCGTAGACTCCGCGTCGATCATCACGGCGAGTGCTCGGGGGAGCGCGAAGTGGCACGCACACGCGGAGGTTGGACAGGCGGCACGCTGACGGTCCGGTCCGTCCTGAAGCCCCAGGACGTGGCCCGGGCGGTGTTCCATCCCGCGTGGATACCGCAGCCGCTCGATCCGTCCGTGGAGCGGCTGAAGAAGTTCCGGGTCATCGCCGGGGCGGTCGCGTCCCTCGGCGTCTTCACCTTCGTCGAGGGCGGCTTCGACTTCACGGAGCTGCTGGAGAACGCGATGACGGCCTCCGTCGTCCTGCTCTTCCTCACTCCGCTGACGGTCGGGGTGATGCTCTGGGTCTGGCGCCGGGGCGGCACGGTGCGGCAGCTGCGGGTGCCGCTGCTCAACTCCCTGTTGCTGCTCCTGCTGTTCGTCGGGTGCGTGGCCGCTCTGCTCGGGCTGGTGCAGACCGTGAACGGGTCGGCGAACGCGGCCGTGATCATCGGGGTCGGCCTGACGATGATGTGGATGCTCATCTTCACGGCCTACGGGGCGGTTCGGGTCTCGGGCAACTTCTTCGGCACGGCCGCCACGCACCGCTGTCTGCCGCCGCTGCTCGCCATGGTGACCAGCTGGCTGGTGGCCGTCCCGGACCTCGTCACCGGTGATCTGCACGGGCTGAGCCTCACCCTGGGGATCGTCTTCATCCTGGGTGCTCCGGTGACGGTCACCGCCATCGCGCTGCTGGAGATGGGGCGGCTCAAGCGGCGGTACGGGATCCGGCTGAAGGCCCATCCGGCGACTCCGGCACCGGCTCCCGCACCCGGGCCGGTCCCGCCGATCCCTCCGGGGATGCCCCCGGGGATGCCTCCGGCGGGGTCGCCGTACCTGCCGCCGCAGGGGAACCCGTACGGCCAGCCCTACGCGCCGGGCGGGCAGCACCCGTACGCCCCGCACCCGCACCCACAGCCGCCGTACAACTCGGGGCACCCCTACGGGAGCTGACCCCCGGAGGGGGCCAGGGCGTCAGGCGACCGCGCTCAGCGTGTCCGCGAGCCGGCGGCGGGCCGCGCGGGCCGCGGGTACGGCGGCCAGGGCGGCCGCGCAGAGTACCGCCGCCGCACCGAGCAGCAGCATCAGCGGGGCGGACGGCCCCTGGGCGATGCCGGCGCCTATGCCGCTCGACCGGCCCTGGGCGTCGATCAGCCAGTGGGCGAGCGGTAGGCCGAGGGCGGTGGCGGCGACTACGGCCGCCAGTGCCGTGCAGCCGGTGGCCGTGACCGTGATGGCCGTGATCTGCCGGGGGGACAGGCCGATGGCCTTCAGCGCGAGCAGGTCCCGTTCGCTTTCGCGGACGGTGCCACCGATCGCGGTCAGCAGCTCGATCAGCCCGATGAGAGCGAGGACGGCGATCAGCCCGGCGATGACGGCGCGCAGCGGGGAGAGCCCGTCGGCGGGGTTGGTGACGGTGTGCACGTCCAGGTGTCCGCGCCCGGCCGTGGCCAGCCGGTCGGCGACCTCCCGGGGGCCGGCACCGGGATCCAGACGCAGCTCGTAGAGGGTGGGGCGGAGCCCGGGGTCGTTCGCGCGGAGGGTGTCGAGGGACGTGGAGATGACCCGTCCGGCGTTCTCAGGCTCGACGCTGCGGCCCACGATGTGCAGGATCTGCGGCTGGTCCCCGACGGTCATCCGCACCCAGTCGCCGACGCGCACGTCCAGCAGGTCGAGCAGTCCCTGCCCGGCCACGGCCTCGTCGGCACCGCGGGCGGGGCGGCCCTCGGCCAGGGTGTACGGGTAGGGGTCCTGGTCGGTGCCGAGGCCGCGCAGGGCGATGGTCGCCGTCTGGCCCGGAACCAGGGCGGCCGTCTCGACGCCGGGGTAGGCAGCGGCCACGTCCGGGTCGCGTTCCAGGAGGGCCCGGGCCTGCCGTTCGCTCAGGCCGGCGTCGGCGCGGACGCTGAGGGCGGTCGGCAGGCCGACCTGCTCGGGCGTGCTGTGGAAGCGGTCGATGGTGGTCCACGCGCTCATCGCCACGACGATCAGCAGCAGCGGCAGGGTGAGGCGGGAGACGGTGGCGAGGGACCGGGGCCGGCGGGTGAACGCCTTGTGCCAGCCGAGCACCAACGCGGGCGGAATCCCCGCCCCGAGGGCGCGGCGCGCCAGGTCGGAGAGCTGACCGGCACGGGGGGCCGCGGGCCGCAACCTGAGGGCGCGGCGGAGGCCGCCGACCGGCCGCCCGCCGGGCGGAGCCGCTGCGGGCTGCGGGTGGATGCCGTGGCCCGTTGGCCCGGTCGGCCGCCCGACAGGCGGTTCCGGTGTGGGCTGCGGATGGAGGGCTTGGGCCGCTGTCCCGGTCGGCTGCCGGTCGGGTGCGGCCGGTGTGGGCCGCAGTACGAGGACTCGGCGCAGGCCGTCGGCCAGCCGCCCGAGAGGCGTGGCCGCCGCGGGGTGCGGTCCGGGGGCTTGGCTCGTTGTTCCGGTCGGCTGTCCGCCCGGCGGAGCCGCTGGGGGCTGCGGTCGCAACGCTTGGCTCGTCGTCCCGGTCTGCTGCCTGCAAGGCGTAGCCGCCGCAGGGCTCGGTCGTCCGAACGCCCGGCCCGTGTTCGCTCCGGTCAGCCGCCCGCCGAGCGCCGCCGCGGGCCGCTGCACCGGGACCGGCGGGACGCGGCCCGCCCGCCAGGCGGCCAGGCCGGTGGTCGCGCCGATGAACAGCACCGCGCCCGCTGGGATCACGAACAGGGCCACGGTGTGGCCGGGCAGCCCCTGCCACACGCCGACCGCGTCCCCGAGCCGACCAGGGATCCGGCTGCCCAGGGCCTCGGCCAGCGCGGCGGCGGCCACAGCGCCGAGGAGGGCGTAGGCGAGGTGCTGGAGCAGGAAGATGCGGACCACCTGGCCGGGGGTGAAGCCGATGGCCTTCAGGACGGAGAGGTCCCGCAGGTGGCCGCGGATACGGGTGCCGATCGCCCCGTGCACGGCGAGCCCGGCGGCGACCAGCGCGCCCAGCCCGAACAGGCCCAGCACCTGGCCGAGGAGCCGGTTGTCGCCCTGGGCCTCGGCCCGGGCCTGCTGCCAGGTGGACACCTCCCCGATCACCCCGGCGCCCAGGACGGTCACGGCACGCTGGACGACGTAGGACGTGTCGCCGGGATCCGTCAGCCGCAGTCCGATCACCTGACCGCCGGGATCCGGCACGGCCGACGGCAGCGCCCACACCAGGCCGGGCTGTTCACCGGGCCGGTAGCGCGGCTCGGCGCTGTCGGCGAGGCCCACGACGGTCAGTTCCCGGGCCGTGCCGGGCACGGTGAGGGTGTCGCCGGGCTCGGCCAGCAGGGCGCGGGCGAGGCGGCTCTCCAGGACCACACCGTTCGGGGTCGCGGGGTCCAGCCAGTGGCCGGAGACGAGCGGCGGGCGGCCGACGGACGGCCGCTGCGCAGTGGCGCGCAGCTCCACGGCGGCGCGGCTGCCGCGTGAGGAGACGGTCGTGGCGGCGGTGGGGTACGGGCCGGCGACGGAGTCGACACCGTCCAGTTCGGCCAGCTTCCCGGTGTCGGCCGTGGTGTCGGTGTGCAGCCACACGTGCGCGCCGTGCGACTGCGTGAACACGCGCTGCCAGGGGTTGGTGGCGTACCCGAACAGGGCCGTGGCCAGCAGCAGGGAGGCGACGATGCCCGCCGTGGCGAGGACGAGGAACAGCGCCTCGCCGCGGTGCGTGCGCAGATCGGAGTGCGCCCAGCGCAGGGTGGCTCGCACGGGCCTCAGCCCCTCGGCCCGGACACCGGGCAGCGGTCGTACACCCGCATGTCAGTCCTTCACCCGCATGTCAGTCCCTGAGTTCCAGCACACCGGATATGCCGGAGCGGCGCGGCGGTGTGCCGCCGTCGAGTTCCGCGTCGTCGGCGATACGGCCGTCGAAGAAGCTGATCACCCGGTCCGCGGCGCTCGCCAGCCGCGCGTCATGCGTGACCAGCAGGATCGTCTGGCCGCGCTGGTGGAAGCGGGTCAGCAGGCGCATCACCTCGCGGGTGCCCTTGCTGTCGAGGCTGCCCGCGGGCTCGTCGGCCAGCAGCAGCGGGGGATGGTTGACCAGCGCCCGGGCCAGGGCGACCCGCTGCTGCTCGCCGCCGGACAGCTCGCCCGGCATGCTGCGCTCCTTGCCCGTCAGGCCCAGCTCGGCCAGCAGCTGCTCCCGCTCGGCCCGGGCCCGCTTCGGCGAGGTCCCGGCGAGCAGGGCGGGCAGCTCCACGTTGTCGGCGACGGACAGGTTGGACACGAGGTTGAAGAACTGGAAGACGATCCCGATCCGCTTGCGGCGCTCCACCGCCCAGCGGGCCTCGCTGTAGGTGTCGGTGGACTCGCCGTCGAGCCAGATCCTGCCCGCGTCCGGCCGCTGGAGGCCGCCGAGCAGATGCAGCAGTGTCGACTTCCCGGCGCCGGACGGACCGGTGATCGCCACGAACTCGCCGGGCCGTACGCACAGGTCGACCCCGCGCACGGCATGGGCGGGCGCGCCCTCGCCGTGGTGCGTCTTCACCAGCCCCTCGGCGCGCAGCACAGGAGCGGGACGGTCGTCGCTCACTCCAGCTCCTCCAGCTCTTCCTGGCACCGCTCCAGCCAGTCGAGATCGGCTTGCAGGTGCAGCATCGCGCCCTCGATCAGCAGGTGGGCGATGCGGTTGTCGCGGTCTTCGGCCGCGGCCAGCTTCGACAGCTGCCGCATGGTGTTCAGGTACTGGCGCCGCTGGTGGTTGATCAGGGAGATCTGGTCGGCGAGCCCGGTCTGCGGGGCGAGCGCCAGCTTCATGAAGAACTCGTCCCGTACCCGCGGCTCGTCCTCGGGCTCCTCGAACCAGGCGCGCAGCGCCTCCCGCCCGGCTTCGGTGAGGTGGTAGACCTTTTTGTTGGGCCGGCTGGACTGCGCCACGTCCTCGCCCTCGATCAGTCCCGACTTCTCGAGGCGGCCGAGGGTCACATAGATCTGGCCGACATTCGGCTGAGGGTACGCGGAGCCCAGCAGTTGCTCAAGGTCCTGCTTGAGCTCGTAGCCATGGGCGGGTCCGCGGGCGAGGAGGGCCAGGAGGGGCAGGCGCACGCGTGCAGTCCTCCTGTCCGGTCCAATGTGCTCCAGGCCCTAGTATCGCCCATACCTAACAGGTATACATGGCCTCTGTTCCGGGCGAAGGTGCCCGTCGCCGGTGTACAGGGAGGAACCTATGCGGTGGATCCATGCCGCGGGTAGGGGCCTTCTCGTTCTCGTCGTGGTCCTGACCGGTTACGTCGCCGCCGGAGCGCAGGCGGGCGAGCCCGCCGGCGGCGGCCGCGGACCGCTCACCCTCGCCACCGCCGGAGACCTTACCGGCTACCTCGGTCCTCTGCTGGAGGGCTGGAACCGCACCCACCCGGGCGAAAAAGTGACCCTCGTCGAGCTGCCGGACTCCGCCGACGAGACCCAGGCCCAGATGGCCACCGACCTGCGCGACGGCGACCGCAGCCGGTTCGACGTGCTCAACATCGACGTCAACTGGACCTCGGAGTTCGCCGCGGCGGGCTGGATCCGGCCGCTGCCCCGCGACCGCTTCCCGCTGAAGACCTTCCTCCCGCCGGTCGTGGACACGGCGACCTACGACGGACAGCTGTACGCCGTCCCGTACGTCACCAACGCCGGCCTGCTCCTGTACCGCAAGGACGTCCTCGCGAAGGAGGGCGTGGAGCCGCCGCGCACCTGGGCGGAGCTGGAGCGGTACGCGAAGACCATCGCCCCGAAGTACGGCCTCGACGGCTACGCCGGGCAGTTCCTCCCGTACGAGGGCCTCACCGTCAACGCGGCCGAAGCCGTCTACTCGGCGGGCGGCTCGATCCTCGGTGACGAGGGCGAGCGCGTCACCGTCGACTCGGCGGCGGCCCGCGAGGGCATCGGCTTCCTGGCGCGCGGCGTGCGCGAGGGCTGGATCCCGAAGGAAGCGCTGACGTACAAGGAGGAGGAGTCCAAGCAGGCCTTCCAGGACGGCCGGCTGCTCTTCCTGCGGAACTGGCCGTACGCCTACGTCGGCGCCTCCGCCCCGGGCTCCGAGGTCGCCGGGAAGGTCGGCGCCGTCCCCCTGCCGGGACCGGACGGGCCGGGGACGAGCGTCCTCGGCGGCTCCAACCTGGCCGTCAGTGCGCACGCCCGGCACCCCGACTCGGCCGCCCGCCTGATCGCGTACCTCACCAGCGAGCGCGTCCAGCGCCAGGTCCTCACGCGCGGCGCGCTGCCGCCCGTCCGGGCCGATCTCTACGAGGATCCCGCGCTCATCCGCAGGTTCCCGTACCTGCCGACCCTGCGCGAGAGCGTGCGCACGGCCGCCCCGCGCCCCAAGAGCCCGCGCTACGACCAGGTCAGTCTGGTCGTGCAGGCGGTCGTGCACGACGCGATGTCCGGTCACGAGACGCCCACGGCGGCGGTGCGCCGGCTGGCCCGCGAGCTCGCCGCCATCTCACGCCGCTAGCGCAATCGGCGAGCCTTCTACTTACTTGTTAGGTAACGCGGACGTCTCATCTAGGTGAGATATGTCCGAGATGAACCGGATTCCGCCACCTCAACTCCGCGGTAGCTTCTGCCTTTTCATTGACACCCTCTCGACACGCCTACTTAACATGCATGCATAACCGCTGCCCTCCTCAGAGACAGGTCGATGGGTTGAACAGGCACCACTGGTGGCGTGACGCAGTGATCTATCAGGTGTACGTCCGCAGCTTCCTGGACAGCACTGGCGACGGCATCGGCGATCTCGCCGGGGCCCGGGCCGGACTGCCCTACCTGAAGAAGCTCGGCGTCGACGGGATCTGGCTGAGCCCCTTCTATCCCTCGCCGCAGCACGACCACGGCTACGACGTGGCCGACTACTGCGACGTCGACCCGCTCTTCGGCGACCTCGACGAGTTCGACCTGCTGGTCGGGGCCGCGCGGCGGCTCGGCATCAAGGTGCTGCTCGACATCGTCCCGAACCACTGCTCCAGCGAGCACCCCTGGTTCCGTGAGGCCCTCGCGGCCCCGCCCGGCAGCCCGGCCCGCGCCCGCTTCCACTTCGCCGACGGCCGCGGCCCGGACGGTGCCGAGCCGCCCAACAACTGGCACTCCATGTTCGGCGGCCCCGCCTGGAGCCGCGTGACCGAGCCGGACGGCCGGCCCGGCCAGTGGTACCTGCACATGTTCGCGCCCGAGCAGCCCGACTGGAACTGGCGCAACCCCGAGATCGCCGCCGAGTTCGACCGGATCCTCCGCTTCTGGCTGGACCGGGGCATCGACGGCTTCCGCATCGACGTCGCCGCCGGGCTCTTCAAGCACCCGGAGCTGCCCGACTCGGACGACCCGGAGGCCGACGCCCGCACCCGCGACTCGGTCAACCCGCTCGCCTGGAACCAGCCCGAGGTGCACGAGGTGTGGCGGCGCTGGCGCTCCATATGCGAGGAGTACACCGAGCGCGACGGCTGCGAACGCCTCCTCGTCGGCGAGGTCTCCGTCCCGACCGCCCGCGAGCACGCCCAGTACGTCCGCCCGGACGAACTCCACCAGGCCTTCTTCTTCGACCTGCTCAGCGCCCCCTGGGACCCGGACGCCTTCCAGAAGGTCATCTCCGAGGCCATGCAGGACATCGCCGGCACCGGCTCGACCGTCACCTGGGTCCTCAACAACCACGACCAGGTCCGCACCGTCACCCGCTACGGCGAACCCGCCACCGAGGGCAGCGGACTCGGCGCCGCCCGCGCCCGTGCCGCCGCGCTGCTGATGCTGGCACTGCCCGGAGCCGCGTACATCTACCAGGGCGAGGAGCTCGGCCTGCCCGAGGTCGTGGACCTGCCCGACGACGTGCTCACCGACCCGATCTTCCGCCGCACCGGCAACAGGGCCCGCATCCGCGACGGCTGCCGGGTGCCGCTGCCCTGGTCGGGGCAGGCCTCGCCGTTCGGCTTCACCCCGGGCGTGGAGAGCGCCAAGCCGTGGCTGCCCCAGCCGGAGTACTTCGCCGAGTACGCCACCGACCGGGCCCTCGCCGACACCCGCTCCTTCTGGCACCTGTACCGCGACGGCCTCCAACTGCGCGCCGCCCTGCCCCAGTTGGGCGAGGGCACGCTGCGCTGGCTGGACTCCCCGCCCGGCGTCCTGGCCTTCACCCGCGGCGACGACCTGGTGTGCGCCGTCAACTTCGGTACGGCCCCCACCCCCGCGCCGGTCTCCGGCACCCCCCTGCTCGCCAGCGGCCCCTGCCCGCCCGGAGTGCTCTCCGGCTCGACGGCCGCCTGGTGGATCCGTTCCTGACCGCCCCGCAAGTCAACCTCGCAGGTCAATTCCCCGAAGGGACATCAACGATGATGCGACGACGTACCACCCTGCTCACCGGCTGCACCGCCCTCGTCCTGGCGCTCGGCGCGACCGCCTGCGGCGGCGGACCCGTCTCCGCAGGCGGCGGCGACAAGGCGCTCAGCGGCCAGACGATCACCGTGGCCGGTGTCTGGTCCGGCACCGAGCAGAAGAACTTCCAGAAGGTGCTGGACGCCTTCACCGAGAAGACCGGCGCCAAGACGCAGTTCACGTCCACCGGCGACAACGTCTCCACCGTCGTCGGCAGCAAGATCGAGGGCGGCAACGCCCCCGACGTCGTGATGGTCCCGCAGGTCGGCGTGCTCAAGCAGTTCGCGCAGAAGGGCTGGCTCAAGCCGCTCTCCAAGAAGACCGAGCAGGCCGTCGACGCCGGCTACGCCCCCGTGTGGAAGGAGTACGGCAGCGTCGACGGCACCCTCTACGGCCTGTACTTCAAGGCCGCCCACAAGTCGACCGTCTGGTACAGCCCCGACGCCCTCGCCCAGGCCGGTGTGAAGCCCCCGAAGACCTACGACGAGATGCTCAAGGCCGGACAGACCGTGTCCGACTCCGGCCTCGCCGCGTTCTCCGTCGCCGGGCAGGACGGCTGGACCCTCACCGACTGGTTCGAGAACGTCTACCTCTCCCAGGCCGGACCCGAGAAGTACGACGCCCTCGCCGCGCACAAGCTGAAGTGGACCGACGCCTCCGTCGTCGACGCCCTCACCACGCTCGGCAAGCTCTTCAAGGACAAGCAGCTCATCGCCGGCGGCCAGAAGGGCGCCCTGAACACCGACTTCCCCGGCTCGGTGGAGAAGGTGTTCGGCCCGAAGCCCGAGGCCGGCATGGTCTACGAGGGTGACTTCGTCGCCGGTGTCGCCAAGGACCAGTTCGGCAAGAAGGTCGGCGAGGACGCGAACTTCTTCCCGTTCCCGGCGGTCGCCGGCGGCGAGGCACCGGTCGTCAGCGGCGGTGACGCGGCCGTCGTCCTGAAGGACGGCAAGAACCAGAAGGCGGCCCAGGCCCTCCTGGAGTACCTGGCGACCCCCGAGGCCTCGGCCGTGTGGGCGGAGGCCGGCGGCTTCCTCTCCCCGAACAAGAAGCTCGACCTCGCCTCCTACGGCGACGACGTCACCCGCGCCACCGCCAAGTCCCTCGTCGACGCCGGGGACTCGGTGCGCTTCGACATGTCCGACCAGGCCCCGGCGGCCTTCGGCGGCACCAAGGGCACCGGCGAGTGGAAGCTGCTCCAGGACTTCCTGCGCGACCCGTCGGACCCGAAGGGCACCGCGGCGAAGCTGGAGGCCGCGGCGGCCAAGGCGTACCAGGACTGATCCGCCATGACAGCGACCCTCGTCAAGGAGACGAACCCCCCACCGCCCGACACGATCGCCGACCGCACCCGGCGGCTGCGGCGGCGCGGCAAGATCATCGCCCTGCTGTTCGTGCTGCCCGCCCTGCTGCTGCTCGGCGCGCTCGTCGTCTACCCCGTGCTGTTCAGCATCGGCCGGAGCTTCTTCGACGCCTCCGGGACGACCTTCGTCGGCGGCGAGAACTACACCGAGATGTTCCGCGACCCGGCGACCCTCACGGCCGTCCGCAACACGGCCATCTGGGTCGTCGTGGCCCCGGCCCTGCTGACCGGACTCGGGCTCATCCTGGCCGTCCTGGTGGAGAAGGTCCGCTGGGCCACCGCCTTCAAGCTGCTCCTCTTCATGCCGATGGCGGTCTCCTTCCTCGCCGCCGGCATCATCTTCCGGCTCGCCTACGACGAGGACCCGGACAAGGGCGTCCTGAACGCCGCGGTCGTCTCCGTCCACGACGCCTTCAAGGCCGAGTCCTCGTACCCGACGGCCCGGGCGCGGGACGGGCAGGGCCTGACGAAGGACAAGGACGGTTCGTACCGCACCAGTTCGAGCGTGTCCCCGGGCGACGCGGTGACGCTGGGTCTGGTCGGGGTGCTGCCCGACGACCTGCCGGGCGGGACGGAACCCGCGTACGCGGCAGCGGGACGGAAGGCCGCCCCCGACGAACTGCGCGGAGTGGTCTACCTGGACTTCACGCCCGGCGGGGGAGGGGAACAGGGCAAGGTGGACCGGCGGGAGAGCGGACTTCCGCAGATGAAGGTCGAGGCGGTACGCGACGGGAAGACGGCCGCCACGGCGACCACCGCCTCCGACGGCTCCTTCCGCTTCGAGGGCCTCGCACCGGGCTCCTACGAGGTGAAACTGCCGGCGTCCAACTTCGCCCCGCCCTACGAAGGCGTCTCCTGGCTCGGACCGGCGCTCGTCACACCGGCGATCATCGGGGCCTACCTGTGGATCTGGACCGGCTTCGCCATGGTGCTGATCGGGGCCGGCCTGTCCACGCTGCCGCGTGACGCGCTGGAGGCGGCGCGGATCGACGGCGCGAACGAGTGGCAGATCTTCCGGCGGATCACGGTGCCGCTGCTGGCCCCGGTCCTCACCGTCGTCTTCGTCACCCTGGTCATCAACGTGATGAAGGTCTTCGACCTCGTCTACATCATCGCGCCCGGGCCCGTGCAGGAGGACGCGACCGTCCTCGCGACGCAGATGTGGCTGGTGTCGTTCGGCGGCGGCAACAACCAGGGGCTCGGCAGCGCGCTCGGAGTGCTGCTCCTGCTGCTGGTGGTCCCGGCCATGGTGTTCAACGTCCGCCGTTTCCGAAGGAGTCAGCGATGAACGCGGTGCGGCGCGGGTTGGGCAACGGGGTCGTCCAGGCCTTCCTCGTGGTGATCGGCCTGGTGTGGATGACGCCGCTGGCCGGGCTGTTCCTGTCCTCGCTGCGGTCCGCCGAGGACACGGCGAAGGGCGGCTGGTGGACGGTGTTCTCCAGCCCCGGGCAGCTGTCCTTCGACAACTACTCCTCGCTGTTGCAGAACTCCGGCATCACGCAGGCGTTCTGGAACACGGTGCTGATTTCGGTGCCGACGACGGTGCTGGTCGTGGTGATCGCGGCGCTCGCCGGCTACGCGTTCGCGTGGCTGGACTTCCCCGGGCGGGAGGCGGTCTTCCTGGTCGTGGTCGCGCTGCTGGTGGTGCCCGTGCAGATCGGGCTGCTGCCGGTCGCCAAACTCTTCGGGCAGCTGGGCCTGTTCGGCACGATTCCCGGGGTCGTCCTCTTCCACGTGGCCTACGGCCTGCCGTTCGCGGTGTTCCTGTTGCGGAACTACTTCGCCGAGATGCCGAAGGAGATGCTGGAGGCGGCTCGGATGGACGGCGGCAGCGAATGGCGTATCTTCACGCGGCTCGTGCTGCCCGTGGGGCGGCCGGCGATCGCCTCCCTGGCCATCTTCCAGTTCCTGTGGGTGTGGAACGACATGCTGGTGGCGCTGCTGTTCGCGGACAGTTCCTCACAGCCGCTGACGGTGGAACTCCAGTCCCAGATACGGCAGTTCGGCAGCAACATCGACGTCCTGGCGCCCGGGGCGTTCGTGTCCCTGGTCGTGCCTGTCGTCGTGTTCTTCGCGTTCCAGAGGCACTTTGTGCAGGGGGTCATGGCCGGGTCGGTCAAGTAGCCGCAGCACCAGGGGGCTCCGCCCCCTGGACCCTCGCCTATGCCCACCCGCCACTCGAAACTGCCCTTGATGGGGGCAACCGGGGGGCGAAGGCATGGGGGTCCAGGGGGCGGAGCCCCCTGGGCGCCCTAAGCCGAAGCCGGCGGATACAGGGAACGCGGCAGTTGGGAAGCCGCCGCCGCGTCCAGCAGCCACAGTGTCCGACCGCGGCCGTACGCCCCGGCCGCCGGTGCCTGGATCTCCCCCGCGCCCGAGAGCGCGATCGCCGCGGCCTGGGCCTTGTCCTCGCCCGCCGCCAGGAGCCACACCTCCCGCGCCGCACGAATCGCCGGCAACGTCAGCGTCACCCGCGTCGGCGGCGGCTTGGGCGCGCCGTGGACCCCGACGACCGTACGGTCGGCTTCCCGCACCGCCGGCAGCTCCGGGAACAGGGACGCCACGTGCGTGTCCGGGCCGACGCCCAGCATCAGCACGTCGAACGTGGGGACGGGCCCGTGGTTCTCCGGGCCCGCCGCCCGCGCCAGTTCCTCCGCGTACGAGGCCGCCGCCGCGTCCACGTCGTCACCGTAGGGACCGTCCGACGCGGGCATCGCGTGCACCCGCTTCGGATCGAGCGGCACCGAGTCCAGCAGTGCCTCACGCGCCTGCGTGACGTTGCGCTCCGGGTCGCCCTCGGGCAGGTACCGCTCGTCACCCCACCAGAGGTCGAGCCGGCTCCAGTCGATCGCGTCCCGGGCGGGCGCCGCGGCCAGGGCGGCCAGCAGGCCGTTTCCGTTGCGGCCGCCCGTCAGGACCACGGACGCCGAACCCCGGGAGGCCTGCGCGTCCACGATCCTGGTGATCAGCCGGGCCGCCGCGGCCTGGGCCATCAGCTCCTTGTCGCGGTGGACGACCAGCTGCGGTGCCGTGCTCACTTCGTCGTCGCCTTCCGTACCGGTTCCAACTGGGGCGGTTCCTGCTTCACCGGTGCCTGCGCCGTCGCTTCCGCAGCGGGAGCTTTCGCAGCCGTTTCGACGGGAGCGGGGAGGGCGAGCCGCCCCCGGCCGTCACTTTTGGGCTCCCCTTTGGCCACCGGCTCTCCCTTTTTGGCCTCCGGCTCTTCCGTCGCCGGAGCCGACCAGGACGCCTTCAGCCGGTCCACGCCGTACCGCAGCGCCGACGCGTACGTGTCGTCCGGGTCCAGACGCCGCAGCTCCTCCGCGATCAGCTCGGCCGTGTCCCGGCGCTTGAGCGCCACACCACGGGCCGGCTGGCCCTCGATGGAGAGCGTCGCGAGGGACCCGTCGGCACGGTCCAGGGTGATCGCGCCGCAGCTGGTGTCCATGCGGACCGCCGTCAGACCGGGGCCGCCGGACAGTGAGCGCTTCACGGGGACGTCCAGCCGGTCCGCGAGCCACATCGCCAGCAGCTCGCAGCTCGGGTTGAACTCCTCGCCCTCCACCTCCACGGCCCTGACCTCGCAGGTGACCTGGTCGAGAGCGGCCGCCAGCATGGAACGCCAGGGCGTGATGCGGGTCCAGGACAGGTCCGTGTCGCCGGGGGTGTAGGTGCCCGACCGGGTGGCCAGGTCCCGTACCGGCTGCTCGGAGGCGTAGGTGTCGGTGACGCGGCGCTGGGCGAGGGCACCCAGGGGGTCCTTCGCCGGGTCGAGCGGCGCGTTCACCGGCCACCACACCACCACCGGGGCGTCCGGCAGCAGCAGCGGCAGCACCACCGACTGGGCGTGGTCGGCGACCTCGCCGTAGAGCCGGAGCACGACCGTCTCGCCGGTGCCGGCGTCGGCGCCGACCCGGACCTCCGCGTCCAGGCGGGACTGCGTACGGTCGCGGGGCGAGCGGGAGACGCGCTTGATGACCACGAGCGTGCGCGAGGGATGCTCGTGCGAGGCGTCGCTCGCGGCCTTCAGCGCGTCGTAGGCGTTCTCCTCGTCGGTCACGATGACCAGCGTGAGCACCATCCCGACCGCCGGGGTGCCGATCGCCCGGCGGCCCTGCACCAGCGCCTTGTTGATCTTGCTGGCCGTGGTGTCCGTGAGGTCTATCTTCATGGCCGGCGCCAGCTCCGTCCGTGTCGCTCGAGCATTTCGTCCGCCTCGACGGGCCCCCAGGTACCGGCCGGGTACTGCGCGGGCTTGCCGTTGGTGTCCCAGTACTCCTCGATCGGGTCGAGGATCTTCCAGGACAGCTCGACCTCCTCGGTACGCGGGAAGAGGTTCGAGTCTCCGAGGAGGACGTCCAGGATGAGACGCTCGTACGCCTCCGGGCTGGACTCCGTGAAGGACTCGCCGTACGCGAAGTCCATCGACACGTCGCGGATCTCCATCGACGTGCCCGGCACCTTCGAGCCGAAGCGGACCGTGACGCCCTCGTCCGGCTGGACGCGGATGACGATCGCGTTGGAGCCCAGCTCCTCGGTGGCCGTGCTGTCGAAGGGGGAGTGCGGGGCCCGCTGGAAGACGACCGCGATCTCCGTGACACGGCGGCCCAGGCGCTTGCCGGTGCGCAGGTAGAAGGGGACGCCCGCCCAGCGGCGGTTGTCGATCTCCAGCTTGATCGCGGCGTAGGTGTCGGTCTTCGAGGAGGCGTTGATGCCGTCCTCCTCCAGATAGCCGCGCACCTTCGTGCCGCCCTGCCACCCGGCCGCGTACTGGCCGCGCACGGTGTCCCGGCCCATGTCCTTGGGCAGCTTCACCGCGCCGAGCACCTTGGTCTTCTCGGCGGCCAGCGCGTCCGCGTCGAAGGAGGCCGGCTCCTCCATGGCGGTGAGCGCCAGGAGCTGGAGCAGGTGGTTCTGGATGACGTCACGGGCGGCGCCGATGCCGTCGTAGTACCCGGCCCGGCCGCCGATGCCGATGTCCTCGGCCATGGTGATCTGCACGTGGTCCACGAGGGACCGGTTCCAGATCGGCTCGAACATCGTGTTGGCGAAGCGCAGCGCCAGGATGTTCTGGACGGTCTCCTTGCCCAGGTAGTGGTCGATGCGGAAGACCTGGTCCGGGGCGAAGACCTCGTGGACGACCTTGTTGAGCTCCTCGGCCGACTTCAGGTCGTGCCCGAACGGCTTCTCGATGACCGCGCGCCGCCAGGAGCCGCCCTTCTGGTCGGCCAGCCCGTGCTTCTTCAGCTGCTGGATGACCACCGGGAAGGACTTCGGCGGCACGGACAGGTAGAAGGCAAAATTGCCGCCCGTGCCCTGTGCCTTGTCGAGTTCCTCGATCGTGGAGCGCAGCCGCTCGAACGCGTCGTCGTCGTCGAACGTGCCCTGCACGAAGCGCATGCCCTGGATGAGCTGCTGCCAGACCTCTTCGCGGAAGGGCGTGCGGGCGTGCTCCTTGACCGCGTCGTGGACCTCCTGGGCGAAGTCCTCGTGCGCCCATTCGCGGCGCGCGAAGCCCACGAGCGAGAAGCCCGGCGGCAGCAGACCCCGGTTGGCGAGGTCGTACACGGCGGGCATGAGCTTCTTGCGGGACAGGTCGCCCGTGACGCCGAAGATGACCAGGCCCGACGGCCCCGCGATACGCGGGAGCCGTCGGTCCGCGGGGTCACGCAGCGGGTTGCTGCTCGACACCTGTTCAGCCCTCCGAAGGGGCGAGGCGCTGAAGCTCGGCCTCGGTCGACTTCAGCAGGTCGGTCCAGGACGCCTCGAACTTCTCGACGCCCTCCTCCTCCAGCAGCCGGACCACGTCGTCGTACTTGATCCCGAGCCGCTCGACCGCGTCGAGATCCGCGCGGGCCTGCTCGTAGGTGCCGGCGACGGTGTTGCCGGTGATCTCGCCGTGCTCCTCGGTGGCGAACAGGGTCGCCTCCGGCATGGTGTTCACCGTGTTCGGCGCGACCAGCTCGGTGACGTACATGGTGTCCTTGTACGCCTTGTCCTTCACGCCGGTGGAGGCCCACAGCGGACGCTGCTTGTTGGCGCCCTCGCGCTCCAGCGCGTTCCAGCGGTCCGAGGAGAAGACCTCCTCGTACGCCTGGTAGGCGAGACGGGCGTTGGCGATGGCGGCCTTGCCGCGCAGCGCCTTGGCCTCGTCGGTGCCGAGCGCGTCGATCCGCTTGTCGATCTCGGTGTCCACGCGGGAGACGAAGAACGACGCCACCGAGTGGATCTGCGACAGGTCCAGGCCGCGCTCCTTGGCCTTCTCCAGGCCGGTCAGGAACGCGTCCATGACCAGGCGGTAGCGCTCCAGCGAGAAGATCAGCGTGACGTTGACGCTGATGCCCAGGCCGATGGTCTCGGCGATGGCCGGGATACCCGCCTCGGTCGCCGGGATCTTGATGAGCGTGTTGGGCCGGTCCACCAGCCAGGCGAGCTGCTTGGCCTCGGCGACCGTCGCCTTGGTGTTGTGCGCCAGGCGCGGGTCGACCTCGATCGAGACCCGGCCGTCCTGGCCGCCGGTGGCGTCGAAGACCGGACGCAGGATGTCGGCGGCGTCGCGGACGTCCGCCGTCGTGATCATCCGGATGGCCTCTTCGACGGTGACCTTGCGGGCAGCGAGGTCGGAGAGCTGCTGGTCGTAGCCGTCGCCCTCGGAGATCGCCTTCTGGAAGATCGTCGGGTTGGTCGTGACGCCCACGACGTGCTGCTGGTCGAGCAGCTCGGCGAGGTTGCCGGACGTGATCCGCTTGCGCGACAGGTCGTCCAGCCAGATCGCGACGCCTTCCTCGGAGAGGCGCTTGAGTGCGTCTGTCATGGAAATTCCATCTCCTACGTGTCGTATATAAGCGTCAGCGCTGAGCTGCGGCGATCGATTCCCGCGCGGCGGTGGCAACGTTCTCGGCAGTGAAGCCGAACTCACGGAAAAGGACCTTGCCGTCGGCCGAAGCACCGAAGTGCTCCAGGGAAACGATGCGGCCGGCGTCCCCGACGTACTTGTGCCACGTCAGGCCGATCCCGGCCTCCACCGCGACGCGAGCCGTGACGGACGGCGGCAGAACGCTGTCCCGGTACCCCTGGTCCTGCTGCTCGAACCACTCCACCGACGGCATGGAAACCACACGGGTGGGCACGCCGGCGCCCTGGAGCTGCTCGCGCGCCTCGACGGCGACGTGCACCTCCGAGCCGGTGGCGATCAGGATGACCTCGGGCTCGCCGCCGTCGGCCTCGAACAGGACGTAACCGCCCTTGGCGGCATCGTCGTTGGGCTCGTACGTCGGCACGCCCTGACGGGTCAGCGCCAGCCCGTGCGGCTGGCCCTTGCCGAACTCCTTCGTCCAGCGCTTGAGGATCTCGCGCCAGGCGATGGCCGTCTCGTTGGCGTCCGCCGGGCGCACGATGTTCAGGCCCGGGATGGCGCGCAGCGACGCCAGGTGCTCGACCGGCTGGTGGGTCGGGCCGTCCTCACCGAGGCCGATGGAGTCGTGCGTCCACACGTACGTCACCGGCACGTGCATCAGCGCCGACAGCCGCACCGCGTTGCGCATGTAGTCGGAGAAGACCAGGAACGTGCCGCCGTAGATCCGGGTGTTGCCGTGCAGCGCGATGCCGTTCATCTCGGCGGCCATCGCGTGCTCGCGGATACCGAAGTGGATCGTGCGGCCGTACGGGTCCGCCTCCGGCAGCGGGTTGTCCGCCGGGAGGAAGGAGCTGGTCTTGTCGATCGTGGTGTTGTTGGAGCCCGCCAGGTCGGCCGAGCCGCCCCACAGCTCCGGGATCACCGCGCCGAGCGCCTGGAGGACCTTGCCGGAGGCGGCACGCGTGGCCACGCCCTTGCCGACCTCGAAGACCGGGATCTTCTCCTCCCAGCCCGTGGGCAGCTCACCCTTGGCCACGCGGTCGTACTCGGCGGCGCGCTCGGGGTTGTTGTCCCGCCACTGCTGGTAGGCCTTCTCCCACACCGCGCGGGCCGCCTGGCCCCGCTCCAGCGCCTTGCGGGTGTGCGTGATGACCTCGTCGGCGACCTCGAAGCTCTGCTCCGGGTCGAAGCCCAGCACCCGCTTGGTCGCGGCGACCTCGTCCTCGCCCAGCGCCGAGCCGTGCGCGGCCTCGGTGTTCTGCGCGTTCGGGGCCGGCCAGGCGATGATCGAGCGCATCGCGATGAACGACGGTCGGTCCGTGACGGCCTTGGCCTTCTGGATCGCCTCGTAGATCGCGGCCGGGTCCAGGTCGCCGTTCTCCTGCGGCTCCACGCGCTGCACGTGCCAGCCGTAGGCCTCGTACCGCTTGACGGTGTCCTCGGAGACGGCCGTCTCGGTGTCGCCCTCGATCGAGATGTGGTTGTCGTCCCACAGCAGGATCAGGTTGCCGAGCTTCTGGTGGCCCGCGAGCGACGAGGCCTCGGAGGAGATGCCCTCCTGGAGGCAGCCGTCACCGGCGATGCAGTAGACGAAGTGGTCGAAGGGGGATTCGCCCTCGGGGGCCTCCGGGTCGAACAGACCACGCTCGTAGCGGGCGGCCATCGCCATGCCCACCGCGTTGGCGACACCCTGTCCGAGCGGGCCGGTCGTCGTCTCCACACCGGTGGTGTGCCCGTACTCGGGGTGACCCGGCGTCTTCGAACCCCAGGTGCGGAAGGACTTCAGGTCGTCCAGCTCCAGGCCGAAACCGGCCAGGTACAGCTGGGTGTAGAGGGTCAGGGACGAGTGGCCGGCGGACAGCACGAAGCGGTCCCGCCCGACCCAGTCGGCGTCCGCCGGGTCGTGCCGCATCACCTTCTGGAAGAGGGTGTAGGCGGCAGGCGCGAGACTCATCGCCGTACCCGGATGGCCGTTACCGACCTTCTGTACGGCATCGGCGGCCAGGACACGCGCGGTGTCGACGGCCCGCTGGTCCAACTCGGTCCACTCGAGGTCTGTTGTGGTCGGCTTGGTGCTCACCCTGGGTCAGGGCTCCTCTCCACATGTCGGATGCCGGTGTATCGGGGCGTCCACCGGCCGCAGCCGAGCCTACCCCCGTGGGACGTGCGTTCTTTCGAGTCACTCCAGAGTGCCGGGACACGTTTCGATCCGCTTCCTGACTGGGCCGTATCCCATTCGACAGGTGAATACGGAGCCGCTCATCCGGGTGCTCAATCGAGCTTCCGCACGCCCTTCCGGAGCCGCCCTCCAACACGAGCCGACCCCCGCGAATGTCCGACTCTGGGCAACGTCTAAAGTGGCGTGGTACGCGCGAGCCTTTACCGGTACTTCACACGGGTGAGGCTTGCTGGGATGTCTCTGTAGGGGTGTGCGTGACGGCCGTTGAATCCCGTCCAGCGGGGATGATCGGGACGGACCAGAGCCCGGCCCACCGGCCGTTCGGGGCCCGTGTCAAGGGGTTCGTGGCTCTCACCAAGCCGCGGATCATCGAGCTGCTGCTCATCACCACCGTCCCGGTGATGTTCCTGGCGCAGCAGGGTGTGCCCGACCTGACGCTGGTGCTGCTGACCTGCGTCGGCGGTTACATGTCCGCGGGCGGCGCCAACGCGCTCAACATGTACATCGACCGCGACATCGACGCGCTGATGGACCGCACCTCGCAGCGGCCGCTGGTCACCGGCATGGTCAGCCCGCGCGAGTGCCTCGCCTTCGGCATCACCCTGGCGATCGCCTCGACGCTGCTGTTCGGCCTCACGGTGAACTGGCTGAGCGCCTGGCTCTCCCTCGGCGCGCTCCTCTTCTACGTCGTCGTCTACACGATGATCCTCAAGCGCCGCACCTCGCAGAACATCGTGTGGGGCGGTATCGCCGGCTGCCTGCCCGTGCTGATCGGCTGGTCCTCGGTCACGAACTCCATGTCGTGGGCCCCGATCATCCTGTTCCTCGTCATGTTCTTCTGGACGCCGCCGCACTACTGGCCGCTGTCCATGAAGGTCAAGGAGGACTACGCGCGCGTGGGCGTGCCCATGCTGCCGGTGGTCGCCTCCAACAAGGTCGTCGCCAAGCAGATCGTGATCTACAGCTGGGTCATGGTCGCCGTCTCGCTGCTGCTGACCCCGCTCGGCTACACCGGCTGGTTCTACACGTCGGTCGCCCTGCTGGCGGGCGGCTTCTGGCTCTGGGAGGCGCACGGCCTGCAGAACCGCGCGAAGGCGGAGGTGACGGGCGCGAAGCTGAAGGAGATGCGCCTGTTCCACTGGTCGATCACCTACGTCTCGCTGCTGTTCGTGGCCGTCGCGGTCGACCCGTTCCTGCGCTGACGCACCGCTGACGTACGTCACAGGGGCCTGCTCTCGCCAGTCGATCTACTCGTGAGTAGCATCCTGGTCATGGCAGAGACGCAGCAGGTTGACCCGAAGGCCGAGCGCAAGGCGGCCCGGCTGGCCAAGCAGATCAGCTCCTTCTCCAAGGCCCACGGCGGCGCGGAGGGCCAGGTCGCCTACCTCGGCGACCGCGGCGCCCGCATCGTCCTGGTCGGCGAGGACGGCAACTGGGGCGACCTGGTGGCCCCCTCGTACGAGATCGCCGAGAAGGCCGTGGAGAAGTCGGGCATCACGACCCACGAGTCCTTCGACGGCGAATTCGCGGCGAAGGTGAAAACGGGCCGCTACGAGTGGTCACGCATGGCTGGGATCCAAGTAGGCGGCCCCAAGAACAACTGACCCTCTTCAGGGGCGCGGGGAACTGCGCGACCAGCCACACACCACCCGCACCCGCCGAACAACACAGGCACCCCACCCCGGGACCGCGACCTCAACCCGGTTCACCCGTTAAGACCCTCAGGAACAACAGGGTCCACACCGGGGAGCCCGGATGATCGAAACGCCGTCCCTAGTGGACCAGTACTGCCACGGAGTACTCCGCACGGAGTTGGGCCTCGGCACCTTCGAGGCCCACCTCTCCCGCACGGAGGGCCCACCCGCCCCCGGCACCACCCTCTTCGACACCCAGACCGGCTTCGCCGTGCGGCGCTGGTGCCCACCACTGCTCGGCCTCGAACCGCACTGCACGCCCGCCCGCTACCTGGCCCGCCGCCGCGAACTGGGCGTCTTGGACTCGGCCCGCCGGCTCCTGCGCGGCAGCGGCATCACGACGTACCTGGTCGACACGGGCCTGCCCGGTGATCTGACCGAACCCGGCGAACTGGCCTCCGCAGGAGCCGCCGAGGCCCGCGAGATCGTCCGGCTGGAGCTGCTCGCCGAGCAGGTCGCCGACACCTCCGGGACCGTCGAGTCCTTCCTCGCCAACCTCGCCGAGTCCGTGCACGCCGCCGCCGCGCACGCCGTCGCCTTCACCTCGGTCGCGGGCGTACGGCACGGCCTCGCGCTGGCGCCCGAGCCGCCCGGGCCGGGGGATGTGCGGGGGGCCGCCGGCCGCTGGATCGCGGGGCGCGAGGTCGGCGGGGAACTCAGCGACCCGGTACTGCTGCGGCACCTGCTGTGGAGCGCCGTCGCCTCGGGGCTGCCGCTCCAGCTGCACGCGGGGCTCGGCGCGCCGGGCCTGCGGATCGACCGTACGGATCCGGTGCTGCTGACCGACTTCGTACGGGCCACGGCCGGTCTGGGTACGGACCTCGTCCTGCTGCACGGCTACCCGTACCACCGGCAGGCCGCCCACCTGGCCGGTGTCTTCCCGCATGTCTACGTCGATTCCGGCGCGGCCCTGGTCCGCACCGGCGCCCGCGCCGCGACCGTCCTCGCGGAGATCCTGGAGCTGGCGCCCTTCGGCAAGATCCTCTTCTCCACCGGCGCCCAGGGACTGCCCGAGCTGCACGTGGTGGGGGCCCGGCTGTTCCGCGAGGCGCTCGGCCGGGTGCTCGGCACCTGGGTCGCCGAGGGCGCATGGTCCCTGGCCGACGCGCAGCGGGTGGCGGGGATGCTGGCGTCGGGGAACGCGCGGCGGGTGTACGGGCTCGACTGAACCCTGGTCTTGGCCTCTAGGCCTTCGTCAGGGAGGCCTCGGCGGCGGGACCGGGTACGTCCACAGCCGCCTCCGGCCGTTCGCGCAGTGACAGCACCACCCGCAGCACCCAGATCCACATCATGGCCGAGCCGAACATGTGCAGGCCGACCAGGACCTCGGGCAGGTCCGTGAAGTACTGGACGTAACCGATGACGCCCTGCGCGAGCAGGATCAGGAACAGTTCGCGGGTGCGGTTCAGTGGGCTCCTGGGGGCGTCGACCGCCTTGAGGACGAACCACAGGGCGAACGTCAGCGTCACCACGATCCACGCCAGCACGGCGTGCAGCTTGCTCACCGTCTCCCAGTCGACCGGCATCCGCTCGACCTCGCTGGAGTCGCCCGCGTGCGGACCCGCGCCGGTGACCACCGTGCCGACCAGGATGAGCAGCACGGCGGCGGCGACCAGGAACCAGACCAGCTGCTGCACGGCCTTGCCGACCAGCGGGCGCGGCGGAGCGTCGCCCTCACGGGTGCGCTGCCACATCACCGTCGCCACCGCGATCAGCGCGGACGTCGCGACGAAGTGGGCCGCGACCGTGTACGGGTTGAGACCGACCAGCACCACGATGCCGCCGAGCACCGCGTTGCTCATCACGATCCAGAACTGCACCCAGCCCAGCCGGGTCAGGCCGCGCCGGTACGGCTTCTGCGAGCGCGCGGCGATGATCGCCCAGCCGACGGCGGCGCACAGCACGTACGTCAGCATGCGGTTGCCGAACTCGATGGCGCCGTGGAAGCCCATCGCGCTGGTCGCGGTGAGTGAGTCGGCGGTGCACTTGGGCCAGGTCGGGCAGCCCAGGCCCGAGCCGGTCAGCCGAACGGCTCCGCCGGTGACCACGATGAGCACCGACATGACGATGGCGGAGAGGGCCGCGCGCTGGACCGTCCGGGGTTCCGGGGTCCAGCGCTCGGCGATGAAGGCGAGCGGGTTGCGCAGGGCCGCCCTGGCGTCGGCACGGGTCACTTTTGGCACGCGACCCATCGTAGGACGCCGCTTGTGCACGCTTTCACGAGGGTCGGTCATGGCTTGCTCCAACGCTCATTCCCAGCGGAAGAACCGTCCGGCCGCCGCCAGCCCCACCACCGCCCAGACACCCAGGATCCCCAGGTCGGCCCAGGGCATCCCGGCCCCGTGCCGGAGCACGTCCCGCAGGCCGTCGGACAGGGCCGAGATGGGCAGCAGGCCGAGCAGATCCTGCGCGGCCGGGGGGAACTTGTCGAGCGGCACGATGACCCCGCCGCCGACGAGCAGCAGCAGGAACACCAGGTTGGCGGCGGCGAGCGTCGCCTCGGCCTTCAGCGTCCCGGCCATCAGCAGCCCGAGGCCTGAGAAGGCAGCCGTACCGAGGACCAGGAGCAGCAGGACGGCGAACGGGTTGCCGTGCGGCGACCAGCCGAGCGCGAAGGCGATCACCGTCAGAAGGATCACCTGGAGCACCTCGGTGACCAGCACGGACAGCGTCTTCGCGGTCATCAGGCCCCAGCGCGGCAGGGGCGAGGAGGCGAGCCGCTTCAGGACTCCGTAGCGGCGCTCGAAGCCGGTCGCGATCGCCTGCCCGGTGAACGCCGTCGACATCACCGCGAGCGCGAGGATGCCGGGGGCGAGGAAGTCGACGGCCTCGCCGGCGCCCGTGTCGACGATGTCGACGGTGCTGAAGAGCACCAGGAGCAAGGCAGGGATGACGACGGTCAGCAGCAGCTGCTCGCCGTTGCGCAGCAGCATCTTCGTCTCGAGCGCGGCCTGGGCCGCGATCATGCGGGTCAGGGGCGCGGCCCCCGGCTTCGGCGCATAGGTGCCGGTGGCGGTCACGAACGCAGCTCCTTACCCGTGAGCTCCAGGAAGACGTCCTCCAGGGTGTGCCGCTCCACCGAGATCTTCTCCGGCATCACGCCGTGCTGGGCGCACCAGGAGGTGACCGTCGCGAGCAGCTGAGGGTCGACCTTGCCGACGACGCGGTAGGAACCCGGCGTCAGCTCGGCGGCCGAGCAATCGGCGGGCAGGGCCTTCAGCAGCGAGCCGACGTCCAGCCCGGGGCGGCCGGAGAAGCGGAGCGTGTTCTCGGCGCCGCCGCGGCACAGCTCCTCCGGGGAGCCCTGGGCGATGACCCGGCCCGCGTCGATGATCGCCACGTCGTCGGCGAGCTGCTCGGCCTCGTCCATGTAGTGGGTGGTGAGGATCACGGAGACGCCGTCGTCGCGCAGGTCCCGGACCAGGTCCCAGGTGGCGCGCCGGGCCTGCGGGTCGAGCCCGGCGGTCGGCTCGTCCAGGAACACCAGCTCGGGGCGCCCGACCACAGCCATCGCCAGCGCGAGCCGCTGCTGCTGCCCGCCCGACAGCCGCCGGTACGCCGTACGGCCGCAGGAGCCGAGCCCGAGGCGTTCGATCAGCGCGTCCACGTCCAGGGGATGGGCGTGCAGCTTGGCCACGTGGCGGAGCATCTCGTCGGCGCGGGAGCCCGAGTAGACGCCGCCGGACTGGAGCATCACGCCGATGCGGGGCCGCAGGTCACGGGACTGGCCGACCGGGTCGAGGCCCAGGACGCGCACCGTGCCGGAGTCCGGCTTCCGGTACCCCTCGCAGGTCTCGACCGTGGTCGTCTTGCCCGCCCCGTTGGGGCCGAGCACGGCGGTCACACCCTCCCGGGCCACCAGGTCCAGCCCGTCCACCGCGGTCTTCGTGCCGTACCGCTTCACCAGGGCCTGGACCTGGACCACGGGCTCACTTCGCATGGGTCCAGAGTCTAGGTTCGTGCGCGGGGCCTCAGACCGGCGGGTGCAGGAACTCCTCCTCGCGGGGCCGGTGGACCGCCAGCCACTGTTCGGCGTAGGCCACCGCGTCCGCCACCGGGAACAGCCGTGCCTCGGCCGCCCCGACCTTTCCGCGTACGACGGGACGGTCCCGCTCGAAGTCGTAGCCCAGCTCGTCGAAACGGTCCGAACTGATGGACACCTCCGTCACGGTCTCCCAGCCCTCGAGTCCCGGCCGGCCCACGGCGACGCGCGGGGACGGTATCCGGTACTCGGCGAGGTGGAAGCTGGTGCAGGAGGCGTAGCCGGCGCCGAGCAGCAGGACCCGGGCGCCCATGGCCTCCAGCTTCGCGAGCGGGCTGCGCTCGCCCAGCCGGCAGTCGGGCGCGTGCCCCTCGATCACCTCCGCCGCGCGCGGGCCGACCGCCGCGAACGAGGTCTGCGGATGGGCGCTGCGCAGCGCACCGGGCCAGGTGCGCACGGTCTCCGGGACGACGCCGACCCCGCGCGTGGGCGTGATCCGGGGGTCGTAGGCGGGCATCGTGGCGCGGATGGTCTCCCACCAGTCCGGGGGCACGGGCGGGTTGCCCCACAGGGCCGGGTCGGAGAGGTCGCCGGTCTGGGTCGGAACCACCAGCGTGCCCTGAGGGCCGAGCGCGTCGAGCAGTCCCTGCACCACCGCGACGGCGCCGCCGTTGACCCAGCCGAGGGAGCTGAGCGAGGAGTGCGCGAGGAGGGTCTCGCCGGGGCGCACACCCAGCTCGGACAGCTGCGTGCGCAGGGTGTCCCGGGTGACAAGAGGGCCGGTCGGAGGGGGTGTGGACATGGTTCGGGAGTGTCCCCGAAGCGGCATCGGCATGCCACCGGTTTGATCGATCAGAGATCGTTTCCGCAGGTCAGGTTAGCTTTACCTAAGTGACGCAGGGCACCCCCGGGGTGGCCGGACGCCGCTTGCCCGCCCCCGATGAATTACGCAACAATGGCGTTGTGAAAAACGTCGGCGAGGCTCGGGAGAACCCCACGGGGTCCCCGCAGGAGGAACTCGCGACCGGGGAGCGGTCCACCCGCAACCGAGTCGCGCGGTCCATCCTGGACCACGGCCCGTCGACCGTCGCCGAGCTCGCCGAGCGGCTGGGTCTCACCCAGGCGGCCGTACGCCGGCACCTCGACGCCCTCGCGGGCGACGGTGTCGTCGAGGCGCGCGAGCAGCGGGTCTACGGCGCGCGCACCCGCGGCCGGCCGGCCAAGGTGTTCGCCCTGACCGACTGCGGCCGGGACGCCTTCGACCAGTCGTACGACAAGCTGGCGGCGGACGCGCTGCGCTGGATCGCCGACCGCGAGGGCGGGAACGAGGCGATCGCCGCCTTCGCCCGCGCCAGGATCGCCGCGCAGGCGGGCGCGTACCGCGAGGCGGTCGAGGCCGCCGCGCCCGAGCAGCGGACACAAGCGCTGGCCAAGGCGCTGAGCGCGGACGGGTACGCTGCTACGGCGCGCAGTGCGCCCCACCCTCAGAAGGGTGAGCAGCTCTGTCAGCACCACTGCCCGGTCGCCCACGTCGCCGAGCAGTTCCCGCAGTTGTGCGAGGCGGAGACGGAATTTTTCGCCGAGTTGCTCGGTACACACGTACAGCGGCTCGCCACCATCGCGCACGGCGACGGCGTCTGCACGACGTTCATCCCCAAGATTTCCCACAACGCATCTGCAAGCACGGCCGGGAGGAACCCCGCATGACTCTCCCCACGGAGACTGCCCACCCTGAGCTCGAGGGCCTGGGCAAGTACGAATACGGCTGGGCCGACTCCGACACGGCCGGCGCCTCTGCCAAGCGCGGCATCAACGAGGACGTCGTCCGCGACATCTCCGCCAAGAAGAACGAGCCGGAGTGGATGACCAAGCTCCGCCTCAAGGGCCTGCGCCTGTTCGAGAAGAAGCCCATGCCGAGCTGGGGCTCGGACCTGTCGGGGATCGACTTCGACAACATCAAGTACTTCGTGCGCTCCACGGAGAAGCAGGCGGCCTCCTGGGAGGACCTGCCCGAGGACATCAAGAACACGTACGACAAGCTGGGCATCCCCGAGGCCGAGAAGAACCGCCTCGTCGCCGGTGTCGCCGCGCAGTACGAGTCGGAGGTCGTCTACCACCAGATCCGCGAGGACCTGGAGGAGCAGGGCGTCATCTTCCTCGACACCGACACGGCCCTGAAGGAGCACCCGGAGCTCTTCAAGGAGTACTTCGGGACCGTCATTCCCGTCGGCGACAACAAGTTCGCGTCGTTGAACTCCGCCGTGTGGTCGGGCGGCTCCTTCATCTACGTGCCGCCGGGCGTCCACGTGGAGATCCCGCTCCAGGCCTACTTCCGTATCAACACGGAGAACATGGGCCAGTTCGAGCGGACGCTGATCATCGTCGACGAGGGTGCCTACGTGCACTACGTCGAGGGCTGCACCGCCCCGATCTACAAGTCGGACTCGCTGCACTCCGCGGTCGTCGAGATCATCGTCAAGAAGAACGCCCGCTGCCGCTACACGACCATCCAGAACTGGTCGAACAACGTCTACAACCTGGTCACCAAGCGCGCCGTGGCCTACGAGGGCGCGACCATGGAGTGGGTCGACGGCAACATCGGCTCCAAGGTGACGATGAAGTACCCGGCCGTCTACCTGATGGGCGAGCACGCCAAGGGCGAGACGCTGTCCATCGCCTTCGCCGGCGAGGGCCAGCACCAGGACGCGGGCGCCAAGATGGTCCACATGGCGCCGAACACGTCGTCCAACATCGTGTCGAAGTCCGTCGCGCGCGGTGGCGGCCGTACGTCCTACCGCGGTCTCATCGAGATCGGCGAGGGCGCTGCGGGCTCCAAGTCGAACGTGCTCTGTGACGCGCTGCTGGTCGACACGATCTCCCGCTCGGACACCTACCCCTACGTGGACGTCCGCGAGGACGACGTGTCCATGGGCCACGAGGCCACCGTCTCCAAGGTCTCCGAGGACCAGCTCTTCTACCTGATGAGCCGCGGTCTGAGTGAGTTCGAGGCGATGGCGATGATCGTGCGCGGCTTCGTCGAGCCCATCGCCAAGGAGCTCCCCATGGAGTACGCGCTGGAGCTCAACCGGCTGATCGAGCTGCAGATGGAAGGCGCGGTCGGCTGACGCCCACCGCAGTCCCATCAAGCCCTTACGTAACGGAAAGCGAGCACTACGACAGCCATGGCTGAGGCTCAAAACATCCCGGTGGGTTCTACCACCACCGGCTCGATCGCGGTAGCGGCCGAGTCGACCGTCGCCACCCGCATGAGCGCGCCCCCCTCCTTCGACGTGGCGGACTTCCCCGTTCCGCACGGCCGTGAGGAGGAGTGGCGGTTCACCCCGCTGGAGCGCCTGCGCGGGCTGCACGACGGCACCGCCGTGGCCGACGGCACCGGCGTGAAGGTCGACGTCCAGGCCCCCGAGGGCGTCACCGTCGAGACCGTCGGCCGCGACGACGCGCGGCTCGGCAAGGCGGGCACCCCGGTGGACCGCGTCGCCGCCCAGGCCTACTCGGCGTTCGAGAAGGCCTCGGTCGTGACCGTCCCGAAGGAGACCGTCCTCACCGAGCCGATCCGCATCGCGGTGCACGGCCAGGGCGGCACCGCCTTCGGCCACCAGGTGATCGAGCTGGGCGCCTTCGCCGAGGCGGTCGTGGTCATCGACCACACCGGTGACGCGGTGCTCGCCGCCAACGTCGACTACCTCCTGGGCGACGGCGCCAAGCTGACCGTCGTCAGCGTCCAGGACTGGGACGACAAGGCCGTCCACGTCGCCCAGCACAACGCGCTCGTCGGCCGCGACGCCTCCTTCAAGTCGGTCGTCGTCACCTTCGGCGGCGACGTCGTCCGGCTGCACCCGCGCGTCCGCTACGCCGGGCCCGGCGGCGAGGCCGAGCTGTTCGGCCTGTACTTCACCGACCAGGGCCAGCACCAGGAGCACCGCCTCCTGGTCGACCACAACGTCCCGCACTGCAAGTCGAACGCCGTGTACAAGGGCGCGCTCCAGGGCGACGACGCGCACGCTGTGTGGATCGGCGACGTGCTCATCGAGGCCGCGGCCGAGGGCACGGACACGTACGAGATGAACCGCAACCTGGTCCTCACGGACGGGGCGCGCGTGGACTCCGTACCGAACCTCGAGATCGAGACCGGCGAGATCGTCGGCGCCGGCCACGCCTCGGCGACCGGCCGCTTCGACGACGAGCAGCTCTTCTACCTCATGGCCCGAGGCATCCCGGAGCACGAGGCCCGCCGTCTCGTGGTCCGCGGCTTCTTCGCCGAGCTGGTCCAGCAGATCGGCCTCCCCGACATCGAGGAGCGCCTGATCGCCAAGATCGAGGAGGAGCTGGAGGCGGCGGTCGCATGACCTTCGTACGCGCCTGCGGACTGGGCGAGCTGGAGGAGGACACCCCGAAGCGGGTGGAACTCGACGGCACGCCCGTGTCCATCGTGCAGACCGAGGGCGAGGTGTTCGCGATCCACGACATCTGCTCGCACGCGAACGTCTCCCTGTCGGAGGGCGAGGTCGACGACTGCCACATCGAGTGCTGGCTGCACGGCTCGCGCTTCGATCTCCGCTCCGGCAAGCCCGACGCCCTTCCCGCGACGCGCCCCGTCCCCGTATACCCCGTAAAGATCGAAGGGGACGACGTGCTCGTCTCCCTCACCCAGGAGTCCTGAGGCACCCATGGCAACGCTTGAAATCCGAGACCTGCACGTCACCGTCGAGGTCGAGAACGGCACGAAGGAAATCCTCAAGGGTGTCGACCTCACCGTGAAGCAGGGCGAGACGCACGCCATCATGGGCCCCAACGGCTCGGGCAAGTCGACTCTCGCCTACTCCCTCGCGGGACACCCGAAGTACACGATCACCGGCGGCACCGTCACCCTCGACGGCGAGGACGTCCTGGAGATGTCCGTCGACGAGCGCGCACGCGCCGGCCTGTTCCTCGCGATGCAGTACCCGGTCGAGGTCCCGGGTGTCTCCGTGTCGAACTTCCTGCGCACCTCCGCGACCGCCATCCGCGGCGAGGCGCCCAAGCTGCGCACCTGGGTGAAGGAGGTCAAGGAGGCCATGGAGCGCCTCAACATGGACCCCGCCTTCGCCGAGCGCAACGTCAACGAGGGCTTCTCCGGCGGCGAGAAGAAGCGCCACGAGATCCTCCAGCTGGAGCTGCTCAAGCCGAAGATCGCGGTCCTCGACGAGACCGACTCCGGCCTGGACGTCGACGCCCTGCGCGTCGTGTCGGAGGGTGTGAACCGAGTCCGCGAGACGGGCGAGGTCGGCACTCTGCTGATCACGCACTACACGCGCATCCTCCGCTACATCAAGCCCGACCACGTGCACGTCTTCTCCGGCGGCCGGATCGTCGAGTCCGGCGGTGCCGAGCTCGCCGACAAGCTGGAGAACGAGGGCTACGAGGCATACACGAAGGGTGGCGCATCCGCGTGACATTGCTGCCGGGCCTCCTCGACACAGAGGCGATCCGTAAGGACTTCCCCATCCTGGACCGTCAGGTCCACGACGGTAAGAAGCTCGTGTATCTGGACAACGCGGCGACCAGCCAGAAACCGCGCCAGGTGCTGGACGCCCTCAGTGAGTACTACGAGCGCTACAACGCCAACGTCCATCGTGGCGTGCACGTCCTCGCCGAGGAGGCCACGGCGCTGTACGAGGGCGCGCGCGACAAGGTCGCGGACTTCATCAACGCGCCCTCGCGCGACGAGGTGATCTTCACCAAGAACGCCTCCGAGTCGCTCAACCTCGTGGCGAACATGCTGGGCTGGGCCGACGAGCCCTACCGCGTGGACTCCGACACCGAGATCGTCATCACGGAGATGGAGCACCACTCCAACATCGTGCCGTGGCAGCTGCTCGCGCAGCGCACGGGCGCGAAGCTGAAGTGGTTCGGCCTGACCGACGACGGCCGCCTGGACCTGTCCAACATCGACGAGGTCATCACCGAGAAGACGAAGATCGTCTCCTTCGTGCTGGTCTCCAACATCCTGGGCACCCAGAACCCGGTCGAGGCGATCGTGCGCCGCGCCCAGCAGGTGGGTGCGCTGGTCTGCATCGACGCCTCGCAGGCCGCGCCGCACATGCCGCTGGACGTGCAGGCCCTGCAGGCCGACTTCGTGGCCTTCACCGGCCACAAGATGTGCGGTCCTACTGGTATCGGCGTCCTGTGGGGTCGCCAGGAGCTCCTGGAGGACCTGCCGCCCTTCCTCGGCGGTGGGGAGATGATCGAGACGGTGTCGATGCACTCCTCGACCTACGCCCCGGCGCCCCACAAGTTCGAGGCGGGCACCCCGCCGGTCGCCCAGGCGGTCGGTCTCGGCGCGGCGATCGACTACCTCAACTCGATCGGCATGGACAAGATCCTCGCCCACGAGCACGCGCTCACCGAGTACGCCGTGAAGCGGCTGCTGGAGGTCCCCGACCTGCGCATCATCGGCCCGACGACGGCCGAGGAGCGCGGCGCGGCGATCTCCTTCACCCTCGGGGACATCCACCCGCACGACGTGGGCCAGGTCCTCGACGAGGAGGGCATCGCGGTCCGGGTCGGCCACCACTGCGCGCGGCCGGTCTGCCTGCGTTACGGAATTCCTGCGACCACGCGAGCGTCGCTCTATCTGTACTCCACGCCGGCCGAGATCGACGCGCTGGTCGACGGCTTGGAGCACGTACGGAACTTCTTCGGCTGAAGGGCGTGCTGAACGGTGAAACTGGACTCCATGTACCAGGAAGTCATCCTGGACCACTACAAGAACCCGCACGGGCGGGGCTTGCGGGATGGCGACGCCGAGGTGCACCACGTCAACCCGACGTGCGGTGACGAGATCACCCTGCGCGTGAAGTACGACGGGACGAAGATCGAGGACGTCTCGTACGAGGGCCAGGGCTGCTCGATCAGCCAGGCCTCGGCCTCCGTACTGAACGAACTCCTCGTCGGCAAGGAGTTCTCCGACGCGCGGAAGATCCAGGAGACCTTCCTGGAGCTGATGCAGTCGAAGGGGAAGCTCGAACCCGACGACGCGATGGAGGACATCCTGGAGGACGCGGTCGCGTTCGCCGGGGTGTCCAAGTACCCGGCCCGGGTCAAGTGCGCCCTGCTGAGCTGGATGGCCTGGAAGGACGCGACGGCCCAGGTGCTGGGCGGCGCCGACGCCGAGAAGGAGACGACGGCATGAGCGAGACCGTGGAGATGAAGCCGGCCTCGGAGGAAGAACTCCGTGAGGCCCTGATGGACGTCGTCGACCCCGAACTGGGCATCGACGTCGTCAACCTCGGCCTGATCTACGGCATTCACGTCGACGAGTCGAACATCGCGACCGTCGACATGACCCTGACCTCCGCGGCCTGCCCGCTGACGGACGTCATCGAGGACCAGGCGAAGTCCGCCACGGACGGCCTGGTCAACGAGTTGCGCATCAACTGGGTCTGGATGCCGCCGTGGGGCCCCGACAAGATTACGGACGATGGGCGGGAGCAGCTTCGGGCGCTCGGGTTCAACGTCTGAGATCCCCCTCTGAGATCCCTGTCCGAGTTCCTCGTCCGGGGTTCACTGACTGACGAAGGGGCGGCACCCTCCCGGGGTGCCGCCCCTTCGCGTGTCTCAGTCCAGCCCGGCCACCAGCCGGAACGCCGAGTCCGCGCGGTACAGGCCGTCGTACTGGTACGGCTCGAGGCGGAGTTGGAAGTTGCGGTGGCGGAGGAAGCGGCCCGGGTAGTTCACCGACTCCAGCATGATCGCGCCCGCATAGCTCGCGGGGCGGGGGCAGAAGGTGGCGTCCTTGCGGAAGAGGGACGAGCCGTCGTTGCGCTCCGCGCCCAGGACGAAGTTGCGGTGGCGGAGGTAGGAGCCGTCGGCCGTGGTGAAGGAGTAGCAGGAGGAGTCGGCCAGGCCCGCCACCCGTTCGAAGGTGGCGTTGCGGCGGGCCGAGGCCGAGCCGGCCGGGGCGAGGGTGACGTAGCCGCCGCTGGTCTGCCAGTAGCGCTCGGGGTAGTTGACGGAGCGTATCGAGGTCCCGGGCTTCGCCGCCGGGGGCTTCGCCGACGGGGTGGACCGGTGGGACGCCGGGGGCTTCGGCGCCTTCGTGTGCGGCTCCGGACTGGCGTCGGGGTGGGGCGATGTGCTTCGGGTGGGCGTGGGGGACGGGCGCTTGTGGTGCTGGGCGGGCGCTTTCCCCGCCTTGGAGGGCGTCGCGAAGGAGATCAGGCCGCCCGGCGCCGAACTGCTGAGGGTCGTCGGCTGCGCCGCCGACGGGGTCGGCTCGCCGGTCCGGCTGTCCATCACCGCGATCGCCGTCACGCACGCGCTGACGGTGGCCAGGGCGAGGGCCGCTGCCAGCCACAGCCGTCGCGTTCCCGGTGCCCGGGTGGTGTCCGGGGCCCAGCCGCTCTCCCACGGGCGGTCCACTGGGGGCCGGGACTTCTCTTCTGACATGCGAGTTTTCCTCCGGCGGGCACCCTTGACGGCGGCGCAGTTGTGGTGGCCCGGTGTGTGATCGGGTGACACCGTAGTGGACCAGTGGGATCTCTGGGGGGCGTTTGTTGAAAGCGGTATCTCTTCCCCCGTTGCGTACGGGTGTACAGATGTTGTGTACGCTCGTACACATGGGTTATCTGCTGTTGGCCGGGGCCATCGCCGCCGAAGTGGGCGCGACGACCGCCATGAAGTACAGCGAGGGCTTCAGCAGGCTGGGACCCTCGCTGCTGACACTCCTCGGCTACCTCGTCTCCTTCGCGCTGCTCGCGCAGACGCTGAAGACTGTCTCCGTCGGAACGGCCTACGCCATCTGGGCCGGCATCGGCACCGCAGCCATCGCCGCCATCGGGTTCGTGTTCCTCGGGGAGGGGATGACCGTCGCCAAAGCCGCCGGGATCGCGCTGATCATCGTCGGGGTCGTGGTGCTGAACCTGGGAGGTGCCCACTGATGCCCCGGCGCTACGACCCCGAGCGGCGGCAGCGGATCATCGACGCGGCGATCAGGGTCGTCGGGGCGAAGGGCATCGCCGGGCTGAGCCACCGCACGGCCGCCGCCGAGGCCGATGTGCCGCTCGGCTCGACGACGTACCACTTCAAGACCCTCGACGAGCTGCTGGTGGCCGCGCTGCGGCAGGCCAACGAGGGCTTCGCCAAGGTCGTCGCCGGGCGGGGCGGTCTCGAGGACCCCCGGACCGACCTGGCGGCCGAGCTGGCCGGCTGGATGGGGGAGTGGCTCGCGGGTGACCGCACGGGCGTCGAGCTGGAGTACGAGCTGTACCTCGCCGCCCTGCGCCGGCCCGCCCTGCGGCCCGTCGCCGCCGAGTGGGCCGAAGGCGTCGCCGAGCTGCTGTCCCGGCGTACGGATCCGGTGACCGCGCGGGCGCTGGTGGCGGTCGTCGACGGCATCTGCCTTCAGGTGCTGCTGACCGGGGTGCCCTATGACGAGGCGTACGCCCGGGAGGTGCTGGGGCGGGTTGTCGCGGGGGCGACGCGAGGCGAGGGCGCGTGAGTTGGGGGCGGGTGAGTGCGGCGCGCGAGTCAGGCGTGAGTGGGGCCAGCGAGTCAGGGGCGCGTGAGTGGGGCGCGCGTGTCAGGGGCGGGTGAGTGGGGCCGCGAGTGATGCTCGTGCGAGTGAGGGAGCGCCGGGACGATCCGATGTCGGCCGCGGTCGCCGCCGGGCCGCCCGGCGTCCGGGCGCGACGGGGCCGTCGCCGCGCGCCGCCGACCAGGGGCGGGACGTACCGCCCGGCACGTGCCGTCGACCAGCGGCGGGACGTACCGCCCGGCACGTGAGACGCCCCCGCACGGGTTCGCATCGACCGCTGTCCGCCGGTTAGGTTGCCCTCATGACCGACACGACTGCTCCTCGCTCAACCGGCGCCGTGGCCGCCGGGCTCGCCACGATCGCCGCCGACGGCACCGTCCTCGACACCTGGTTCCCCGCGCCCGAGCTGGCCGACGCGCCCGGCCCGTCCGGCACCGAGCGGCTCTCCGCCGAGCAGGCCGCCGAGCTGCTCGGCGGCGGTGCCACCGCGGCGATCGGCCCGGACGCCCGCCGGGGCGTCGAAGTGGTCGCGGTCCGCACGGTCATCGCCTCGCTCGACGAGAAGCCGATCGACGCGCACGACGTCTACCTGCGTCTGCACCTGCTCTCCCACCGCCTGGTCAAGCCGCACGGCCAGAGCCTGGACGGCATCTTCGGCTTCCTCGCCAACGTCGCCTGGACCTCGCTCGGCCCGGTCGCCGTCGACGACCTCGAGAAGGTCCGGCTGAACGCCCGCGCCGAGGGCCTGCACCTCCAGGTGACCTCCGTCGACAAGTTCCCGCGGATGACGGACTACGTGGCCCCCAAGGGCGTGCGGATCGCCGACGCCGACCGGGTCCGCCTCGGCGCTCACCTCGCCGAGGGCACCACCGTCATGCACGAGGGCTTCGTCAACTTCAACGCCGGCACGCTCGGCACGTCGATGGTCGAGGGCCGTATCTCGGCGGGTGTCGTCATCGGCGACGGCTCGGACATCGGCGGCGGCGCCTCGACCATGGGCACCCTGTCCGGCGGCGGCAACGTCATCATCTCCATCGGCGAGCGCTGCCTGGTCGGCGCCGAGGCGGGCGTCGGCATCGCCCTCGGCGACGAGTGCGTCGTGGAGGCCGGCCTGTACATCACCGCCGGCACCCGCGTCACCATGCCCGACGGCCAGATCGTCAAGGCCCGCGAGCTGTCCGGCGCCTCCAACATCCTCTTCCGCCGCAACTCGGTCACCGGCACCGTCGAGGCCCGGCCGAACAACGCGGTGTGGGGCGGGCTGAACGAGATCCTGCACAGCCACAACTGATCACCCCCGTACGAGGTACTCCGCGTGACCTCGTAGTGGTTTTGGCAGATGAACGGGTGGGCGCAGGGTCCGATGAACGGGCGTTGTGTCCTGTCAGAAGCCGAAGCGATGAAGCGAGGACCGGGGTATGAGGAACGAGCGGGGACGGGGCGTGGCGCGCTTGCTGGCGGGGGCCGTCGCAGGGCTGGTGGTGTGCTGGTGGCCGGCGGGCGCCGCGTACGCCGACGAGACCAATACGGGATCGCACAACGGCCATCGGGTCGGTCTGATCAACGTCAACGTCGGTCAGGTCGACGACCCGGCGGAGGACGTGCTGGAGCACACGCTGCTGTTCGGTGACGGGTACGCCTGGAACTGAGCCGGCAGTTCCACGGGCCGGGGCCCGTACCGCGCACACGTGCGGTACGGGCCCCGGCCCGTTTTTCGTGTCCGGCGGGTGGCATAGCGGGAGGCTCCCGCGCGCGTCACAAGGGATACGGGGGCGGGCAGTGGGTCCGCCCCGGGGGAAGGCGAAGGTGACGATGGATGCCGAAGCGCAGGAGAGCTTCCGGGAATTCGTGGCGAACAGGTCGTCCACGCTGCTGAAGACCGCGGTCCTGCTGAGCGGCGGCGACCGGCACGCGGGCGAGGATCTGCTCCAGAACGCGCTGATCAAGGCGGCGGGCCGCTGGCACCGGATCGACGAACCCGAGGCGTACGTCCGGCAGATCCTCTACCGCCAGCAGGTCAGCCGCTGGCGGCTGAAGTGGCCGAGGCGCGAACTGAGTGTCGCCGAACCGCCGGAGACCACGGCCGCCCCGGACGCCTCCGGCGCGGCCGAGCTGCGGCTGCTGATGCGGGGCGCGCTGGCCCGGCTGACCGCGCGGCAGCGCACCGTGCTCGTGCTGCGCTACTTCGAGGATCTGCCCGAGGCGGAAGTGGCCCGCATCCTGGGGTGCTCCGTCGGCACCGTGCGGTCCGCCACCCATCGCTCCCTGGCCCGGCTGCGCGCTCTCGCGCCCGAACTGGCCGCCCTGGGCCCGGCCGCCGCGGATGAGCGGCCGTCCCGTGACTACTCGCCCGTGGAGGTGCGTCAGTGAACGTCGACGAACTCGTGCGCGACGCGCTGCGCGACCAGGCCGAGGGGCAGCCGCCCGTGGCGCCGGGCTTCGCCGACCGGGTGCTCGCGGTCCGCCGGCGCCGCCGCAGTCGCCGGCTCGCCTCCGCCGCCGCGGCGGCCGCCGCCGTGGTCGCCGTCGCCGTGGCCGTGCCGATGCTGGACTCGGGCAAGCAGGACGTACGTCCCTCGGGCGGCGTGGAGCAGACCAGCGTCACCGCCCGTCCGGACCAGTCGCCCCCGCGTGACCTGATCGCCGCCGGCCGGGTCGCCCTGGCCGCGTACTTCACCAGGTCGATCGTCGAGCAGTCCGCCGACCGTGCCGTCTCCCAGCGCACGTACTGGCTGCTGAACCCGAAGACCAACAAGTACGTGAAGGACGACCGGTGGTCGTACGTCGCCGTCGCTCCCGGGATGACGACCGCCGCCGTCCTCGAACGAAACCTGCCCGTGCCGCGCATCGGTCTGCTCGACCTGGCGAGCGGTCAGGTCAAGCGGTGGATCCCGGTCGACCGGCCGGTGGCGGGGGTGGAGTTCTCCACCGACGGCAGGAAGCTCGTCGCGACGACGTACAGCAAGAACCCCGACCGCCGGGTGAAGATCGACGGGTCGGAGGGCTGGGACGCCCCCTTCATGGAGTCGGACCGGACCGGGTTCCACGTCATCGACGTGGCCTCCGGAAGCAGTTCCTGGGCGGGGGTGGAGATCGGCGGGACTGCGCACAATCCCGAGGTGTTCATCAACTCGCGCCAGGACTTCGCGTTCACCCGCGACGGCCGTCTCGTCTGGTCGGGTATGCCCAGCGAACCCGGCAAGACGTTCCACGACTTCACCGGCAAGCAAGTCCCCGCGCCCGCGCTGGAACGGTACCGGGACTGGTCCGTCGAGGCGGGCGTGTCGCCGGACGGGCAGCTCGTCGCCGGCCCGTTCGCGGGGCAGAAGTGGAAAACGTCCTCCTTCGTGCTCGACGCGCGCACCGGGAAGCAGCGCGAGGTACGCGGGCAGCAGCTGCTCGCCTGGGCGGACGGGGACTCGCTCGTCGCCTGGGACATCGGGCCGGACGGGAACGAGTACCGCCAGCGGCTGGTACTGGTGCACATCGGCGGCGAGAAGACGACCCCGCTCAGTGATTTCCGGTCGCCCAAGGACAACACCAAGGGGCGGTGGGAGCCGGTGTTCGCGGAGCGGTGATCAGGTCCGGGTGAGGTCCGCGTGGAGCGTGACCAGGGCGTCGGTCGTGGCGGGGCCGGCCGGCCGGAGCGGGGCGCGGACCGGGCCCGCGGGGAGGTCCAGGGCGGTGAGCAGCGCCTTCGTCGTCACCGTGCCTGGCAGGCCCGCCGACATGATCGCCTCGATGAGGGGGGTGGCCTGCTGCTGGAGGCGGGCCGCCTGTGCCGTGTCGCCCGCGTCGAACGCGTCCAGCACCGCTCGCAGCCGGGCGGGGACCACGTTCGACACCGTGCTGACGTAACCTGCCCCGCCCACCGCGTACAGGGCGAGGTTGTGCTCGTCGCAGCCCGCGTAGTACGCCAGGTCCGCGCGGGCCAGCACCTTCTGGGCGGCCAGGAAGTCGTAGGAGCAGTCCTTGACCGCGACGATCCTGGGGTGTGCCGAGAGACGGAGGATCGTCTCCGGTTCGACCCGGACGCCGGTGCGGTTCGGGATGTCGTAGAGCATGAGCGGGAGCTCACTGGCGTCGGCGATCTCGCGGAAGTGGGCCTCGATCGCGTCCTGCGGGGGTCTGCTGTAGTACGGCGCCACGACCAACAGGCCGTCCGCGCCCGCCTTTTCCGCCTCCCTGGCCAGGTCGACGGTGTGGCGGGTGTCGGGTGTGCCGATGCCCGCGACGATCGACGCCCGGTCGGCCACGGCCTCGCGGACGGCTGCGATCAGGGCCGACTTCTCGGCGTCCGTGGTGGTCGGTGACTCGCCCGTCGTGCCGGACAGGACGAGGCCGTCGCAGCCCTGTGCGACCAGGTGGGCGGCGAGGCGCTGGGCACCGTCGAGGTCCAGGGCGCCGGACGTCGTGAACGGGGTGATCATCGCGCACAGGGCGCGGCCGAAGGGGGGCGTCATGTGAGTAGTGTCGGCAGCGTGACTGTGTAGCTCCAGTTAATTCTGCTACCCGGTATTCGGTAGGAGTGCTTTCCGGTAGGGGTGCTTTGTGCTTTCCGGCGCCGTCGGCTTCAGGGAAGCCAGGCAGGCCGTCTGCGGGGCGGCGCTGCGGGCTAGCGCTGCAGGGGTAGCGGGTGACGGGCCGGGTACTCGGGGGTTCCTACTTCGAGAGGAGGCGGAACACCGTGACGGGGACCATCGATCATCGGGCCGTGCACGACGAGCGCCACTCCGTGGGCGAGCTCGTCTCACAGGCCGCGGAGCAGCTCTCCCGGCTCGTGCGGCAGGAAGTGGCTCTGGCTAAGGAGGAGCTGGCCGAGAAGGGGCGGCGTGCGGGGCGTGGCGGTGGGCTGCTCGGTGCGGCGGGCGCCGTCGCCTACGCCGGGCTGCTCGCGCTGGCCGGGACGGGGGTCGCTGCCCTCTCGCTGGTGCTGCCCGTCTGGGCTGCCGCACTCATCGTGACGGGGGTGCTGTTCGTGATCGCGGCCGTGCTGGGCGCTGCCGGCCGGGCGCAGTTGCGCCGGGCCACGCCTCCCACGCCTGAGGAGGCTCTCGGCAGTGTCAGGGCGGACGTGGAGGAGATCAGGGAAAGGGCGCATCGATGACGGACGCGACGGGTGGGGCCAAGGGGCCCGATGAGCTGCGGCAGCAGATCGAGCGGACCCGTGGTGAGCTCGGGAACACGGTGGAAGAGCTGGCGGGGAAGGCGGATGTGAAGGGGCGTGCGCGGGCGCGGGCGGCCGATCTCCGGGACAAGGCCGGGGCGATGACGGTGCAGTTGCGGAGCAGCGCCGCGCAGGCCGGTCACACGGTGCACGACAAGGCGACGCATGTGACGCATGCGGGGCCTCGGCCGGTGCGGGGCGTTGTCCGGGCCGGGGTGAAGCATCCCAAGCCGGTGCTGGTCGCCGGGGCGGCTGCGGGGGCTGTGGTGGTGACGGTCGGGGTGCTGCGGCGTCGGCAGCAGGCCGCGCACGGGCCTGTCTGGCGTCTTGTGCATCGCTGAGCGGGGTGGGGGCGCGGGCGCCTGACGCCGGGTGGTGGGTCGGGGCCGCGCCGGGGCGTGTCCGTCCTCGGAACGGCGCGACGGGCTTGCGAACCAACTAACTCCCCGTTGACGCGCCAACCGCTGCGGGCGGACAACCCCCCGGCACGTCCCCTTCCGTGCGTGCGCGGGTGCGGGCGCACTCAGCTGCGGGCAGTCGTGCCTCCCCCAGTGCCTTAAGGGCCTGGGAGGTGCCCCCAGGCGGCACGGGTGGGCGCAGCGGCACCCCGCTCCGCCGGGCTGCGGACCCACCCGACTCCAGCGGTAGCCCGCCGGGCTGCGCAGCAACCCTCGCTTGACCTCAAGCTTGGTCGAGGTTGAAAGGTGGGGTGCGCAGCAACCGGCGCATACGACTGGAGTGTTCAATGAGCCGTCGAACCGAGCAGCCCCCCGACCTCACCGACCCCCGGATCGGTGCTCCCTTCTTCAGTACCTGGCGAGTCGGTACCCCGGAGCGGCAGCAGCAGACCGTTGAGGCGATCGCGCGGACGTGGGAGCGGCGGCCGTGGCCCGCCGGCGATCTGCTGGGGTACCACGTGTACGCGGGACACGACGGGTCCACGCTGATGCACCACTCGCAGTGGAGCCACGAGCAGGCCTACGAGGCATTCGTCAAGACGCATCGGCAGGAGCGGGTCGACGAGATCGACACCGCCGTGCCGGGGATCGAGCGGGTGGGGCTCGGGCGGTACCGGCGGTGTCGCAGCCGGGAGCGGAACGTCGGGGACGTGCGGACGCCGGGACTGATCGTCACCGTGCGGATCGACTTCGAGGAAGCGGCCGGGGAGCGGCGCGAGGAGTGGGTCGATCTCGTGCTCAAGGCCCTGGCTGACGACCCGGAGGGGGACGCCGGGCTGATCTCCGCCCATTTCCATCTGAGTACCGACGGCGGGCACGTGCTGAACTACGCCGAGTGGGAGAGCGACCAGGCCTACGACATGTCCTTGGCGGCGCCCGGGACCGACACGTGGGAGCGGGTGCGGACGTACCCGGGGGTGCAGGGGGTGAGCGGGAGCCGGTATCGGCATGCCCTGGGGCTCATCCCCGGGTGAGGGGCCGGCTGCACCGAAGGTCCAGCCGGCCCCTGGCCGGGGTTACGGGCGGAAGCGCAGGACCTGCGGGTCGTGGTCGCTGATCTGGTCGTTGAACTCCGCGTTGACGTGCACGCTGTCGTATGCGAAGTCGCAGTCGCGGCGGATCGACGGGCTGATCAGGATCTGGTCGAGGACCTGGCTGTTGCCCTGGTAGACGTAGGAGTAACGCTCGCTGCGGGGGAGCGATTTGATCGCCGACCAGAGTTCGCCGCGGCCTTCGAGCAGCTTCGCGGTCTGCGAGAACTCGAAGTCGTTGATGTCGCCCAGGGCGATGACGTCCGCGTTCTTCTGGGTGTCGAGGATGTCCTTGACGAAGGCGTTCACCAGCGTGGCCTGCCGGTGGCGCTGGGTCTCGGAGCTGCGGGCCGGCGGCTGGTACTGGGAGGTCAGGCCCTGGTCGCCGCCCTTGGAGTTGAAGTGGTTGGCGATCACGAAGACCGTCCGGCCGCGGAAGGCGAACTCGCCGGCCAGCGGCTTGCGGCTGTTCTTCCAGGCCTCGTCGGCGGGGGCGATCCGGCCGGGGCTGAGCGTCAGGTGCGCCTTGCCGCGGATCTTCGTCACGCCGGTCGCCGTCGTGGCGTCGCCGCCCGCGCGGTCCGTGAAAGAGACCCGCTCCGGGTTGAACAGGAACGCCTGGCGGATGTTGCCGCCGGGCTCGCCGCCGTCCGTGTCGTCGGCCGGGTCGATCGAGCGCCAGTCGTACTTCGGGCCGCCGGCCGCGACGATCGCGTCGATCAGCTTGGTCATCGTCTGATCGGCGGCGACCGTACCGTCGTTCTTCGCGCCGTTGTTGTCCTGGATCTCCTCCAGGGACACGATGTCCGGTGACTTCAGGTTGTTCACGATCGCGGACGCGTGCTCGGCGAAGGTGTCGTCGGTCGGGTCGAGGTTCTCGACGTTGTAGGTGGCGACCGCGAGTTCGGAGGAGCGCTGCTTGCGCGTCGTCTCGCGCTTCAGGCCCGCGGACTTGAGCGTGCCGAGTTCGCTCGCGACCAGGGTGTAGCCGCCGAACTGGTTGTAGTCCAGCGGGCCCGCCGTCGTGCCGGCGAGGGTGTCGCCGACGTTCGCCTTCGGGAAGTCCGCCGTCGCGCCGAGGGACTGGATCTGCAGGCGGCCGGTGTTCTGGGCGTCGTAGGAGCCGTAGACCGTGCCGCCGTGGCGGTTGCGGTTCTCGTGCGGCTTCACCGTCACCCAGAGTTCGGTGTACGGGTCGGTGGCGCCCACGACCCGGGTGTCGGTGACGCGGACGGTCATGCCCTCCAGTGCCTCGTAGTGGTCGAGGGCGTACTTCGAGGGCTTGAGGGGGAGGGCGTTGATCGAGCCGTTCGCCGTGGTGTCGCCGGCCGGCGCGTAGGCGGCGGGGACCGACTTCGCGTCGATCGTCGTGGTGGCGGGGAGCTGGTTGCCGCTGGAGACGACCGTGGTCGTCGGCTTGGTGATCTCCGTCAGCGACTGGTTGCCGGAGGCGGTGCCGCCGGGGACGTACTCCGAGACCGTGCCGCTGACCGTGACGGAGTCACCGACGGCGACCCCCTTCGGAGCGGAGCTGGTGAAGACGAAGACGCCTTCGCTGGTCGCCGGGTCGGCGTCCGGGTTCGGGTCCTGGACCCAGAAGCCGCGCGACGAGCCGTAGGTCCGGATGCCGGTGACGATTCCGGCCACGTCCGTGACCTGCTGACCGGCGTACGGCGATATCCGGGTGCTGCCCTGGATGTCGTGGATGCGGACCGAGTCCGCGTGGGCGGGTGTGGTGAGGACGATCGTGGATGCCGCGGAACACACGGCGGCGACGGTGAGCGCGGCGAGGCGCGCGGACGACTTGCTCGGCAACGGGAATCCCTCCGGGGACGTGACAGGGCGCCGGGACGAGGGTGGAGCGTGGACTGTCTGCCGCTACCTGTGGGGCGGGCGGTGTGACGCGCGTAGAATCCGGTGGACCGGCAGGCCTGTGGGGCTGGCCCGGTGAACAGGTGTCCGCCGACTTCTACGCGCGTCAATCTCCAGCCTGCTCAGGGCACTTGTCAAGGTTTCGGCCATGTACAACACCTGACGGGGACATGAAGTAGGCGGCATGGGTGTAAATCCGTCTAGGCTGAGCGGCTGAGTCGTATGAGGCGCCGCTAGGAGAAACAGCCGATGTCAGACAGCTCCCCCCTGCCGCCGGTGCGGCTGACTTCCGAAGCGGAGCTGGCGCGCGACGCGCTGTCCACGCCGTTGCTGTCCCGTGCCGCCCGGCTGGCCCGCTGGGCCGGGCCTCAGACCCGGGTCGACGCCGGGGGAGGGCTCGTCGACGAGCAGTTGCCCGCGGCCGCCGAGGTGCTCGGCCTGAGCGGGGACGACGCCGCCGCCGACGCCAGTGAGGCGTGGCGCGTGGCCGTGGACACCGGGCTCGTCGAGATCGTCGACGAGGAGGAGGGCACCGTCACGGCGGGCGAGGACCTCGCGCTGCTCACCGGCGGCTCGCCGCAGGACGTGCTCGCGGTGTGGCTCGCGGCCCTGGAGACGGTGCTCGCCGACGCGAGCGTGCCCGACCTGGACGGTCTCGTCGCCGAGGACGGCGAGGTCGACCTCTCCGCCCTCGACTGGGACCCGGAGGCCGAGGCCGAGTTCCTCGACGGCGTGCTCGGCAACCTCTACGTGCTGACCGCCGGCGAGGACACGCCCGCCGAGGCACCCGTGCCGCTGCCCGCGCTGGCCGCGTCGGTGATCGTGCCCAGCGACATGGGCGAGCCGACCAACGACGTCCTCGAGCAGGTGTCCGACGCGATGATGCGGCTGGACGACCAGTTCCGGATGCTGGAGCCGGTGGGCCTCGTGGCCTACCAGCCCGTCGACGAGGCGCTCATGGCCGAGGCCGACGAGGAGCCCGCCGCTCCCGTCGACGACACCGACGTCTCCCGGTACGGCATGGTCCGGCTCACCCCGCTCGGGCTGTACGGCCTGCGGGCCCGGCTGCTGGAGGCCGGGTTCGAGGCGCCGGCCGTCGGGGACCTCGCGGACAAGGGAGCCGACGCGCTGCTCGACGGCACGGCGGCGTTCCCGCCGGGTGCTGCGCAGGCCGAGACGGAGCAGTGGCTCCAGCGGCGGGAAGCGCTCGCCGCGGCACGCGAGCTGCTGGCCGCGGCGCGGGGCGCGGATGCCGGGGCGCCGTTGCGGCGGTTGCGGTGTCAGCAGGCCCTGTCGCTGGTGGGTGCTTCGGCCGAGCCGGCGTTGCGGGAGGTGCTCGATGACGCCGAGCTGGGCGGGCTCGCCCGGGTGTGGCTCACCGAGCACGGTGCGGCTGATGTGCCCGCGCCGTCGGAGGCGATGGTCTATTGGCTGACCATCGATACGGTGGCCGCTCAGCTGGCCGCCGAGGGGAACTCCGAGGAGTTGCGGGCGTTGGTCGAGGGGCTTGCGCGGCAGCACGGTGGGTTCTTCGAGGCTGTCTGGCGGGTGGATCATCCCGCTACGGCTGATGTGCTGGAGGCGATGGGGCGGTTGCATCCGGACAAGAAGGTTGCGAAGGAGGCGCGGAAGGCTGCGTTCAAGGCGCGGTCGCAGCAGGGGGGCTGAGTTCGTATTGCGGGTGCGGGTGCGGGTGCGGGTGCGGGTGCGTTGTGGCTGGTCGCGCAGTTCCCCGCGCCCCTTAGGGCGGTGTTCAACCGGCGTTCATGGATGAGCGGGACGGTGTTGCCGAACGAGGTCCGCCACCCTCCACGGCAACCCCCCGTCTCAGGAGACACCATGTCGCTCACCCGCAGGGACTTCGCCAGAAACTCCGCGATCACCGGTGCCGGTGTCGCGCTGGCGGGCAGCGCCGGCGCCCTCGCCACGGCGCCGAACGCCCTCGCGTCCTACGACACCGACAGTGCGGAGGGCGCGGCGGACACCCGGCACGGGGTCGGCTACGGGCCGCTCGTACCGGACCCCGAGGGAATCCTCGCCCTGCCCGAGGGCTTCACCTACCGCATCATCACCCACAGCGGTAAGACCAAGCTGGAATCCGGCGAGTTCACGCCGTCCAACCACGACGGCACAGCCACCTTCGACGGCCCCCGCGGCACCACCCTGCTCGTCAACAACCACGAGCTGAAGGGCCCGCGCGCCAACTGGAAGTACCCGGTGCCGCTCACCGAGGGCCTCGTCTACGACCCGGCCGCCGCCGGTGGCTGCACGGTCGTCGAGATACGCCCCGACGGACGGGTCGCCGAGTGGGTCGGCATCGCGGGCACCTCCACCAACTGCGCCGGTGGCAGTACGCCGTGGGGCACCTGGCTCACCTGCGAGGAGAACTCCGACAGGGCCGGCGTCAACGGCATGACCAAGGACCACGGCTACGTGTTCGAGGTCGACCCGAGCGACCGGCGCGCCAACCGGAACCCCAAGCCGCTGAAGTTCTTCGGCCGCTACGACCACGAGGCCGTCGTCATCGATCCCAAGCGCGGCCACGCCTACCTCACCGAGGACGCCGCGGGCCCCAACGGCCTCTTCTTCCGCTGGACCCCGCCCAAGGGCTTCGCGTACGGACCCGGAAAGTTCCGTGAGCTCGCCGACGACGCCGGTGTCCTCCAGGCGCCCAAGTGCTTCGACTCGGGCGGGAAGTTCGTCGACGACCTGTCCCGCGCCACGAAGACCGGCACCGTCTACGGCGTCGACTGGGTGGACGTGCCCGACCGTGACGCCCGTACGACCCCCGTGCGCAAGCAGTTCGCCGCCGACGAGGTCACCCGCGCCCGCAAGCTGGAGGGCATGTGGTGGGGCGACGGGGGCGCCTACATCGTCTCCTCGTACGCCCGTGAGGAGAGCCCCGCCCAGCATGACGGGCAGGTCTGGTTCTACGACCCCAAGCGCCGGACGCTGACACTGAAGGTGCTGCTCGGTGTGAACCCCGACCCGTCCCGGGACGGCGCGTTCGACGGTCCCGACAACATCACCGTCTCCCCTTACGGCGGCATCGTCCTGGCCGAGGACGGCGAGGGCGTCTCGCACCTCTTCGGCGCCACCGAGAGCGGCCGCACGTACCCGATCGCCCGCAACGACCTGAACGTCGGTACCGAAGAGGAGCCGGAGTACAGCGAGTTCGCCGGTGTCACCTTCTCGCCCGACGGCAAGACCCTTTACGCCAACATCCAGAACCCGGGCATCCTGCTCGCCATCACCGGCCCGTGGAAGCGGCAGAAGCGGTAATTAATTCACTCGCAGTGCCCGCGCTGCGCCTCCTACAGTGAGATCACAACGTCACGCACCTCCCGGTGCGATGGCAGCGGCTACTTCTCTTCCAAAGAATCCGACGCCGCCGCCGACTTGATCTCGGGAGGCGCAGCATGGGGTGGGTGCCCGGTGCGCAGGCAGCGGTTACTTCATTTGATCGGAATGTCGCGGGTTCGAATCCCGTCAGCGACTTCGGGTCGCTGTAGCTCAATCGGCAGAGCATCCGGATAAGTCCGTCGCCGACTTCTGTCCTCGGGCGCTCACCTTTCTCATGCGCGCTTCCCCCGGAAACCTCTCAAGCATTCGGGAACCTGTAAAGAATTCGGGGGAATTCATCATGGCGCGATTCAACAGCAAGGCGGCGCGGGCACGTCCCGTCTCCCGTGTGACCTCCACCGGGCGGGTGCTGCGCACCTACGAGGGCGGCCGGGGCCGCGAGCGTGACGCACGCTCGGAGCTCTTCCTGCTCGCCGTGTCCAACTTCGTTTCCCAGCAGACCTTCTACGAGACCGGCGCCGACCGCGACGACCGCTTCGCGAAGCTCGTGCGCGAGCTCGCCGTCACCGACCCGGCGTGGACGGCCGGCCTGCTCGGCTGGCTGCGCGGCGAGGGCAACCTGCGGACGGCCTCCGTCGTCGGCGCCGCCGAGTACGTCAAGGCCCGCCTGGACGCGGGCGCGACCGGCGGCCCGACCGGCCGGCAGGTCGTCGCCTCCGTGCTTCAGAGGCCCGACGAGCCCGGCGAACTGCTCGCGTACTGGACGGCGACGTACGGCCGTAACGTGCCCAAGCCGGTCAAGCGCGGCATCGCCGACGCCGTGCGCCGGCTCTACCACGGCAAGGCGCTGCTGAAGTACGACACCGCCTCCAAGGGCTACCGCTTCGGCGACGTCCTCAACCTCGTGCACGCCGCCCCGGACCCGGACAAGCCCTGGCAGGGCGAGCTGTTCCGCTACGCCCTCGACCGGCGGCACCACCCCGACACCGCGGTGCCGCCCGCGTCGGACCGTGTCCTCACCGCGCACCGCGAGCTGATGGCGCTGCCGGTGGCGGAGCGGCGCGCGGTCGTGACCGCCGAGGGCGGCGCCGAGCGACTGGCCGCGGCCGGGATGACGTGGGAGACGCTGGCGGGCTGGCTCCAGGGGCCGATGGACAAGGCGGCCTGGGAGGCCGTGATCCCGTCCATGGGCACCATGGCGCTCGTGCGCAACCTGCGGAACTTCGACGAGGCCGGGGTGTCCGACGAGGTCGCCGAGCGGGTCGCCGCGCGGATCAGCGACCCGGCCGAGGTCGCGCGCTCGCGGCAGTTCCCCTTCCGGTACCTCGCCGCGTACCAGCACGCGCCGTCACTGCGCTGGTCGTACGCGCTGGAGCGGGCGCTCGGCCACTCGCTGGCCAACGTGCCCGCGCTGCCCGGCCGGACGCTGGTGCTCGTGGACCGCTCGGGCTCGATGTTCTGGTCGCGGCTGTCCGACCGCTCGGAGCTCAACCGCGCCGACGCCGCCGCGATCTTCGGTACGGCGCTCGCGCTGCGGGCGGAGCGCGCCGACCTGGTCGAGTTCGGCTCGACGAGCGACCGCGTGAAGTTCCGCAAGGGCGAGTCGGTGCTGAAGATCCTCGGCCGCTTCGGCGACTTGGGCGGCACCGACACCACCGAGGCGGTGCGCCGGCACTACCGGAAGCACGACCGGGTGCTGATCGTCACCGACGAGCAGTACACGCACCACCACCGGGGTGACCCGACCGAGCAGGTCCCGGCCGACGTGCCGGTCTACACCTGGAATCTCGCCGGGTACCGGGCGGGCCACGGCCCGTCGGGCACCGGGAACCGGCACACCTTCGGAGGACTGACGGACGCGGCTTTCCGGATGGTTCCGCTGATCGAGGCCTCGCGGGACGCCGACTGGCCCTGGGCGGTCTGACTGACCCTGGGCGGTCTGAGGAGCCGTGGCCCGCACCGCGAGGGGAGTGCGGGCCACGATCTCTTCCGGGGGCTTGTTCTCACGGAGGCTGACATCTAACATTTCAGTTATGGAGGCCATCCGGCCCGTGCCCCGGACCCTGCTCAGGGACCGAGCGTACGAGGCGATCCGGGACGCCATCGTGGCCGGGGAGATCAAACCTGGTGCGGTGGTGCGGGACGCCGAGCTCGCGGAGCGGCTGGGGCTGTCCCGGGCGCCGGTACGGGAGGCGTTCTCCCGGCTGGTGGACGAGGGGCTGCTGGAGAGCAAGCCGCAGAGCTACACGCGGGTGACCCCGCTCGTGGCCTCCGACGTCAGGGACGCCGCCGCCGTGGTCGGCGCCATGCACGAGCTCGCGACGCGGGTCGCCGTGCCCCGGCTGGGTGCCGCGGACATCGAGGCGATGCGTGCCGCCAACCAGCGGTTCGCCGCCGCCGTCCGCACCGGAGACATGGACGGGGCCCTGCGCGCCGACGACGCGCTGCACGACGTCCTCGTCCGGGGGAGCGGCAACCGCGCCGCCGCCGCGACCGTCGCCCGCTACACGCCGCTCATCCGCCGCCTGGAGCGACAGCGCTTCGGCGAGGGCGGCAGTTGCCGTTCGGCCGGGCTGCACGAGCGGCTGATCGAGGCCTGCGCGGCCGGTGACGTGGCCGAGGCGGTCCGCGTCACGGCGGAGATCTGGCGCGGGCTCGAAGAACTCGCCGACTGAGACCGATCGCCATCCCGTCCCGACCCGGGAGGACCCATGTCCCTTTCCCCGTCCCCTTCCCCCTCCCTGTCCCCTTCCCCGTCCCTTGCCTCGTACGAGCGTTACCCCCTGCTCTTCGGGCCCTCGCCCGTCCATCCCCTGGAGCGGCTCACCGCGCACCTCGGCGGCGCCGCCCTCTGGGCCAAGCGAGAGGACTGCAACTCCGGTGTCGCCTACGGCGGCAACAAGACCCGCAAGCTGGAGTATCTGGTCGCCGACGCGCTCGCGAAGGGCTGCGACACGCTCGTGTCGATCGGCGGGGTGCAGTCCAACCACACCCGCCAGGTCGCGGCGGTCGCCGCCCGGGCCGGGCTCACGTGTGTGCTGGTGCAGGAGAGTTGGGTGGACTGGCCCGACGCCGTGTACGACAAGGTCGGCAACATCCTGCTCAGCCGCCTCGCCGGAGCCGACGTACGGCTGGTGAAGGCCGGGTTCGGGATCGGGTTCAAGGAGAGCTGGGAGCAGACCCTCAGGGAGGTCGAGGAGGCGGGCGGCAAGCCGTACGCCATCCCGGCCGGGGCTTCCGACCATCCGCTCGGCGGCCTGGGTTTCGCCGGGTGGGCGTACGAGGTCGCCGAGCAGGAGCGTGAGCTGGGTGTCTTCTTCGACACCGTGGTCGTGTGCTCGGTGACCGGCTCCACCCAGGCCGGCATGGTCACCGGGTTCGCCGCGCTGGAGGAGGCGGGCGGGCGGCCCCGGCGCGTGCTCGGCATCGACGCCTCGGCGAAACCCGCCGCGACCCGTGGGCAGGTCGCCCGGATCGCGCACAGCACCGGGCAGCTCATCGGCCTCAAGCGTGAGGTGACGGAGTCCGACGTCGAGCTCGACGAGCGGTACCACGCGGGCACGTACGGCATCCCCGACGAGTCCACCCTGGCGGCGATGCGGCTCGCGGCCCGGACGGAGGGGATGGTCACCGATCCCGTCTACGAGGGGAAGTCCATGGCCGGGATGATCGACCTCGTCTCCCGGGGCGAGATCGGCCGCGATTCCACAGTCCTCTATGCCCACCTCGGCGGACAGCCGGCGCTGAACGCGTACAGCGCGCTGTTCTGATCAGTGAGTGTGGGGAGCTTCGTCGTAGCGCTGCGCCGGCTGGGCCGGGCTTCTCGTCTGCCGGGGTGCGGTGGTGGAAGGCTGCGGGTGCGTCGTGGTTGGTCGCCCAGTTCCCCGCGCCCCTGACGGGGCGCGGTCCTCCGCGGGAATCACCCGGCCGGCACGTGGGTTGTCAGCGGTTGACCGAGCCTTCGAAGGAGCCCCCCCATGCCCGACGAACCAGCCGTGCGAGAACTCCGCCTGGTCGTGACCGCGGACGACTACGACGCCGCGCTGCACTTCTACCGGGACGTGCTCGGCCTGACCGAGCAGGGCGCGTTCGCGTCGCAGGACGGGCGGGTCACGATCCTGGAGGCCGGGCGGGCCACGCTGGAGCTGACCGACCCGAACCACGCCGCCTTCATCGACGAGGTCGAGGTGGGGCGGCGGGTGGCCGGGCGCGTCCGGGTCGCCTTCCAGGTGGACGATTCCGTCGCCGTCACGGCGAAGCTGGCCGCCGCCGGAGCCGAGGTGGTCGCCGAGCCCACCCGCACCCCCTGGAACTCCCTGAACTCCCGACTCGAGGCCCCGGGCGCCCTCCAGCTGACACTGTTCACCGAGCTCGATGCCTGAGGGGCCCGCGCGGTCGCCCCTGCCGGGCGGGGTCCCCGGCCGGATAAAGTGCTCAGCATGTGGACCGACGATCAGCGGGCGGAGCCGGGTGCCGAGCGGCCCGGCGGTGCCCGGCGCCGGGCCACGATCCACGACGTCGCACGACTGGCCGGGGTGTCACGGCAGACGGTCTCCCGGGCGGTCAACGACAAGGGTGAGATCGACCCGGCCACCAAGGAACGGGTCCTGGAGGCGGCCCGGCTCCTGGACTACCGGCCCAGCCGTTTCGCGCGCGGACTCGTCCAGAAGGGCGCGGTGACGGCGGGCCTGGTCATCCCGGACCTGCGGAACCCCTTCTTCCCCGAGGTGGCCGCCGGGGTGCTGGAGGCGGCGGAGCAGCGCGGCTGGCAAGTGGTCGTGTGGGACTCCCGGATCGACGAGGCCAGGGAGCGGCAGGCGCTCGACGTGCTCTCCCACCAGGCGGACGCGGTCGTGGGCTACTTCAAGGACCCGGACGACGTCCTCACCAAGCACCTCGGAGGCGTGCCGCTGGTGCTGCTGGAGCGCGGCCCGCAGCAGACCCGGTTCGCGGCCGTGGGCATCGACGCCGCCACCGGAGTCGAGCAGGGCCTGGACCACCTGTTCCGCGCGGGGCACCGCAGGATCGGCATGCTGGACGGCGTGCATGGCCCCGGCCCGCGCAGGCTGGCCTTCCTGGAGCAGGTGCGGCGGCTCGGACTGCCGGTCGACGAGGAGTGGGTCGTGGTGTGCCCGGAGCACAGCGTCGCTGGTGGCGAGGCCGGCATGGAACGGCTCCTGGCGGCGCGGCCCGAGATCACCGCGGTCTTCGGCTTCAACGACCTGATCGCGGTCGGGGCGATGCGCACCGCCCGCCGCCATGGCCGGAGTGTTCCGGACGACCTGGCGGTGCTGGGCTTCGACGGCCTCTCCCTGGGTGAGCTGGTGGAGCCCGCCCTGACCACCCTGCACATCGACAAGCGGCAGCTGGGACGGCTGGCCGTGGAGCAGGTGGCCCGGCTGTGCGCGGGTGAGGAGCCGCTGCGGGGCGCGGACGCGTGGGTGGTGCCCGAGCTGGTGGTCCGCGCCTCCGCCTGACCTGCCCGGCCTTGGTGGTCCGTGCCTTCGCCTGACCTGCCTGGCCTTGGTGGGTCCGCGCATCCGCCTGACCCACCCGAGCGGGGCCGGGCGGACCGTTCGTGCAGCTCCCTTGACACCGGTTTTCGGGCGCCTCGATACTCGACGGCAACGCTCACGTGAACGTTCACGAGGTCGTGAAACCCCCACCGCCACACCGTCGGCCCCACCACCACGCGCCCGCCGACATCGTTGTCTTCCCTTCCCTCACCAGCGGAAGCCCGACTACTCGCTGGTGATGGCCGGCGCGCTGATGAGTGTCATCCCGCTGATCGTCGTATTGTCATCGGGTACTCGTCGCATTCCCGCGCGTATCCAGCTGACGTCGCGTAGCCCTTGCCGAAGTGCTTCCCGCAGTTGTAGGTAGAGCGGTTACGGTTCAGCCCCCGGCGTTTACTGTCCCAACAGGCGCGTCAGCGCGGGGCGTGCCCGTTTTAGTCACGCGACCGCGTTTCATGCATTTTTTCGGCAGCGCGTAAGCATGACGCCCACCGAATTCCGCCGCCTGTCGCAAGGATGAGTGCCGAACCGTCTTCGATAGTTCTTGACCCGGCGGGGGCTGAATGCCCCCGCTCGACACAGGGGGGACGCCGGCGCCGACGCTGGAAGTGGGAGCGCCACCGGCACCCCCACCTGGACGGGCGTGATCCCCGTACGTCTCCAGAGAGGAACAGCACGTACCTCAGTTTTTGACAGTGCCCCGCTGAGCGGTGAGCGCAACCCGGGTCAGGAGGTCTCGAAACTGGGCCCGCTGTTCTTCGCTCAACTCAACAAGCAGCCGCGCTTCAGCGGCCGCGACATCAGTTCGCATGCGCTGCAGTTGCGATCGGCCTTCGTCCGTCAGGATCACGTGGCGAGCTCGCCGGTCCTGCGGATTCGGGCGTCGCGACAGCAGACCCTGCCCCTCGAGGTCGTCGAGAAGGTAGGTCATCACCGTTCGGTCGAGACCGACCTGGCCGGCCAGTTCGAGTTGCGTGGGGGGTTTGTCCTCGGCCTCCGCCAATGCCATGAGCACCAAGTAGGCGCGTGATCCTCCGGGCAGCGTCTCCGAGGCGTCGGCTGCAGCGCGCCGGAGCGCCCCCGAGATCATGCGAATGGCCCAAACCAGGTCGTTGTCCAAGGCGAGGCACTTGGCACTGCTGCTCGCTCGGTCGCGGGGATCAGAGGACATCACGTCATCGTAGCACCTTTCCGCGCGATGACAGATAGTCTTTATCACAGAACATCTGTCTTGCGTAGCGCTCTGGGAAGGCGGGGTGGTCCAGCTCCGCGATGACGCAGCGGGTGGCGGGGTCGCGGCCCGACTATGGCAAGGGGGCGTGGCATGGCCGTCAGTAACGGGGTGACAGGGTGAAACGCCCCGGCTGCGGGGGGGGGGCGTCCGGGATCGGGCGGGCGATCGCCGGGGGCCTTGCCCGACGAGGAGCGTCCGTCGTCCTGCACGGCAGGGACGGCAGCCGGGGCGACGCCGTTGTGCAGGCGATCCAGGCTGACGGTGGTGTCGCTCGCTGCGTGGCCGCCGACTTGGCGGATTCCGACCAGGTTCAGCAGCTTGCTGCTGGCGTCGGCGACGTGGACATCCTGGTGCACAGCGCCGGCATCTACGAGTTCGTCCCGGCGACGCACACTGACGCTGCGAGTTTCGATCGGCAGGTCGCCGTCAATATGCGGGCTCCGTTCCTGCCGGTCGAGGGACCGGTGGCGAAGTTCGGCGGCACACGGCCGTGCTCGATGGGACGAACGCGCGAGGGCGCGCTGGGGACTCGACGAAATCGCCGATGCCGTCTGCCTTCTCCTCGGACCTTCGAGCAGCTGCGTCAACGGTGCGGTCCTCGCTGCCGATGGCGGCGAGCGCAGCGCCGGACGACGGTCCCGTTCATCGCGCCACGCCCCTGACCTCGCCGCCGTTTCGAGAAACGGCGGCGAGGACTTGGTGGCCGCGGGGGCCGCCGGGGACGCCTGTGGGGACGCGCCCGGCTCCCTCGGATCCGACTGGCGTTCGCCGCCAGCCTCCGGCGCCCACGTCATGCCGGATTATCAGCAGGGCCACTTTTCTTGCCCACAGATGTTCTGCCATGCATACTATCTGCATCGCAGCAGAACTATGTTGGAGGTACCGCACCATGCATCTGTTCCGTCTCGACGCGAGCATCCGTACCGAAGGATCGGTGAGCCGCGCCCTCGCCGACACCGCCGAGCAGGCGTGGCTCGCCGAGCACCCGGGCGGCGTCGTGACCCGGCGCGACCTCGGGGTCCAGCCGCTGCCCGGGGACGCGTGGACGGTGCTCGCCCACGAAACCGTCAACCCGGCCGCACCGGCCCCGGACGAGGCACGCGAGTTCCTCGACCGTCTCGGCGCGGAACTGCTCGAGGCCGACGCGTTCCTGTTCGCGGTGCCGATGTACAACTGGAACGTCCCGGAACAGGTCAAGACCTGGATCGATCTGATCCTGAAGCACCCCCAGGTGGGGATACACGGTGACCGGCCGCTCCAGGGCAAGCCGGCGCTCCTGACGCTGAGCCGAGGCGGCGGCTACGGGCCAGGCTCCCCCAGGGAGGGCTGGGATTACGCCACGCCCTACCTGCGCAGGATCCTGGCCGACGTCTTCGGCCTCGACCTGCAGATCGCCGAGGCGGAGCTGACGCACGCGTTCTGGAACCCGGAGATGGCGCACCTGCGGGGGCTGGCCGAGGAGTCGATGAAGACGGGACACGAGCAGGCCGCCGAGCACGGGCTGCGGATCGCCAAGCTGATCACGGCCTGACCGCCCCAGGGTCTGTCTCGTAGATCACCGCGGGCTGTGCGCGCCCGCCGTCATCTTCTTTGCGGTCCTGCAAGAGGGCTGTCGGCCTCCGGGCCCGGCATGGCTGTTCCCCCCTGTCGAGCGGATGACCTGGGGGGTGGTGTCACCGGGCCCGAGAGGCGCCGTCGCAGACGCGGATGAGAGGTCTGACTACCGCCTGGCCTGGTGCAACGCCGGGCCGTTTGCGGGCGGCAGGTCTGCATAACGTGGATGCGCGTACGGTGCCATTGCCCTGGCCGGCCCCGCACGAACCCGGTTCGGGAGAATGGGTTGCACGACATCGACGACGTGGGCGTCTTCCTCGGCCTGGACGTAGGCAGTGCTGGTGATCGTCGACCAGCCTGCCTGGCATCGAAGCCCTGCCCCTGACCGTCGCCCGGGACGCCGGCTGCGAAGTCGCCTTCCCCCGCGCGGCACCTCCCGCTTGCGAGGGACTCGCTGAGCTGGCGTCGCCGCCCAGAGGATCCCCTGGCGAGCGTTCCTCCGCCGCCTTGCGATGCATCCACGCGGACGGCCGCTCGCCACCGCACTGGTCTGCGAGACAGACAGACCCTAGAGGCGGGAAGGCTCGGTTGTCGCGTAGGAGGGCCCACAGGACACTGGCGCGCCGGCGGGCGAGCGCGATAACGGCCTGCATGTGCTTGCAGCCCTCACCGCGCTTCTTGAGGTAGAAGTCCCTGTTGCGGAGACGTCGGCCATAGCGCTTGGGCCGGTGCAGGTTGACGGTCCGACGAGCCGAGTCCCTCGGCACTGGCACCAGCCCCGCCGCGGAGGCCGGATGGCCTGTGTCCGGGTAGGTCGACAGGTCACCGGCGGCTACGACGAACTCTGCGCCGAGGATCGGGCCCATACCGGGCAACGATGGGATGATCTTGGCCTTGGGATGGGTGCGAAATGTCTCGCGGATCCGGCGGTCGACGCGCTTGAGCCGGTCATCCAGGCTCAGAACCTGGGCAGCCAAATCGGCGACGATCTGCGCGGTGACGTCCTCTCCGGGCAGCGAGGTGTACTGAGCTTGAGAAGCCCCCAGCGCCGTGGCGGTGACTACATTGGCGCTGCGGACGCCGCGGTTTAGCGTACGGAGAGGTTTCCCCGGTTCGTGAGGAGTGGCTGCATGGCGCAGGTCAGGACCATGCGGGCGGATGCTCGGCGCAACTACGAGCGGTTGCTGAACGTGGCCGTGGAGGCCTTTGCCGAGCACGGGGAGGGCGCGTCGCTCGACGACATCGCCAAGCGGGCCGGGGTCGGCTCCGGCACGCTGTACCGGCATTTCCCGACCCGGCACGCGCTGCTGGAAGCCGTGTACCTCGACCGTGTCGAGGCGATCGCGGCCCGGGCCGACGAGCTCGCGGCGGAACTGCCGCCGGGTGAGGCGCTGGGGGAGTGGCTGTACGAACTCGGCGCCGGGATGGTCCGGATGCGCGGCCTGCGGGCCCTGCTGGGCCCGGCCGTCACGCAGAGCGGCTCGACCGTGGCCACGGCCTGCGGTGACTCGGTGAGAAGCGCGGCGGGGCGCCTGGTCCGGGCGGCACAGGAGGAGGGCACGCTCCGGCGGGACGTCGACCCGATCGACGTCCTGCGACTGGCTCACGGCGTGTCGACGGCGGCGGAGCTGGCGGACGGGGAGGGCGGGCACATCCGGCGGTATCTGGCGCTGCTGACGGAGGGGCTGCGGCCTTCGGCGCGGAGCTGAGGGCCCGCTGACCGGCGCGGTGCCGTCGGTTTCTTCAGGAGTTCCGCGGGTACTCCGGCTCTCTCCTGCCCGACCGACACAGGTGGCGAGAACGATCGACAGCCCGGCCCGCAGGACGGCACACCGGTACGCGGACGTCGACGGGACACGCGTCTTCTACCGTGAGGCCGGTCCCCCCGACGCTCCCGCCGTACTGCTGCCGCACGGCTATCCGTCCTCCTCGTTCCAGTTCCGCGCCTTCATGCCGGCCCTGGCCGACCGGTGGCGGCTCATCGCGCCCGACTTCCCCGGCTTCGGCTACAGCGACACCCCGGACCCGGCCGGCTTCTCGTACACCTTCGACGGGTACGCCGGCTTCCTGGAGCGGTTCACCAGCGCGCTGAGGCTCCGGCGGTACGCCCTCTACCTGCACGACTACGGCTCGCAGATCGGGCTGCGGCTGGCGATGCGTGCACCTGAGCGGGTCGCCGCGCTCATCATCCAGAACGGGGACATCTACGAGGACGAGCTCGGCCCGAAGTACGGCCCGCTCCGGGAGTACTGGGATCACCCGACGCCCGAAGGGCGGGCGCGGCTGCTGGCGGCGGTGACCGAGGAGGGGCTGCGCGACGAGTTCGTCGGCGAACTCGACGAGCGGCTCGTCGAACGGGTCAGCCCCGACCTGTGGAAGCTGTCCTGGCCGCTGCTGGCCTCCCCGCAGCGCCGCGAGATCATGGCCGGGCTGATGGAGGGCCTGCGGGAGAACCTCGACTGGTTCCCGAAGTACCAGGCGTATCTGCGGGAGCACCGCCCCCCGACACTGATCGCCTGGGGCCCTCAGGACGGCTACATGCCCGAGGGCGCCGCACGTGCCTATCTGCGTGACCTGCCGGACGCCGAGCTGCACCTGCTCGACGGCGGGCACTGGCTGCTGGAGACCCACCTGGAGGAAGTCGTCGCTCTGGTGCGGGACTTCCTCGGCAGGGTGCATGTCCAGCAGCCGGCCCACTAGCTTCGGCAGATGCCGGCTCCGGCCCCTGGCTGCAGAGACTGTGTGGCTACAGAGACTGGGCCGCCGGCTTCACCATTCCCCTGACCGTGCGGGACTTCACGAAGTCGCCGATCGCCGTCATCTCCCACTCGCCGGAGAACTGGCGGATCAGCTTGGCCATCATCACGCCGGTCTGCGGCTCGGCGCTGGTGAGGTCGAAGCGGACCAGTTCCTCGCCGGTCGAGGCGTCCAGGAGGCGGCAGTAGGCCTTGGCGACCTCCGTGAACTTCTGGCCGGAGAAGGAGTTGACCGTGAAGACCAGGCCGGTGACCTCCTGCGGGAGGCGGCCGAGGTCGACCACGATCACCTCGTCGTCACCGCCGCCCTCACCCGTGAGGTTGTCGCCGGAGTGCTTGATCGCGCCGCCGACGATGGACAGCTTGCCGAAGTAGCAGCTGTCGATGTGGTTGCGCTGCGGGCCGTAGGCGATGACCGAGGCGTCCAGGTCGATGTCCTTGCCCCGGTACGCCGGCTCCCAGCCGAGGCCCATCTTGACCTGGGAGAGCAGGGGGCGGCCGCCCTTGATCAGGGAGACGGTCTGGTTCTTCTGGAGGCTGACGCGGCCCTTGTCGAGGTTGATCTTCCCGGCGCCGGGCGCGGGCGGCGGAGGCGTGGCCGGGGCGGGGGGCGCCGCGGGCGGGGTGACGGACGGGGCCGGGGGAGCCACCGGCGGCTGCGCCGGGGCCGGCGGCGGGGGCACCGGCTGGGCCGGGGCTGCCGCGGCCGGTTCCTCCACCGTGACTCCGAAGTCCGTGGCGATGCCCGCGAGGCCGTTGGCGTAGCCCTGGCCGACGGCCCGGGCCTTCCACTGGCCGTTGCGCAGGTAGATCTCCACGATCACCAGGGCCGTCTCGTCACCGAGCTGCGGGGGCGTGAAGGACGCCAGGACGGAGTTGTCGTCCGCGTTGCGGATCGTGGCGGTCGGTTCGATGCCCCGGAAGGTCTGGCCCGCGGCGTCCGGGCTGGCCGTGACGACGATCTTCTCGATGCCGGGCGGCACGGCCGCCGTGTCGACCACGATCGCGTCGGGCGCGGTGCCGCCGCCCGAGCGGTACGTCACGCCCGCGCCCGAAGGCTGGTTGTAGAAGATGAAGTCGTCGTCGGAGCGCACCTTGCCGTCGGCGGTGAGCAGCAGGCCCGATACGTCGAGCCGCACCGGGGCGGCGACGTCCACCGTCACGCGGGCGGCGGACAGGGGGATGTTCGAGCCGGGGGTCATAGCTGTCATGCCCCGTGAACGAGCGAGGTGGTTTTGCCGTTCCCTTACCTTGGGGCCAATCGGGTCAGCGGCGATTGCGGGGGTGGTCCCGGGCGGTGCGTTCGTTGCCCCGCTTGTAGTTGCCGGTCCAGCGGGCCATGACGAGCTGCGGGTCGGAGGTCTCCACCTCGGCGAGGAACTGGGCGGCCCGAGGGCCGTTCAGCGTGGTGGCGGGGCGGCCGTGGTGGGTGATGCGGACGGTTCCGCCCGGGTGCTGCTCGTAAGCGAATCCGTGGGGTCGTGGCATGCCGCGAGCGTACGGGGCGGGGGGCAGGCGCCCACCGAATTTCGCCTGCCCCCGCCCGCGGCGGTCCTTCTCCTGCCCCGCCCGCAGCAGGCGTTCCCTACGGCACGACCACGATCTTGCGGCCGACCCCTGACGCGAACTGCTCCAGCGCCTGCGGGTACCGCTCCAGCGGGATGCGGTCGCTGATGAAGATGTCGGGGTCGAGGACCCCGCCCGCGAACAGCTCGGCCGCGCGCTCGAAGCTGTGCAGCACCGCCATCGAGCCGGTGATGGTGATCTCCTGGTTGTAGATGCGGTACGGGTCGATCGTCACGCGGGTCGCGTAGTCGGCCACGCCGAACTGCAGGAACGTGCCGGCCTTCGCCACCCGGTCCAGGCCGTCCTGGATCGCCGCCGCGTTGCCCGTGGCGTCGACGACCAGGTCCCAGCCCTGAGGGCGGTCGAGTTCGTCCGGGCTCGCGGCCGACGCCGAGACGCCGAGGCGGCGGGCGGTCTCCAGGCGGGCCGGGTTCACGTCGACGACGTCCACGCTCGCCGCGCCCGTGCGCTTGGCCAGCTCCAGCATCATCAGGCCCATCGTGCCGGAGCCGTAGATCAGGACGTGCGCGCCGAGGCGGGAGCGGAGCACGTCGTAACCGCGTACCGCGCAGGACAGCGGCTCCACCAGGGCCGCGTCCTGCGTGCGGACGTGCTCGGGGAGCTTCACGCAGTTCGCCACCGGGGCGAGGGCGTACTTCGCCGCGCCTCCGGCCGTCGTGACGCCGATCGCCGCCCAGCGTTCGCAGAGGTTGTTGTGGCCGGTGCGGCAGTAGCGGCACTCGTAGCAGTAGAGGGAGGGGTCGACCGCGACCCTGTCGCCGACCGAGAGTTCCGTGACCTGGGTGCCGACCCCGACCACCTCGCCCGCGAACTCGTGCCCGGGCACGATCGGCAGCTTGGGGGCGAACTCGCCCTGGAGGATGTGCAGGTCCGTGCCGCACAGCCCGCAGGCCGCGACCTCGACGACGACCTCGCGCGGCCCTGGCGTCGGGTCCGGGACCTCGGCGACGACGGCCTTGCCCACGGACTCGATGACGGCGGCCTTCATTTGACGGCTCCCAACGACAGGCCCTGGACCAGCTTGTCCTGGGCGGCGAACCCCGCGGCGAGCACCGGCAGGGAGATGACGAGCGACGCGGCGCACACCTTCGCCAGGAACAGGCCCTGGCTGGTGATGAAGCCGGTCAGGAAGACGGGGGCGGTCTCGGCGACCACACCCGTGAGCACCCGGGCGAACAGCAGCTCGTTCCAGCTGAAGATGAAGCAGATCAGGGCGGTGGCGGCGATACCGGGGAGGGAGATCGGGGCGACCACGCGCGCCAGGATGGTGGGCAGCCGGGCCCCGTCCACCTTCGCCGCCTCGATCACCGCGACCGGGATCTCGGCGAGGAACGACTGCATCATCCAGACCGCGATCGGCAGGTTCATGGAGGTGTAGAGGATGACCAGCAGCCAGATGTTGTCGAGCATCCCGGCGTTCTTGGCGAAGAGGTAGATCGGGAGCAGGCCCGCGACCGCCGGCAGCATCTTCGTGGAGAGGAAGAAGAACAGCACGTCCGTCCACTTGCGGACGCGGTTGATCGACAGCGCGTACGCCGCCGGGAAGGCCAGCAGCAGGACCAGCAGGGTCGAGGCCACGGACGCGACCGTGGAGTTGATCAGCGCCGGCCAGGGGCTCGCGCCGCCGCCCGCGCCGAAGAACTCGCGGTAGCCGTCCAGGGTCAGGGCGGCGGCGAAGGACGGCGGGTTGGTCGCCGCGTCCTGCTCGGAGTGGAAGGACGTCAGCGCCATCCACGCGATGGGCAGGAAGAACGCGACGCCGAGCAGCCAGGCCAGCAGGCCAAGGCCCGCACCTTTGCCACGGACACGGCGGACACGCAGGGCGTTCGTGCTCATGCGCGGGACACCTCCTCGCGGAACAGGGACGACACCACGCGCAGGGCGAAGGTCGCGATGACGATCGAGCCGATGACCACCAGGACGCCCGCGGCCGAGGCGAGGCCGTTCTCATGGGCCTGGTAGAAGCTCTGGTAGACGGTGTAGGGGAGGTTGGCGGTGCCCAGGCCGCCGGATGTGATCGTGAAGACGGCGTCGAAGTTCTGGACGATGTAGATCGAGCCCAGCAGGGCGCCCAGTTCGAGGTAGCGGCGCAGATGCGGGAGCGTCAGGTGGACGAAGATCTGCCAGTCGCTCGCGCCGTCGACCCGGGCCGCCTCGATCTGCTCGTGGTCGCGGCTCTGCAGGCCGGCCAGCAGGATCAGCATCATGAACGGCGTCCACTGCCAGACGAGCGACGCCTCGACCGCGAGCAGCGGCGTGTGGGAGATCCAGTCGGGCTGTGGGCCGCCCACATAGTGCAACAACCCATTGAACAGGCCGTATTCGGGGTTGTAGAGCACATGTTTCCAGAGCAGGGCCGCCGCGACCGGTACCACCAGGAAGGGTGCGATCAGCAGCGTCCGTACGATGCCCCGGCCGCGGAACTTCCGGTCCAGGAGCAGGGCGAGGACGAGTCCCAGCACCAGGCTGGCCAGGACCACCGCCACCGTCAGCAGGACGGTCGTCCACACCGACTGGCGCAGGTCCGCGTCGGTGAGGACCTCCTGGTAGTTGCCGAGGCCCGTGAAGCGGCGGGCGTCGGGATAGAGGGAGTTCCAGTCGAAGAAGGAGATCACCAGCGTGGCCACGAAGGGCAGCTGGGTCACGACGATCATGAAGATCAGGGCGGGGAGCAGCGGGGCGCGGGTGGCCCAGGCGCGCAGCCGGGCGGAGGGCCGGCGGACCGGGGTGGGTGTCTCGGGAGCGGCCACGGGGGCCGTGGTCATGGCGGTCATCGTCCCTCGTACTCCTCGGAGATCTTCTCGGCGAGCGCCTGCGACTTCTTCAGGGCCGACTCGACGGACTGGCGTCCGGCGATGGCCGCGCTGATCTCCTGCGAGACCTTGGTGCCGAGGTCGGTGAACTCGGGGATGCCGACGAACTGGATGCCGGGCGCGGGCCGCGGCTGCACGCCGGGATCGTTGGGCCGGGCCCCCTCGATGGCCTCCTTGGTCATCTCCTGGAAGGCGGCGGCCTCCTTGCGGTAGTCGGCGTTGGCGTAGGTCGACGCCCGCTTGCCGGCCGGGACGTTGGACCAGCCGATCTGATCGCCGACCAGCTGCTCGTACTTCTTGCCGGACGCCCAGGAGACGAACTTCCAGGCGTCGTCGGAGTTGCGGGAGGCCTTCTGGATGCCCCAGGCCCAGGTGTAGAGCCAGCCGGAGGACTTCGTCTTCTCGACGGGGGCGGGGGCGTAGCCGACCTTGCCCTTGACCGGGGAGTTCGCCGCCTCCAGGGATCCGGCCGCGGAGGTGGCGTCGTACCACATGGCGACCTTGCCCTGGGTCATGTTGTTCAGGCACTCGGCGAAACCGGCCTGGGCGGCGCCGGACTCGCCGTGCTCGCGGACCAGGTCGACGTAGAACTTCGTCGCCTTCTCGAACTCGGGGGAGTCCAGCCGCGCCTTCCAGTCCTTGTCGAACCAGGTGCCGCCGAAGGTGTTCACGACGGTGGTCAGGGGGGCCATCACCTCGCCCCAGCCGGGCAGGCCGCGCAGGCAGATGCCCTTCATGCCCGGTTCGGCGCCGTCCGCCTTCGCCGCGAGGTCCGCCACCTGCTGCCAGGTGGGGTGCGCGGGCATCGTCAGGCCCTTCTTCTCGAACACGTCCTTGCGGTACATCAGGAACGAGGACTCGCCGTAGAAGGGCTGGCCGTAGAGCTTGCCGTCGCCGCCGGTGAGGGACTGGCGCATCGGCTTCAGGATGTCCTGCTCGTCGTAGGCCGGGTCCTTGGCCACATAGCCGTTCATCTCGTGCAGCCAGCCGTTGCGGGCGTAGATCGGTATCTCGTAGTTGGACAGCGTGGCGACGTCGTACTGGCCGGCCTGGTTGGCGAAGTCCTGGCTGATCTTGTCGCGGACGTCGTTCTCGGGCAGGACGGTGAAGTTGACCTTGATACCGGTCTCTTTGGTGAAGTGGGCGCGGGTGAGCTTCTGGAGCTCGACCATCTGGGGGTTGTTGACCATCAGGACGTTGATGGCGTCGCCGCCGGATCCGGCCCCGCCCGCGCCGACCCAGCAGCCGGAGAGCAGCGGGGCGAGCAGCGTCCCTGCGGCGGCCATGGCGAGCGTGGCTCGCGGTGGCCGTCGTCGGCTCTGGGTTCGCATGGATCGCTCCTGGATGTATGGGGATATAAGGGGCATGGCAGGGCGTGGCTGAGCCCTGGGGACGGGGATCGGTGGGTCAGACTCGGATGACCTGCGGTCCGAGCAGTGAGTAGCGATGGGCCTCGGCCGCGGGCAGCAGGGTGCTCGTCACGATCGTCTCCAGCGCGCCGACCTCGGCGAACCGGCAGAAGCTGACCGCTCCGAACTTGGTGTGCACGCCCGCGAAGACCGTGCGGCGGGCGGCCCGGATCGCCTGCGTCTTGACCTCGCTGACGGCCGGGTCGGGGGTGGTGAGGCCGTGTTCGCGGGAGATGCCGTTGGCGCCGATGTACGCGAGGTCGACCACGAAACCGGCCAGCATCTTCGTCGTCCAGTGGTCGACGGTGGCGAGGGTGCCGGAGCGGACCCGGCCGCCGAGCAGGAGGACGGACACGGTGTCGGTCCCGGCGAGGGCGCCGGCGACCGGGAGGGACGCGGTGACCACGGTCAGCGGCCGGTCCCGGGGGAGTGCCTCGGCGATGAGCTGGGGGGTGAAGCCCTCGTCGACGAAGACGGTCTCGGCGTCGCCGAGCAGTTCGGCGGCGGCGGTCGCGATGCGGCGTTTCTCGGGGACGTGGCTGGTGGCGCGGAAGGCGAGCGTCGTCTCGAAGCCGGCGCTCTCCACCGGGTAGGCGCCGCCATGGGTGCGGCGGAGCAGGCCGTGGTCCTCCAGGACGCGCAGGTCCCGCCGGACGGTCTCCTTGGCGACGCCGAGTTCGGCGGCGAGGGCGGTGACGTCGACGGAACCGCTCGCGCGGGCTGCACGGACGATTTCGCGCTGGCGTTCTTCCGCGGTTCTGGTCATGGCCGTCACCCGCCTTCCTGCTGTGCTGCCCGTTCGGGCCCTCGGCCGGGCCATGGGGGAAGTTCTACAGCGGGTGCTCTACGGGGACCAGGTCTGTTGCGGAAGTGTTCGTGCCCGGGTGTGCCCGTTCGGTCTTGGGGCTGCGCCGCGGGCCGGAGAGGGATCGTGGCCGTCCGCAGGTGCGTCGTGGCTGATCGCGCAGTTCCCCGCGCCCCTGAGGGCGCTGCCCGACTGGAGCCGGGCCGTGCCCGTTTCCTGCCCGCCCGCCCTCTCGCGACGACTCTTTCCGGTCAGTACGGCCAGATCGGCGGGTCCGTCGCGAAGTGGCCGCCGAGGTAGGCGTGCGCCTCGTTCTCCGGGTCCAGCTCGCCCTGCTCGGCGATGAGCTTCTCGGCCCACGGCTCGGAGTCGTCCTGCGGCTCGTAGCCGAGCGCCCGGGCTGTGGTGAGGTCCCACCACAGCCGGGTGTTGGCGGAAGAGCCGTGGACGACCGTGTGGCCGACGTGCTCGGCGGTCAGGGCCGCGTGGAAGAGACGGGCGCCGTCGGCGGGGCTCATCCACACCGAGAGCATGCGCACGCTGGTCGGCTCGGGGAAGCAGGAGCCGATCCGCACCGAGACCGTCTCCAGGCCGTGCTTGTCCCAGTAGAGCTGCGCGAGGTCCTCACCGAAGCACTTGGACAGGCCGTAGAAGGTGTCCGGGCGGCGGGGGGTGTCGACCGGGATCAGGGGGTCGTCGCCCTGGGGGCGCGGGGTGTAGCCGACGGCGTGGTTGGAGGAGGCGAAGACGATCCGGCCGACGCCCTCCTCGCGGGCGGCCTCGTAGAGGTGGTAGGTGCCCTCGATGTTCGCCTTGAGGATCTTCTCGAACGGGGCTTCCAGGGAGATGCCCGCGAGGTGGATGATCGCGTCGACGCCGCGGACCGCCTCACGCACGGCGTCCCGGTCGGCGAGGTCGGCGGTGATCGCGTCCGGCGCGCCCTCGATCGGGCGCAGGTCGAGCAGGCGCAGCTCGTAGCCGTAGTCCGGGAGCAGCTCCCGCATCAGGGTGCCGAGGCCACCGGCGGCGCCGGTGAGCAGGACGGTGCGGGGAGCGGGCATCCTCGGTCTCCTTGAATCTCCCACCGTGCAGATCAGTGCACGGTATTCGTGCAGGTGGGTGCACGGCATTCATATGCGTGGACACGCTAAGGATCTGGGGCTGAGCCCGTCAAGTATGCCGCGGAAAGAGTGAATCCGCTGGTGCGTGGCGGGTTCGCGCGCTTGACCGGCGTCGAGGCGGCGCCTTAGCGTGGAGTCGTTCAGAAATGTAGACGGCAATCATGAATATGGAACCGGGAGAGCTCGTGACGTCAGCCCCTCTCGCCGCCCGACTCGGCATCCCCAGCGGACCGCTGTTCTTCCCGGTCACCGCCTACGGCCCCGACGGCTCCGTGGACCTCGACACCTACCGCACGCACGTGCGCCGTGGGGTCGAGGCCGGAGCCGCTGCCGTGTTCGCCTGCTGCGGCACCGGCGAGTTCCACGCGCTCACGCCCGAGGAGTTCGAGGCCTGCGTACGGGTGGCCGTCGAGGCGACCGAGGGGCGCGTGCCGGTCGTCGCGGGCGCCGGGTACGGCACCGCGCTCGCCGTGCGCTACGCCCGGCTCGCCGAGTCGGCCGGGGCGGACGGGCTGCTCGCCATGCCGCCGTACCTCGTCGTCGCCGGGCAGGAGGGCCTGCTGCGCCACTACCGGGAGATCGCCGCCGCGACCCCCCTGCCGGTCATCGTCTACCAGCGGGACAACGCCGTCTTCACGCCGGAGACCGTCGTCGCACTGGCCCGTACCGACGGGATCATCGGCCTCAAGGACGGGCTCGGCGACCTCGACCTCATGCAGCGCGTCATCAGCGCCGTGCGCGGCGAGGTCCCCGGTGACTTCCTCTACTTCAACGGCCTGCCGACGGCCGAGCAGACCCAGCTCGCCTACCGCGCCCTCGGCGTCACGCTCTACTCGTCCGCCGTGTTCTGCTTCGCACCGGAGATCGCCCTCGCCTTCCACCAGGCGCTCCGCAGCGGCGACGACAGCGTGGTGGAGAAGCTGCTGGACGGCTTCTACCGCCCCTTCGTCGAGCTGCGCGCTCAGGGCCGCGGCTACGCCGTCGCCCTCGTCAAGGCCGGCGTCCGGCTGCGCGGACTGGACGTGGGGGAGGTGCGGCCCCCGCTGCACGAGCCGACCGGGGATCATGTCAAGCAGCTCGCCGAAGTGATCGAGCGCGGCTACGCGCTGCTTGAGGAGGCCAAGTGAAGGCGTCGGCATTCGTCTACCCCTGGGATGTCAACGGGGACCCGGAGGCGCCCGCGCGGATCGCCGCGCTGGGAATGGAGCAGGTGACGCTCGCCGCCGCCTACCACTCCACGCGCGCGCTCACGCCCCGCCACCCGCGCCACCGCATCGTCACCGCCGAGCACGCCGCCGTGCTGTACCCGGCGGGCGACCGCTGGAACGGGCGGGAGCTGCGCCCCTACCCGGCTGGTGACTGGGCCCCCGGGGATGCCTTCGGTGAAGCCGCCGCCGCGCTTACGGACGCCGGCCTGGAGGTGCACACCTGGGTCGTCCTCGCGCACAACTCCCGCCTGGGCGCCGAGCACCCCGACACCTCCGTCGTCAACGCCTACGGTGACCGCTACCCCTGGGCGCCCTGCATCGCGCAGCCCGCCACCCGCGCGTACCTGACCGACCTGGCGGCGGAGGCGGCCGTACGGCCCGGGGCGCGCGGTACCGAGCTGGAGTCCCTGGGCTGGTACGGCCTGCAGCACCTGCACGCCCACGACAAGACCGGCGGCGTCGGCCTCGGCGACGCCGGGCAGTACCTGATGGCGCTGTGCTTCTGCCCGTCCTGCCAGGAGGGCTACGGCCGGCACGGCCTGGACGCCGAGGAACTGGCCGCCGCCGTACGGACCGCGCTGGAGCCGGTGTGGCAGGGGGTGACGCCCTCCGACGGCGGCTGGACGGGCGTCGAGAAGCTCCTCGGCGAGACGCTCGCGAACACCACGCGCGCGTACCGCGACACGACTGCCCGCACGCTCCAGGAAGAGGCCGTGGCGGCGGTCCGGGCGGCCGCGCCCGACGGCTTCCAGGTGCTGCTGCACGCGGATCCGGTGTCCTACCACGTCGGTGCCAACCCGGGGGTCGACCCGGCGCACGTCCTGTCCGTCGCCGACGGGGTGGTCGTGCCCTGCGCGGGCGGCACCGGCATCCTGACGCCGTTCGCCCGGCAGGGCAAGGCGGGCGCGGTCATCGCCGCCAACTTCACCGTGGTCTCCGGCATGGGCGGCAGCCCCGGCACGCTCGCCGCCGACGCGGCCGAGGCCCGGCGGCTCGGCGCCACCGAACTGCGGCTCTATCACGCCGGGTTGGCGTCCGACGGCGACCTGGAGACGGTCCGCTCCGCTCTCGCCCGGCGCTGAAACAGCGGCACCGCCGTCACCAGCAGGGCCACGTCCAGGGCCACCAGCACCGGCCGGTGGCTCACCAGCTCGACCAGGGCCGCCCCGGCGGCCAGCCCGGCCACGTTCGGTGTGTACACCAGCGTGTGAGCGGTGGCGGTGACCCGGCCCAGCAGCGCATCCGGCGTCTCGCGCTGCACGGAGGTCAGCGTGGCGATCAGCACCGCGGGCAGCCCCGCGCCGATCGCCGCGCTGCACACCAGCGCCACAGGGTCGGACGGCACCGCCCGCAGGGCCACCGCGAAAGCCAGCAGGGCGATGCCGTACGCCGCGAAGCGCCGCTCGCCCAGGCGGCGCAGGGCGGTGCCGGAGCACAGGCCGACCACGACCGACCCAGCGCCCTGTACGGCGTACAGCACACCGGCGTACGCGGGGGAGCGCCCGAGGTCGTCGACGACGGCGTAGACCATCGACCCGTTCAGGCCGGCGCACAGCATGGTGGCGCCGCCCGCCAGCACCAGGGGACGCAGCAGAGGGTGCGCCCACAGATGGCGGACGCCCTCGGCGGTCCGCTCCCGGCGGCCGCCCGTGGGCGGCGCGGGCTTCTCCTCCTCCACCCGCAGCAGCGCGTACACGCCCGTGGCCAGGACGAACGTCGCCGCGTCCAGGAGGGCGACGCTCGCACCGCCGTACGCCGCGTACAGGCCCGCGCCCGCCAGCGGGGCCAGGAGCTTCATACCCTCCGTGGCCGTCATCCGCAGGCCGTTGAAGTCGCCGAGCAGGGACGGGTCGACGGCGGTCGCCACCAGCGCCGACTCGGCCGCGTCGTGGACGACGCCGGCAGCGCCGTACACGAACAGCACCGCGTACAGCAGCCACAAATCGCCCGGGGAGTCGACGCCCACGAGGGTGAGCAGGAGGGCCCCCAGGAGCAGGTTCACGCCGATCAGCAGGGGTTTGCGGCGGCCCCGGTCGGCGAGCGTGCCCAGCAGCGGTCCGGCCAGGGTCGGCAGCCACATGGCGAGCAGGCACAGCGCGGCCAGGCCGTCCGAGCCGGTGAGGTCCTTCACCCACACGCCGCACGCCAGCCACAGCGCCGAGGTGCCGAAGCCGGAGACCACCACGCCGGAGAGGCAGAGCCCCGCGTCGCGGTCGCGCAGGACACGCACCACGGGCCAGGCCGTTCTGTTCGTCATGCCTGGTCATCGTGGTTCTAAGGCCCGCGAGCGGGGATCGGGCACGTGCCGTAGAAAACGGGCGGCCGGGCGATGAGTTCCGCGGTCGCCGTCGGTCTACCTCCCAGGAAACAAAACCAGGAGGAACAGCGGATGACCGACACCACCCCGCCCCTCGACCTCGGCCCGCAGACGGCGGTCCTGGCCCGCCTGGCCGACGGCGTCACCGACGAGCACCTTGCGGCCCCGACGCCCTGCCCGGAGTACACGGTGCGCCACCTGCTGGGCCACCTGGTCGGGCTGACCGTCGCCTTCCGCGACGCCGGCCGCAAGGACCTGGGCGTCACGACCGACACCAGCCCGGACTCCGCCCTGCCGGACCTCGGGCCCGGCTGGCGCGAGGAGCTGCCCAAGATCCTCGCCGAACTGGCCGAGGCCTGGCGCGACCCGGCCGCGTGGACCGGCATGACCCGGGCCGGAGGCGTGGACCTGCCCGGCGAGATCGCGGGGCTCGTCGCCACCGACGAGCTGGTGATCCACGGCTGGGACCTGGCCCGTGCGACCGGCCAGGCGTACACCCCCGACCCGGCCGCGCTCCAGGTCTGCCACGACTTCCTCGCCGCGTCGGTCGACGACCCCAGCCGGGGCGAGATCTTCGGCCCCGTCGTCCCCGTCCGGCCGGACGCGCCCCTGCTCGAGCGGGCGGTGGGGCTGAGCGGGCGGGATCCGGGGTGGACACCCAGGTCGTAGAAAGCGATTGCTGCTTCTTGCGTCAGAAGCATTGACGAAACAACCGCGCCCTCCTACCGTCATCGCGTCGTACTTCGTACGTCATATATGAGACGCGATACGCGAGATCCGATACGCGATCCCCCAGGGACGCGAGATCCGAGAGGCGCGCATGACCTCTGTGCCCACGCCGATCCCCTCCCGCACGCAGTACGTGCTGGAAGGGATCAAACACCGCATCCTCACCGGGCAGCTGACGCCCGGCCAGGCGCTGGTCGAGACCGAACTCGCCGCACAGTTCGGGGTGTCGAAGACCCCGGTGCGCGAGGCGCTCAAGACCCTCGCCGGGACCGGACTGGTCGTGATGAACCAGTACAAGGGCGTCACGGTGCGCATGGTGGACGCGGACATGGCGCGCGAGGTCTACGACGTCCGGCTGCTGCTGGAGCCCGAGGCGCTGAAGCGGGCCGTGCACCGCGGGGCTTCCCTGGAGGCCGCCCGCTCCGCGCTGACCCGGGCCGACGCCGCCACCGACACCGCCGAACGCTCCCTGGCCAACCGGGAGTTCCACCGCGCCCTGTACCTGCCGTGCGGCAACCCGCTGCTCGGCCGGATGCTCGACGAGGTCCGCGACCAGGCCGCCCTCGTCTCCGCCGTCGCGTGGGCCGCCTCGCCCTCCTGGGAGCGGGAAGCCGGCGAGCACCGCGAGATCCTGCGGCTCGCCCTGGACGGCGACGCCGACGGCGCGGCCCGCGCCCTGCACTCCCACATCGCGTCCTTCGTGCAGCGTGCTTTCCCCCAGGCGGAACTGGAACAGGAAGGTCAGGAATGAGCAGCGTGGCGTTCGAGACCCAGCGGGCGGCCCTGGCCGACGTGGTGGCGATCCCGGTGACGCCGTTCGCCGAGGACGGCTCCGTCGAGCAGGACACCTACCGGGCCCTGCTGCGCCGCCTGCTCGACGGCGGCATCACCACCCTCACCCCGAACGGCAACACCGGCGAGTTCTACGCCCTCACCCCCGAAGAGCGTCGGCTCGTCACCGAGTTGACGATCGACGAGGCCGGGGAGCGGGCCGTCGTCCTGGTCGGTGTCGGGCACGACGTCCCGACCGCCGTCGCCTCCGCCCGGCACGCCCGTGACCTCGGCGCCCAGATGGTGATGGTCCACCAGCCCGTCCACCCGTACGTCTCCCAGGCCGGCTGGGTCGACTACCACCGGGCCATCGCGCAGGCCGTGCCGGAGCTGGGCGTCGTCCCGTACATCCGCAACGCGCAGCTCCCCGGTGCCCGGCTCGCCGAACTCGCCGACGCCTGCCCCAACGTCATCGGCGTGAAGTACGCCGTCCCGGACGCCGCCAGGTTCGCCGCCTTCGCCCGCGACGCCGGGCTGGAACGGTTCGTGTGGGTGGCCGGCCTCGCCGAGCCCTACGCGCCCTCCTACTTCTCCGCGGGCGCCACCGGCTTCACCTCCGGGCTGGTCAACGTCGCCCCGGCCGTCTCCCTGAACATGATCGAGGCGCTGCGCTCCGGCGACTACCCGGCCGCGATGAAGGTCTGGGAGCAGATCCGCCGCTTCGAGGAGCTGCGGGCCGACAGCGGTTCCGCCAACAACGTCACCGTCGTCAAGGAGGCCCTCGCCTCCCTCGGCCTGTGCCGCCGCGAGGTCCGCCCGCCGAGCAGGCAACTGCCCGAGGGCGAGCGGGCCGAGGTCGCCGCGATCGCCGCCGGGTGGTCGATATGACCGGCCGGCTGTCCCCCGAGGACCTCAGAAGCCACCAGTGGTACGGCGCCGAGGGTCAGTTGCGCACCTGGTCGCACAACGCCCGTATGCGGCAGCTCGGTTATGAGGCGGAGGAGTACCTGGGCCGCCCGGTGATCGCCGTCCTGAACACCTGGTCCGACATCAACCCCTGCCATGTCCATCTGCGCGAGCGCGCCGAGGCGGTCAAGCGGGGTGTGTGGCAGGCCGGCGGTTTCCCGCTGGAGTTCCCGGTCGCCACACTCTCCGAGACGTACCAGAAGCCGACCCCGATGCTCTACCGCAACCTGCTCGCGATGGAGACGGAGGAACTGCTGCGGTCGTACCCGGTCGACGCGGCGGTGCTGCTCGGCGGCTGCGACAAGTCGACGCCCGCGCTGCTCATGGGCGCGGCCTCGGCCGACGTACCGGCCCTCTTCGTGCCCGCGGGGCCGATGCTGCCGGGCCACTGGCGCGGTGAGACCCTCGGGTCCGGCACCGACATGTGGAAGTACTGGGACGAGCATCGCGCGGGCAATCTGACCGACTGCGAACTGCGGGAGCTGCAGGGTGGCTTGGCGCGTTCCCCCGGTCACTGCATGACCATGGGGACCGCGTCGACGATGACCGCGGCGGCGGAAGCCCTCGGTATGACGCTGCCGGGCGCCTCCTCGATCCCGGCCGTGGACTCTGGGCACGAGCGGATGGCCGCCGCCTCCGGGCGCCGTGCCGTGGAGCTCGCCTGGACGGCGCTCAAGCCGTCCCGGATCCTCACCCGCGAGGCCTTCGAGGACGCCGTCACCACGGTGCTGGGGCTCGGTGGCTCCACCAACGCCGTCATCCACCTGATCGCGATGGCGGGTCGCTGCCGCGTCGAGCTCACCCTCGACGACTTCGACCGCATCGCCCGCACCGTGCCGGTGCTCGCCAACGTCCGGCCCGGCGGACAGACGTACCTCATGGAGGACTTCCACTTCGCCGGAGGCCTGCCCGCCTTCCTCTCGCGGATCACCGACCTGCTGCACCTGAACCGGCCCACCGTCAACGGCACCCTCGCAGAGCAGCTCGCCGGCGCGCAGGTGCACAACGACGACGTCATCCGGACCCGGGACAACCCGGTCGCCGCCGAGGGCGGGGTCGCCGTGCTGCGCGGCAACCTCTGCCCGAACGGCGCCGTCATCAAGCACATCTCGGCCGAGCCGCACCTGCTCAAGCACACCGGGCCCGCCGTCGTCTTCGACGACTACAAGACCATGCAGCGCACCATCAACGACCCGTCGCTCGGCATCACCCCCGACCACGTGCTCGTGCTGCGCAACGCCGGTCCCAAGGGAGGCCCGGGCATGCCCGAGTACGGGATGCTGCCGCTGCCCGACTACCTGCTCAAGCAGGGCGTGCGGGACATGGTCCGCATCTCCGACGCCCGGATGAGCGGCACGAGTTACGGCGCCTGCGTGCTGCACGTCGCTCCCGAGTCGTACGTGGGCGGACCGCTCGCCCTCGTTTGTACCGGCGACCCCATCACCCTCGACGTCGAGGCGCGCACGCTTCATCTCCACGTGGACGACGAGGAGTTGGAGCGGCGCAGGGCGGACTGGACGCCGCCGCCCACCCGGTACGAGCGCGGCTACGGCGCGCTCTACAACGAGCAGATCACGCAGGCCGACACCGGCTGCGACTTCGAGTTCCTGGCCCGCACGGGCAAGGTGCAGGACCCGTACGCGGGCTGAACCACCGCACCACCCCGGCACCACCTTTGCTCCTCAGCACGACCCCGGCACGACCCTGCCCGGGAAGAAAGCGCTTCCCGCGCACGCACCGACGCACGACGTACCACGACGTACTGAGAACGGAGAACAGTCATGGCCCAAGCCGCAGCCGTGGCGAAACCGCCCGCGCCACCCCGGCGGCGCCGTGCCTCCGCCACCCCGCGCAAACTCCCGTACCTGCTGATCGCACCGGCCGCCCTGCTCATGCTGGGCTTCATCGCCTACCCGGTCATCAGCGTCTTCTACTACAGCCTGCAGAACTACAACCCCACCAAGCCCTGGCGGAACGGATACGCGGGCTTCGACAACTTCGTCCACGCCTTCACCGAGGACCCGGTCTTCTGGGACACCCTCGTCTTCAGCGCCAAGTGGGTCTTCGTCGAGGTCGGCCTCCAGCTGCTGTTCGGTCTCGCGCTGGCCCTCATCGTCAACCAGACCTTCGTGGGCCGGGGCCTGGGCCGCGCGATGGTCTTCTCCCCGTGGGCCGTCTCCGGCGTGCTCACCTCCGCGATCTGGGTGCTGCTCTACAACTCCCAGACGGGCATCACCCGTTACCTCGCGGACATGGGCATCGGCTCCTACGGGACCAGCTGGCTGTCGGACACCTCCACGGTGTTCCCGGCGGCGATCGTCGCCGACCTGTGGCGCGGGGTGCCGTTCTTCGCGATCCTCATCCTCGCCGACCTCCAGTCCGTCTCGAAGGACCTCTACGAGGCCGCCGAGGTCGACGGGGCCAGCCGTCTCAAGCAGTTCTGGCACATCACGCTGCCCCATCTGAAGGACGCCATCATCCTGTCCACGCTGCTGCGCGCGGTCTGGGAGTTCAACAACGTCGACCTGCTCTACACACTGACCGGCGGCGGTCCGGCGGGGGAGACCACGACCCTCCCGCTCTACATCGCCAACACCTCGGTCGACGCCCACAACTTCGGCTACGCGTCCGCCCTGACCACGGTCGCGTTCGTGATCCTGCTCTTCTGCTCGATGGTCTATCTGCGGCTGAGCAAGTTCGGAGGCGAGAGCAAGTGAGCGTCAAGGAAGCCACCAAGGCGGCGCCCGCTCCGGTGTCCATGGCCCCCGAACCGCCGCGCCCCGCCAAGGGGAAGCGCGCCTGGGACGAGGCCCCCCGCTGGCAGATCTACCTGCCGCTGGGGATCTACCTGGTCTTCACCCTCATCCCCTTCTACTGGATCCTGCTGTTCGCCCTGCGCCCGGCCGGCTCGACCTCGCTGGTGCCCTGGCCGATGACCTTCGACCACTTCGAGAAGGTCTGGACGGAGCGCAGCTTCGGCACCTACTTCGCCAACAGCGTCCTCGTCGGCGTCGCCACCCTGGTCATGACGACCCTCGTCGCCCTGGCCGGCGGCTACGCCCTCGCCCGGTTCGACTTCAAGATCAAGCGGGCGTTCATGCTGGCCCTGCTGTGCTCCCAGTTCGTGCCGGGCGCGCTGCTGCTGGTCCCGCTGTTCGAGATCTTCGCCGAACTCCAGATGATCAACAGCCTCGGCAGCGTCATCCTCGCCGAGACGGTCTTCCAGCTGCCGCTGTCGATGATCCTGATCAGCAACTTCATCAAGAACGTGCCGTACTCCCTGGAGGAGGCGGCGTGGGTGGATGGCTGCAACCGTATGACGGCCTTCCGGATCGTGGTGCTGCCGCTGCTGCGGCCGGGCCTGATCGCCGTCGGCTCCTTCGCCTTCGTGCACTCCTGGAACCACTTCCTGTTCGCCCTGATGTTCCTCAACAACCAGGACAAGCAGACCATCCCGGTCGGCCTGAACACCCTGATGAGCGCGGACAGCGTCGACCTGGGCGCCCTCGCCGCGGGCGGCATCATCGCGGCCGTGCCGGTCGTGCTCGTGTTCGCCTTCATCCAGAAGTGGCTGATCACCGGGTTCAGCGCGGGGGCGGTGAAGGGATGAGACTGCGCCGACTCGCCATAGCGGCAGGGCTGGTGGGCGTGCTCTGCGTCCCCGCCCACGCCGAGGACCGCGCCCATGCCGACGACCGCGACATCAGCCGCGACACCCTGCCCGCGAACGACGGCTGGGCCTCCGCGGGTGGAGGCACCACCGGAGGCGCGGCCGCCGACGCCGACCACGTCCACACCGTCAAGAACCGCGCGGAACTCGTCCGCGCCCTCGACGGCGGCAGCGACACCCCGAAGATCATCAAGGTCGCCGGGACCATCGACGCCAACACCGACGACGACGGCGACCGGCTCGACTGCTCCGACTACGCCACCGGCGGCTACAGCCTGAAGAAGTACCTCGCCGCCTACGACCCCCGCACCTGGGGCGCCGCCAAGCCCAGTGGCCCGCAGGAGGAGGCCCGCCAGTCCTCCGCCGCCCGGCAGGCCGAGCGGGTCGTGCTGCCCGTCGGCTCCAACACCACGATCGTCGGGCTCGGCGACGCGGCCGTGCTGAAGGGCGCGAGCCTCCAGGTGCGGAACGCGGACAATGTGATCATCCGCAACCTCGACATCCGCGACGCCTACGACTGCTTCCCCGTCTGGCAGCCCAACACCGGCGGCCTCGGTGACTGGAAGACGGCGTACGACACGATCTGGCTGGCCGGCGCGACCCATGTGTGGGTCGACCATGTGACGTTGAGCGACAAGGGCCACCCCGACGCCGAGGAGCCCACTCACTTCGCCCGCAACTACCTCCGCCACGACGGACTGCTGGACATCACGAACGGCTCCGACCTGGTCACCGTCTCCTGGAGCCGGTTCGCCGACCACGACAAGGCGATGCTCATCGGCAACGGCGACACCGCCACCGGCGACCGCGGAAAGCTCCGGGTCACCCTCCACCACAACCAGTTCGAGTCGGTCGTCCAGCGCGCCCCGAGGGTCCGTTTCGGCCAAGTGCACCTCTACAACAACCGCTACGAGATCACCGGCGACGACTACCGCTACTCCCTCGGCGTCTCCACCGAGTCGAGGATCTACGCCGAGAACAACGCCTTCCACGCCCCCGGCCATGTCGAGGTCGCCGACCTGGTCAAGAGCTGGAACGGCAGCGCCCTGCACCAGAGCGGCACGCTCTTCAACGGCTTCCCGGTTGACCTGCTCATGATCTACAACGCCTACAACTCGGGCAGTGAGCGCGACCTGACGGGCGACGTCGGCTGGACGCCCGCCCTGCACGGGCGGATCGACAGCGCCGCCGCGGCCGACCGGGCCGTGGCCCGCGGCGCGGGTGCGGGGAGGATCCCGTGACCGGAAGCATGATCGACTCCATGAAGACACCTCTGCCTGTCGTCCTCGCCGGCGCCCGGGGCCACGGCCGCTGGCACGTCGAGAACATCCGCCGCCTCCAGAAGCAGGGCCTCGTCCGGCTGGCCGGCGTCTGCGAACTGACGCCGCTGACCGATCAGGAGCTCGACGGCCTGGGCACGCCCGAGCAGTCCGCCGACTTCGGCGCCCTGCTGGACTCCACCGGCGCCCGGATCGCCGTGATCTGCACGCCGATCCCCACCCACACCGACCTCGCGCTCACGGCGGCCGAGCGGGGCGTGCACGTGTTGCTGGAGAAGCCGCCCGCCCCCTCCTACGTGGAGTTCCGCCGCATGGCCGATGGGGTCGCCGCGGCCGGGGTCGTCTGCCAGATCGGCTTCCAGTCGCTGGGCTCGCACGCCGTGCCCGCCATCCGGGAGCTGATCGCCGAGGGGGCGATCGGCCGACTGGTCGGGCTCGGCGGGGCCGGTGCCTGGGTGCGGAACGAGGACTACTTCCGGCGGGCGCCCTGGGCGGGCAAGCGGCGGCTGAACGGCGTCGACGTGATCGACGGAGCGCTGACCAACCCGCTCGCCCACGCCGTCGCGACCGCCCTCGCCCTCGGCGGCAGCACCCGCGCCGAGGACGTCACCGGCATCGAGACGGAACTGCTGCGCGCCAACGCCATCGAGTCCGACGACACCTCCTGCGTCCGGATCACCACCGCGCAGGGCCACCCGGTCACCGTCGCCGCGACCCTGTGCGCCGAGCGGGCGGACGAGCCGTACGTCCTGGTGCACGGCAGCACCGGCCGGATCACCTTCTGGTACAAGCAGGACCGCGTGCTGCTCCAGCGCGCGGGGCACGGCCCGCAGGAGTTCGAGCACGGCCGCACCGACCTGCTGGAGAACCTCGTCGCGCACCTCACCACCGGCGCCGACCTGCTGGTCCCGCCGGAGGAGACCGGCGCCTTCATGAAGGTCGTGGAGGCCATCCGCACGGCGCCCGACCCGGCGCCCCTGCCGGACACCGCCTGGCACCGGATCCCCGGCGAGAACCGCCGGGTGGTCCCCGGCGTCGACGGGCTCGTCGCGGCCGCCGCCGACACCCTCTCCCTCTACTCCGAGCTGGGCGCCCCCTGGGCGCTGAACGCGGAGCACCTGTCGAAAGAGGTGAGCACCAGATGACCAGCAGCAACGACACCGCGGTGCTGCGTGTCGCGGGACGGCCGGTCGGCCGGTACGTCACCCGGCCCGAGCTGCCGGCCCGGCTCTCCCCGCGCCCGTATCTGCACCCCGTCACCACCCTGGCCGGCACGGCGGTCACCGAGCTGACCCCCGCCGACCACGCACACCACCTCGGCGTCGGTGTCGCCGTTCCCGACGTCGAGGGGTTCAACTTCTGGGGCGGGCGCACCTACGTCCGCGACCAGGGCCCGACCGAGCTGGACAACCACGGCTCCCAGCGGCACGTCGCGTTCCAGCTGCGTGACCCGGACGGCTTCGTGGAGGAGCTGCGCTGGGTGGCGGCGGGCGGTGAGCTGCTGCGCGAGCGCCGTACGGTCGCGGCCACCGAACTCACCGACCAGGCCTGGGCGCTGGACCTCACCTTCTCCCTCACCAACGTCACCAAGGACCCTCTGTCGATCGGCAGCCCCGCGACCAACGGGCGACCGGGCGCGGCCTACGGCGGCTTCTTCTGGCGGGCCCGCAAGGAGTCCTCCGCGCCGGAGGTCTTCTCGGCCGAGGCCGAGGGGGAGGAGCAGGTCCACGGCCGGCCCGCCGACTGGCTCGCCCTGCGGGGCGGCACCTGGACGCTGGTCTTCGTCGGCGCCACCGAACAGACCCGCCGCGACCCGTGGTTCGTGCGCACCGAGGAGTACCCGGGTGTCGGCTCCTCGCTGGCACACGCCGAGCGGCTGCCCATCCCGCCGGGCGAGACCGTCGTCCGCCGGGTCGTCACCGTCGTCGCCGACGGCCGTCTCGACCGGGACGCCGCGGCGGCCCTCGTCCGCAAGGCGGTGAGCCCGTGACCAGCGAGACCTACCGCAACCCGGTCCTGGACGCCGACTGGTCTGACCCGGACGTCGTCCGCGTCGGCGACGACTTCTACCTGACCGCCTCCAGCTTCGGCCGCGCCCCCGGGCTGCCCTTACTCCACTCCCGCGACCTGGTGAACTGGACACTGGTCGGCCACGCCCTCGAACGCCTGGAACCGGCGGAGGAGTTCGAGCGCCCCCGCCACGACTGCGGCGTCTGGGCCCCGTCCCTCCGGTATCACGACGAACGCTTCTGGATCTTCTGGGGCGACCCTGACCAGGGCATCTTCCAGGTCAACGCCCCCGAGATCAGAGGCCCCTGGACCCGCCCGCACCTGCTGAAGGCCGGCAAGGGCCTGATCGACCCCTGCCCCCTGTGGGACGAGGACACCGGCGAGGCCTATCTGGTCCACGCCTGGGCCAAGTCCCGCTCCGGCATCAAGAACCGCCTCACCGGCCACCGGATGCGCCCCGACGGCACCGAACTCCTCGACGAGGGCAAGGTGATCGTCGACGGCGACCGCATCCCCGGCTGGTTCACCCTCGAAGGTCCCAAGCTCTACCGGCACGACGGTTGGTTCTGGATCTTCGCCCCCGCCGGAGGAGTGGAGACAGGCTGGCAGGGCGCCTTCCGCTCACGCGGCTTCTTCGGGCCGTACGAGGAGCGGATCGTCCTGGAGCAGAAGGACACCGACGTCAACGGCCCCCACCAGGGCGGCTGGGTGCGCACCGCCTCGGGCGAGGACTGGTTCCTGCACTTCCAGCAGCGCGGCGCCTACGGCCGGGTCGTCCACCTCCAGCCGATGCGCTGGGGCCCGGACGGCTGGCCGGTGCTCGGGGACGACGGCGCCCCCGTCGCCGTACACGAGAAGCCGGACCTGCCGCCGCAGCCGCCGGCCGCGCCCGCCACCGACGACGACTTCCCCGGCGGACGGTACGGCCGCCAGTGGCAGTGGACCGCCAACCCGGGCGACGGCTGGGCCACCCAGCACTCCGGGGACGGGCTCCGGCTGACCTGCGTCCGTTCGGCCGACGCGCACGACCTGCGCAAGCTGCCGAACGTGCTCACCCAGCGGCTGCCCGGCACGCCCTGCACGGTCGAGGTGGACCTGCGGCTCGACAGCGACGAGCCCGGGGCCCGGGCCGGACTCGCGGTCCTCGGGGACGCGTTCGGCTGGATCGGGCTCCAGCGGGGCGCGGACGGGACCGCGCACCTCGTGCACCGGTTCGCCGAGGCGGTCGCGGAGGCCGAACGCGACGCCGCCCACCCGCGGCTCGCGCCCGAGGGCCGGGCCCGGCTGCGGATCGAGATCGGCGCGGGTGCCCGCTGCCGCTTCTCGGCCGACGTCGGCGACGGCTTCCGGCCGTCGGGCCCGGTCTTCACCGCCACCCCGTGGCGCTGGGTCGGCGCCCTGCTCGGCCTCGTCGCCCTCGCGCCCGCCGGTCAGGGACACGCCGGCGCCGCCACGTTCACCCAGTTCCGGATCAGCGCCTCGTAACGCACCTCAGCCGTAAGCCTGTTGGGAGCCGCAATGACGCACCTCCGTAGCAAGCGCTTGTCGAGACCGGGACACGGCAAGGTCGTGGCCGCCGTGCTCGGCCTCGTCGCCGCGCTGAGCCTCGGGACACTCGGGGACGCACAGGCCGCCCCGCAGTCCCGGAAGACCGGGCCCGCCGCCGACCGCTGGACCGACCGGCCGCACGGCTTCGCCTCCCTCGCCGGCGGCACCACCGGCGGTGCGGGCGGCAAGGTCGTCACCGTCACCGACCAGGCCGCCCTCACCAAGTACGCGGCGGCCGAGGAGCCGTACGTCATCCGCGTCAAGGGCTCCCTGGACATGGACCCCTTCGGCACGGAGATACCCGTCGCCTCCGACAAGACCATCATCGGCGTGAGCGACACCGCCGAGATCGTGCACGGCGGCTTCACCCTCGACCCCGGCACGCACAACGTGATCATCCGCAACCTCGCCATCCGCGACACGGCCATCGAGGGCAACTGGGACTGCAAGGACACCGACTACGACGGCATCCGCCTCGACACCGCCCACCATGTGTGGATCGACCACATCCGCTTCTCGCGGATCTGCGACGGCCAGCTCGACATCCGCAAGGACAGCGAGTACGTCACCGTCTCCTACAACCAGTTCACGGACAACAACAAGACCTTCGGCATCGGCTGGACCCCGAACGTCAAGACGCAGATCACCGTCGACCACAACTGGTTCCGCGCCACCAAGCAGCGCAACCCGTCCGCCGACAACGTCGCCTACGCCCACCTCTACAACAACTACCTGTCCTCGCAGCTGTCCGACGGCGACCCCGTGTGGACGTACGGCAACTGGTCGCGCGGCCGGACGAAGATGGTCATCGAGAACAGCTTCTACGACGGCGTCCAGCACCCCTACCAGGCCGACGCCACCGCCGAGCTGGTACAGCGCGGGTCGGTCCTGCGGAACACCACGGGCCGGCACGACGCGTGGGGCACCGCGTTCGACCCGGGCGCGTTCTACGCCTACCGGCTCGACCCGGCCGCCGCCGTGCCCGCGCTGGTGAAGCGGTTCTCCGGGCCGCAGAAGCGGATCGGCGGCCCGGTCGTCCTGCACGTCCCGGGCGACTACCCGTCGGTGCAGGCGGCCGTGGACGCGGTGCCCGACGGCAACGACACCGCCGTCGAGATCGCCGTCGCGCCGGGCACCTACCGCGAGAAGGTGTTCATCCCCGCGAGCAAGCCGAACCTCGTGCTGCGGGGGACTGGACAGGACCGCTCCGACACCGTCATCGTCTTCGACACGCCCGCCGAGTACGGGGGTTCGACGGGCAGCGCCACCGTCCGGATCGCCGCGAACGACGTGACGGCCCGCAACCTCACCTTCAGCAACGACTTCGACGAGGCCGCACACGAGTTGAAGGGCGAGCAGGCGCTCGCGATGAAGACGACCGGCGACCGGATCGTCTTCGAGGACACCGCCTTCCTGGGCAACCAGGACACCCTGATGACCGACAGCCCCAAGCTGACCACCCTCAGCCGGGTCTACGTCCGCGACTCCTACATCGAGGGCGACGTCGACTTCATCTACGGCCGGGCCACCACGGTGATCGAACGGTCGGTGATCCGGGCGCTGAGCCGGGGCTCGGACACGAACAACGGCTACATCACGGCGGCTTCGACCTGGAAGGGCAACCCGTACGGGTTCCTGATCACCCGGTCGAAGATCGTCAGCGACGCCCCTGCCGGCACCTTCCACCTGGGCCGGCCCTGGCACCCGGGCGGCGAGCCGGACGCGATCGCGCAGGTGCTGATCCGGGACACCGCGCTGCCGGCCGCGATCAAGTCCTCGCCGTGGACCGACATGGGCGGGTTCTCGTGGAAGGACGCGCGGTTCGCCGAGTACCGCAACCACGGCCCGGGCGCGACGGTCACCGCCGACCGTCCGCAGCTGAGCGACCAGGAGGCGCGGCCCCACACCGTGGCCGCCTACCTCAGGGGCACGGACGACTGGGCACCCCACGCCCGCCACTGACCCCCCACACCTTCAAGTTCCGCTGGATCCAGAAGAAGAGAGCCGACCAATGAAGATCAGCAATCGCAGAAGCAGGCGCGCCGCCACGGCCGTCGCCCTGGGGGCCGTACTCGCGCTGACCGTCACCGCCTGCGGCGACGACGGCAGCGGGGCGGGCGGCGACAAGGGCGCCGACGGCAGCGGCAAGGGCAAGATCGTCTTCTGGGACAACAACGGCGGTGTCCGCACCGAGGCCTGGAAGGCGATCATCGCCGACTTCGAGAAGGCCAACCCGGACATCAAGGTCGAGTACGTCGGGATCGCCTCCACCGAGTACCAGTCCAAGGTCGACACCGCCCTCCAGGGCGGCGGTCTGCCGGACGTCGGCGGTGTCGGCGCGGCGATGCTCGCGGGGTTCGCCGCACAGGGCGCGCTGGAGCCGCTGGACGAGCGGCTGGAGAAGTCCTCGCTCAACGGCAAGCTCAACGAGGACATGGTCGAGTCGCTGAAGGCGGCCGGCGGCGGCGACGACAAGCTGTACTCGATCCCGACCTCCGCGAACAACGGTGTGCTGTACTACCGCACCGACCTGTTCAAGAAGGCGGGGCTCCAGGAGCCGACGACGTGGGACCGGTTCTTCGAGGCCGCGAACAAGCTCACGAACAAGGGCAAGAACGAGTTCGGCTACACCATCCGTGGTGGCGCCGGTTCCATCGCCCAGGCGCTGGATGCGATGTACGGGCAGTCCGGGATCACCTCGTTCTGGGACTCCAGCGGTGAGAAGACCACCGTCAACGACCCCAAGAACGTGGCGGCGCTGGAGAAGTACGCGGCGCTGTACAAGAAGGTCACCCCCGCGGCCGACCTCAACAACGACTTCACGAAGATGGTCGCGCAGTGGGACTCCGGCACGATCGGGATGCTGAACCACAACCTCGGGTCGTACCAGGACCATGTGAAGGCGCTCGGGGTGGACAAGTTCCGCGGTATTCCGCAGCCGACCGGGCCCGGCGGGAAGCGGGTCCAGGTCTCCAACCCGGTCGACGGAATGGGGCTGTTCAAGAGCTCCAAGAACAAGGCCGCCGCCTGGAAGTTCATCGAGTTCGCCACGTCCAAGGCGGAGAACTCGAAGTTCAACGAGTCGGCTGGGCAGGTGCCGTCGAACTTGGACGCGGCGAAGGATGCGTGGATTTCGAAGGCCGAGCCCACGAAGCTGGCCGCTGACGCGTTGTCGGACGGGTCGACGACGATTGTGCAGTTGCCGTACTACCTGCCGGACTGGAACACGATCTCCAAGGCCGACAACGAGCCGAACTTCCAGAAGGTGCTGCTCGGGAAGATGAGCGCGAAGGAATTTCTGGACACGTTGGCCGATCAGCTGAATGCGGCTCAGGAGGAGTGGGACCAGCAGAAGGGTTGATTGTTGCTGGGTTTCGCCGTGGGACGGCCCGTGGTTCGCAGGGTGCGGGCCGTCCCTGGCTTGTCGCGCCCACGCGGCGGAGCCGCAAATCGATACAGCCCCGCGCCCCTAGGGAGTTTCTCTGATGTCTCTCAGTCGCAGACAGGTCGCCGTTGCCGCTGTCGCCTCGGTGCCGCTCGCGCTCTCTGTAAGCGGTACGGCACAAGCTGCCGGTAGCCGCAATCGCACCCTCTACATCGCCGGTGACTCCACCGCAGCGCAGAAGTACGCGAACGCCGCGCCCGAGACCGGGTGGGGTATGGCGCTTCCGTTCTTTCTCCGTAAGGAGCTGGCGGTCGCCAACCATGCGGTGAACGGGCGTAGTTCCAAGAGCTTCGTCGACGAAGGGCGGCTGGAGGTCATTCTTTCCGCCATTCGACCCGGCGATTTCCTCCTCATCCAGTTCGGTCACAACGACCAGAAGGCGGAGGACCCCACTCGCTACACCGAGCCCTGGACGACGTACCGGGACCATCTGCGGATGTACGTCGAGGGGGCCCGGGCCCGTGGGGCGCGGCCCGTGTTCGCCACGTCCGTGGAGCGGCGGAGGTTCGACGGCGCTGGGAAGGCCGTGACGACGCACGGCGAGTACCCGGCGGCCATGCGGGCTCTGGCCGCCGAGGAGCGGGTCGCGCTGCTCGATGTACAGGCGCTGTCGCTCGCCCTGTGGCAGGAGCTCGGGGTCGAGGAGACGAAGAAGTACTTCAACTGGACCGCCACCGAGCAGGACAACACGCACTTCAATCCGCCGGGCGCGATCGCCGTGGCCCGGCTCGTGGCCAGGGAGCTGCTCCGGACCAGGGTGCTCGGGCCGCGCGATGTGCGCCGGCTGGACGAGCCGATTCCCGAGTCGTGGATCACCTGGCCGCAGGCCGCCGCGTAACACACCCCAAGCAGACGGAAAGAGAGCCGCACCATGAACGTTCGGAAGTGTCATGATCATGCCAGAGTGAGCGGAGTGAAGGTCGCCGCGGTGGTCGGGTGCGCCGCGCTCGTGCTGTCCGTCAGCGGTACCGCCGCGCAGGCCGGGCCCCGGGACGTGGCCCGCCAGACGCTCGGGGCCAACGACGGGTGGGGCGCGTACGGCACCGGTACCACGGGTGGTGCCGCGGCCGATGCCGCGCACGTCTACACCGTCACCACCTGGGAGCAGTTCCGGGCCGCCCTGAAGGACGGCGGGACCGCGCCCAGGATCATCAAGGTGAAGGGGATGATCGACGCCGTCTCCCAGGGCTGCGAGGCGTTCGAGGCCGAGGGGTACGACTTCCAGAAGTACCTCGCCGCCTACGACCCCGCCGTCTGGGGACACGACAAGCCGGTCAGCGGTGAGCAGGAGGACCTGCGGGCCGCGTCCGCCGCCCAGCAGGACAAGACCATCAAGGCGATCGTCCCCGCCAACACCACCATCATCGGCGTGGGCAAGAACTCCGGGATCCTCGGCGGCAGCCTCCAGATCAAGGGCGTCGACAACGTCATCGTCCGGAACCTGACCATCGAGGCCCCGGTCGACTGCTTCCCGCAGTGGGACCCGACCGACGACAACAAGACCGGCGCCTGGAACAGCGAGTACGACGGGGTGGTCGTCTACGGCTCCACGCATGTGTGGGTCGACCACAACACCCTGACCGACGGCCGCTACCCCGACAGTTCCCTGCCGTCGTACTTCGGCAAGACCTACCAGCAGCACGACGGGCTGCTCGACGTCGTGCGCGGCTCGAACCACGTCACCGTGTCCTGGAACTCGTTCAAGGACCACGACAAGACCATGCTCATCGGCAACAGCGACAGCGCCACCGCCGACGACACGGGCAAGCTGAAGGTCACGCTGCACCACAACCGCTTCGAGGGCATCGTCGAGCGGGCGCCGCGGGTGCGGTTCGGGCAGGTCGACTCGTACAACAACCACTTCGTGGTCACCAAGGGCCAGAAGTGGGGCTACGTCTACGGCATCGGCAAGGAGTCCCGGCTCGTCGCCGAGCACAACGCGTTCACGCTGGCACCGGGCACCAGCCCGGCGAAGATCCTCAAGAAGTGGAACGAGGCGCCGGTCACCGCGAACGCGAACGTCGTCAACGGCAAGGCCGTCGACCTGATCGCCGTGCACAACGCGGAGATCCCCGGGGAGACGCTCCAGTCGGGCGCCGGCTGGACGCCGACGCTGCGGGCCGGCGTCGACCCGGCGAAGGCGGTCCCGGGCATCGTCGACGCCCGCTCGGGCGCAGGCCGCGTGTGCTGACCTGATCCGGCCCTGACCGGCACGTGAACCGGCCGGGGCGGACCGCATCGCATCCCCGCCCCGGCCTTTTCCCCACTGGCAAGAACCCCGCACCAGCCGCACCGCGAAGGAGCAGCCGTATGCTCTCGCAGCCCCATGTCTCCCTCTCCCGCCGGACGTTCCTCGCCACGAGCGCCGCAGCGGGTGCCGCCGTCGGCCTCGCCGCCGTCCCCGCGCGGGCCGCCGGCACCCGGCCGCGCCCGTTCGGCCGGTACGGCTCACCGGTCGCGCGCCGCGATCCGAAGACCGTGTACGTCCACCCGGGCGGCGCCGGTGACTTCACCACCGTCCGGGACGCCGTGGCCGCCGCGACCGGCAGCGGACACACCCTCGTCATCGCCCCGGGCGTCTACCGGCAGACCGTCGCCGTCGACCCCGGCCGTACCGGGATGACCTGGATCGGGGCGAGCGAGAACCCCCGTGACGTCGTCATCGTGTACGACAACGCGGCCGGGACGCCCAAGCCCGGCGGCGGCACCTACGGCACCACCGGCTCCGCCACCGCCACCGTGCAGGCCGACGGCTTCACCGCCCGCTGGATCACCTTCGCCAACGACTGGCTGCGCGCCGACCACCCCGGCGTCACCGGCACCCAGGCCGTCGCCCTCAAGGTCCAGGGCGACCGGTCCGCCTTCCACCACTGCCGGTTCCTCGGCCACCAGGACACCCTGTACGCCGACTCGATGGCGCTGGGCGCCTTCGCCCGCCAGTACTTCGCCCACTGCTACGCCGAGGGCGACGTCGACTTCGTCTTCGGGCGGGCGACCGCCGTCTTCGAGCAGTGCCGCTTCCGGACCCTGGACCGGACCGACCTGTCTTCGGCCCCGTACGGCTTCGTCTTCGCCCCGTCGACGGCCGCCGCCAACCCGCTCGGGTACCTGGTGACCAGGAGCCGCGTCGACAGCGAGGCTCCCGACGGCTCCTACAAGCTCGCCCGCCCCTGGGTGCCCAGCTCCGACACCACCGCCCGTCCCATGCTCACCGTCCGGGACACCTGGCTCGGTCCGGGCATCGACGCGGTCGCGCCCTACGCCAACATGTCGGACTCCTATCCGTGGCAGGCCCAGCGCTTCGCCGAGTACCGCAACACCGGACCGGGCGCGGACATCTCCGTCCCCGCCAACCGGCCCCAGCTCACCTCCCGGCAGGCCCGGTCGGCGACCCGCGCCGCCTGGCTCGGCGACTGGGAGCCGTGGAAGGAGGCGTGCTGAGTGCACCGGCGCACCCTGCTCACCGGATTCGCCGGCGGCCTCGTCGCCACCGGAGCCGCACCCGCCTTCGCCGCACTCGCCCGTCGCCGGGTCCTGCACGTCCGCCCCGGCGAGTCCGTGCAGACCGCCGTGGACGCCGTGGACGGCCCCGGCTGGACCGTCGTCGTGCACCCGGGGACGTACCGCGAGGTCGTCGGCGTCCCGGCGGAAAAGACCGGCCTGACCCTCAGGGGGGCCACCCGGGACCCGCGGGACGTCGTCATCGTGTACGACAACGCCAACGGCACACCCAGGCCTGACGGCTCGGGCACCTACGGCACGGCCGGCTCCGCCACCTTCACCTCGGCGGCCCCCGGGCTGACCGTCCGCGACCTGACCCTGGCCAACGACTGGCTGCGCGCCGACCATCCCGACATCACCGGCACCCAGGCGGTCGCGGCGTACACGTACGGCGACCGCACCCGCTTCGAGAACGTCCGGCTCCTGGCCCACCAGGACACCCTCTTCGTCGACACCGGCGCTCTGGATACCTTCGACCGGCAGTACTTCCGGCACTGCTACATCGAGGGCGACGTCGACTTCGTCTTCGGGCGGGCGACCGCCGTGTTCGAGCAGTGCCACTTCCGCACGCTGGCACGGGATGTGGACTTCACCCCGAAGGGCATGGTCTTCGCGCCCTCCACGGCCCGGGCGAACCCCTACGGCATCCTCGCCGTCCGCTGCCGCATCACCTCCGGCGCCGAGGACGGTGCCTACAAGCTGGCCCGGCCCTGGGTGCCGTCGTACGAGACCACGGCCTGGCCGTCGCTGATGGTGCGGGAGACCCGGATCGGGCCGGGCATCGACGCGGTGGCCCCGTACACCGACATGCGCGAGGCCTACCCCTGGCAGTCGATGCGGTTCGCCGAGTACCGCAACACCGGGCCGGGCGCCGCCGTCTCCGTGCCGGAGAACCGGCCCCGGCTCGGCCGCGCGCAGGCCGCGCTGCACACCAGGGAGACCTACCTCGGCGACTGGCGGCCTTATGCGTAGGGCCGCCGTACTCCTCCTCGGTCTCTGCCTGCTCTGGCCGGCCTCACCGGCCTCCGCCGCCGAACGCGCCCCCGTCGGCTGGGCCTCGGCCGGCTCCGGCACCAGCGGCGGGGCGGGCGGCAGGATCTGGACGGTGGACACCCGCGCCGAACTCAAGACCGCCCTGGCGAACGACGGCGATCCCACCGCGCCCAAGGTGGTCCGGGTCGTCGGCGACATCAACGGCCACGAGAGCGACGACGGTTCCCTGCTCGGCGAGCAGGACTACGCGCCCGGATACGACCTCCTCAAGTACATGTCCTGCTTCGGCGAGGACGGCGCCGTCTGGTCCGACACCCGCTTCGACCACTGCAAGCAGCAGCGGCAGTTGCGCCAGACCGGGTCGAACAGGGAGAAGGCGCAGATCCAGCTCACCGTGCCGAGCAACACGACCCTCGTCGGCGTGGGCCGCGACGCCCGGCTGCTCGGGGTGTTCCTGACGGTCAACACCGGCAGCGACATCGTCGTGCGGAACCTGCACTTGGAGGCACCCGTCGACCACTTCACCTCCTGGTCCCCGGACGACGGCACGCACGGCAGCTGGAACGCCCGCTTCGACGCCCTCACCGTGATCACCGGCAGGAACATCTGGATCGACCACTGCACCTTCACCGACGGCCGGTTCCCCGACCGCGAGGCGCCCCTCGGTTTCCACGGCGAGCGCGTGCAACGGCACGACGGACTGCTGGACATCGAGGACGGCTCCGACTTCGTCACCGTCTCCGACAGCCGGTTCGAGGACCACGACAAGGCGATCCTGATCGGGTCGGGTGACGGGCGCGGCGACCGGGACCGGGGGCACCTCAAGGTGACCTTCGTCCGCAACCTGTTCAGCGGCATCGTGCAGCGCGCCCCGCGGGTCCGCTTCGGGCAGGTGCACGTCGTCAACAACGTCCACCGGGGGCAGGCACCTCTCTACGCCCTGGGCGTGGGCGTGGAGTCCGCGATCTTCTCCGAGCGCAACGTCTTCCGGTATCCCGGGGGACGGCCGTCGCTCGCCCTCGCGGACTACGGGGGCGAACGGTTCCGCGACACAGGCTCCTGGTTCAACGGCCGGCCCGCCCGGCTCAACGCCGTGGCGAGCGGTCTCGGCCTCGGGACCGACGTCGGCTGGGATCCCGCCGACGTGTACGACTACCGCGCCCTGACGTCCCCGTCGGCGGTGGAGGGGTACGTGCTGCGGCACGCCGGAACAGGGAGGTCGTATGGGCACCCATGAGCCGCTCGGCCGGCGGACGTTCGTGGTCGGGGCGAGCACGGCGCTGCTGGCCGGGGCAGCGGTGAGCGGGGCGGATGCGGCGGTCGTGGACGGCCCGCTGCCCGACTTCCACCCGGCACTGAAGGACGCCCTCACCTTCCCGCTCGCCTGGGGACGATCCCCGGTCCGCGACTTCCGCGCCTGGCGGCGTGCCGCCCGGGCCAGGGTCGAAGAGCACCTGCTCGTCGAGCGGCAGGACGGGACGCCGTACGCACCGGAGAGCGGTGGTCGTGCCCAAGGGGAGGGATATACGAGGGAGTTGGTCACCGTCTCCCTCACCCGATACGAACGCGTGCGCGGCGCCCTGCTCACCCCGCACGGCAGGGGCCCCTTCCCCGCCGTGCTGCTCCTGCACGACCACGGTGCCAGGTTCGACATCGGGAAGGAGAAACTCGTCCGTCCCTGGTACGACGACACGCGTCTGGCCTCCGCCCGGGCCTGGGCGGACAAGTACTTCAGCGGACGGTTCGTCGGTGACGAACTGGCGCGGCGCGGCTATGTGGTGCTGTGCCTGGACGCGCTCGGCTGGGGCGACCGCGGGCCGCTCGCCTACGAACAGCAGCAGGCCCTCGCCGCCAACTTCTACAACCTAGGCTCCTCGCTCGCCGGGCTCATGGCACGGGAGGATCAGCGGGCCGCCGCCTTCCTGGCGGGACTCGACCGGGTGGATGCCCGGCGGGTCGCGGCCGTCGGCTTCTCCATGGGCGCCTACCGCGCCTGGCAGACCGCCGCCCTCAGCGACCACATCGCGGCCGCCGCGAGCGTGTGCTGGATGACCGGGCTGAAAGAAATGATGGTGCCCGGCAACAACACGCTGCGCGGGCAGTCGGCGTACTACATGCTGCACCCGGGTCTCGCTCGGCACCTCGACATCCCCGACGTGGCGAGCATCGCCGCGCCCCGGCCGATGCTGTTCCTCAACGGCGGGCTCGACACGCTGTTCCCGGCCGAGGGCGTACGGGTCGCGTACGACAAGCTGCGTGCCGTCTGGCGGTCACGCCACGCCGAGGACCGGATGCGGACGAAGACGTGGCCGGAGCACGGCCACGTCTTCACCCACGAGATGCAGGACGAGGTCTTCAACTGGCTCGACGACGTCCTGTGAGGCTCATCGCCGTGCCGGCTTGATGCCCTCCAGGGTCGGCACCACCGGCTTGATGCCGCCGTCGGCCGTGAACTCCATGCGGTCGATGGTGGTCTCCCGGTGCATGCCGTCGCCGCCCGGCCTGCCGGGGCCGTTGAGGGCGAAGCGGTGGTAGACCATGTACCAGTCGTCGGTGCCCGGGGTGTTCACCACCGAGTGGTGACCGGTGCCGAGGATGCCGTACTCGGGCCGCTTCTCGAGGATCGTCCCGCGCTTGGTCCACGGGCCGAGCGGGGACGGACCCGTCGCGTACGCCACGTGGTAGTTCTCGCTGCGGGTGTCGTCCTCCGACCACATGAAGTAGTACGTGCCCTTCCGCTTGATCACGAAGGAGCCCTCGCGGAAGTTGTCCGGGGTGATGTCCTGCACCTTCGACGCGTCGAACGACACCATGTCGTCGTTGAGCGGCGCGACGTACCCGTGGCCGTTGCCCCAGTACAGGTAGGCCTGGCCGTCGTCGTCCGTGAAGACCGACGGGTCGATCATCTGGCCCTTCAGCGATCCGCCCTTGGCGACCAGCGGCTTGCCGAGCGCGTCCTTGAAGGGGCCGGCGGGGGAGTCGGCCACCGCCACGCCGATCTGCTGCTCGGCGCAGAAGTAGAAGTAGTACTTGCCGTTCCGCTCGGCGATCGCGGGCGCCCAGGCGTACTTGTCGGCCCAGGTCACGTCGGGCCCGAGGTCGAGGATGACGCCGTGGTCCTTCCAGTGGACCAGGTCCTTCGACGAGTACGCCTTGAACTTGGTGCCGCTCCAGCCCTGGAAGCCGTCCGTCGTGGGGTAGATCCAGTATCTGCCGTTGAGGTAGTGCACGTCCGGGTCGGCGTTCAGGCCGGGCAGCATGGGGCTGCGGGTGCGGACCGCCTCGACCGTCCAGGTGCGCTTGGTGCCGTCGGCCGCCGTCACGGTGTACTTCTGCGGCGTGCGGAAGTCGCGCCGGGTGCCGGACTTCGGGCTCAGCGTGGCACCCTCACCGACCCACAGCTTCGGGGCGAGGCCCCGCAGATCGGCGTCGGGCTCCATGGGCAGCACGACCTTCGAGGCGCTGTCGGTGACGATGGAGTAGCCCTTCTGGTGCTTGGCCGTCGCGTCCACCACGGAGGCGGGGGTGGACGGGTAGGCCGCCAGCAGCCGGTCGTACTCCCTCTGCGTCACCGGGAGCACCGTGCCGTGCCGCGGGCTCGCCGGGAGCTGGTAGTCGGCGGACGGCGTCCACTTGCCGGAGGCGAGGTCGGTGGTCTCGAACGGGACGTAGCCGCGGCCGCCGTACTCGTCGATGAACAGGTACCACTTCTTCTCGGTGTTCGACTTGAACACCGTCGGGCCCTCGCCGCGATCCATCGCGCCCTTGCCGATGCAGTCGGCCACGAAGTCGTACTTCGTCGAGGTCAGGGACGTCGACTTCTCACCGGTGATGAACTTGGAGCAGGGGCTGGAGGAGCTGGGGTCGCGCTCGTCCTTGGTGTAGCGGTAGTACTCGTCCTTGTACTTCACGACCGTGGAGTCGATCACCGAGTATCCCGGGTCGTTCCAGATCTTCGGCTCGCTGAAGGTGCGGAAGTCCTTGGTCGTCGCGTACATCATCTTGTTGTACGTGTCGCCCTTGTGCTCCGGGTCGTCGTCGGCGTACAGCTTCGACGCCCAGAAGACGACGTACTGACCGAGCTCGTCGTCCCAGTAGGCCTCCGGGGCCCAGGTGTTGCCCGCGTTGTCCGGGGAGACCCTCACCAGGCGCTGGTCGGTCCAGTGGACCAGGTCGGTGGACTCCCAGACCATGATCGACTTGCTGCCGTGCCGCTGCACCTGGTCCCAGCTGCCGCTGGAGTTCTGGTACATGCGCAGGTCGGTGGCGATCAGGAAGAACTTGTCGCCCTTGGGGGAGCGGATCACGAACGGGTCGCGCAGGCCCTTCTCGCCGATCGTCGACGTCAGGACCGGCTTGCCGGCGTTCAGCTCACGCCAGTGCAGCGCGTCGTTGCCCCGGCTGAGGGCGTAACGGATCTGCTCGCCGTCGGCGGTGCCCTCGCCCGTGAAGTAGGCGAAGAGATAGCCGGCGTACTTGGAGTGCTTCACGGGTGGTGCTCCGGAGTCCGCGGCGCCCGGTGGCGCCGTGAGAAGGGTCAGGAGGAGGCCGGTCAGGGCCACGAACGGAAGCAGGAGCGTGCGGGGGCGCATGACACTTCCTGTCGGAGTCTGGGGGATTCTGTTGGATAGGCGGCCTTCGGAGTTTCACCGGACGGGGACAGGTCGTCAACGGGTGTGCATGAGGCCGGTGGTTCCGAAACTTTCGGGGATGCGGGCACGCCCGTGCACGTGACGGCGGCAACCCTTTCGGCGCGCAGCGGCGACTGCTGGTCGGAAACGGTCCGGAGCGGGCCCCTCGCGCACCGTTTCCGTCCCCATCGCCTAGGAAAGGAACGCTCCGTGCTGCTCAGCACCGGACGCCACCGCAAGACCCGCACGCTCGCCATCGCCGCCGCGGTGGTCTGCGCCTCGGGGGCGGGCGGCTTCTATCTCGGGCTCTCGGGCGGCGGCGCGCAGGCCGCCTCGTCGACGGTCACCGTCTCCACCACGGCCCAGCTCGAAGCGGCCGTGAAGAACGCCACCGCCGGTACGGTCATCCAGGTCCGCGGCGGCACCTACCATCCGGCCGCGACCCTCAAGTCCACGGCGAACGGCACGAGTTCCGCCCGCATCACGCTGCGGGCGCACGGCGCCGAGAAGGTCCGGATCGACGGCTCGAAGCTGCCCGACGGCTCCTGGCTGGCCGGCATCCACGGCGACTACTGGACCGTGGAGAACCTCGCCTTCGTCAACTCCCCGGCCCAGGGCTTCGTCGCCACCTCCTCGGCCGGCGGCGTCTTCAGGAACCTCGTCACCGCGGACAACGGCGACTCCGGCTTCACCCTGCGCGGCGACGGCACCACCGGCAACCTCGTGCAGAACCTGGACAGCCACGGCAACTACGACCCGGCCGGCCACGGCCAGAACGCCGACGGCATCGCCGTCAAGTTCGGCTCCGGCACGGGCAACAGGATCACCGGCGCCCGGCTGTACGACAACTCCGACGACGGCCTCGACCTGTGGCAGTTCTCCTCACCGGTCACCGTCGAGCACTCCTGGGCCTTCGGCAACGGCGAGAACCGCTGGAGCGACCCGGCCTTCGAGGGCAACGGCAACGGCTTCGAACTGGGTGGCGGCGGAGCCTCCGTCGCCCACGTCGTCACCAACAACGCCGCCTGGGACAACACGCTGCACGGCTTCACCGGGAACTCCAACACCGGCGCCATCGCCCTGAACCGCAACACCGCGTACGCCAACGCCCACAACGGCTTCTCCTTCGCCACCGGCAAGGCCCGCCTCGGCAAGAACCTCGCCGTGAGCGACAAGGGCGGCCCCGCGAAGCTGGGCTCCGCGGCCGTCTCCGTCGGCAACAACTGGGACAGCGGCATTCCCACCCCGCCCTTGAAGTCGACGGACGCGAACAGCGCGTACGCCGCGCGCGGGGCGGACGGCGCCCTCCCCGCGACGACGTTCCTGACGACCGGCTCCACGACCATCGGGTCGACGATGGACTAGGGCATGTCCCTCCGGCTGGTCACCGGCGGGTCACCGGCAGGTGTCCATCCAGCGGGTGACCAGGGAGGTGTCGTTCTTGTCGGCCTCACGAGCCGGACCGCACAGGAACGGGCCGAAGCGGGTGTCGGCACGCAGCCAGAGGCTGAAGAACGACACGATCCACTTGCCCTGCTTGGCCTTGTCGCCGTAGCCCGTCATCGGGCACAGATGGTCGCCGGGGACCTCGATGTAGAGCTTCTCGGCCCGGGACATGGAGTTGTACCAGGGCACCGCGAAGGTGTCGCCGTGGGCGACGGGGTCGCTCTGACAGGTCAGGAAGAAGGTGGGCTCGGTGACCGAGGAGAAGTTCCCGTTCGGGTGGTACGGGGCCGTCGGCACGCCCGCCCGGAACCGGGGGTCGTCCCGGAGGGCCGCCATGACGCCACCGCCGCCCATCGAGTGACCGGCCGCGCCCAGGGTGCCGTTGAGCTTCCCCGACAGCGGGGTGCGGGGGGCCTTGCCGAGCGCGAGCAACTGGGTGCCGGCGGCGCTGATCTGGCGCCCGCGCGATTCGGGATCGTCGGTGAGTGTCTTCGTTCCGACGTTGATGACCACGAAGCCCCAGGAAGCGAGGCGGGGTGCAAGCCACCGCAGGTTCTCCTGGGTGCCCTGGTAGCCCGGCATCAGCACGACGCCCGGGTACGAGCCCCTGGCCCTGGGATACGTGACCATGCCCGAGCCGTACCCGCTCGGGCGGGGAACGGTGTAGGTGGCGGTGGCCAGCGGCCCGTCGGCGGCCTCCAGGGCGGCGGTCGTCGGGGACGGGATGTCGGCGGCGGTCGCCGGAGCGGCGGTGGCCGGAGCGGCGGTGGCCGTCAGCAGGGTCAGCGCCAAGCCGATCGTGGTCGCCAGCGCGATCAGCGCCGTCATGGGACGGGAGCGGGTCCGTAGCGGCGCGCTGGTGCGGGTGGAACGACTGCGGGGACGCATTGCTCTACCTCCGGGGTCGATGAGAGCCGCCGGCTAGCGGGACTGTGCGAAGAGCCAGTCGATGACCACGTCGTTCTCGTACGTCTGGGCCCATGACAGGTGCGGGTTCACCGGTGTCGTTCCGGCTGTGTAGCTCGTGAACAGCACATGGCTGCGCGTGGCCCGGGCCTGCCGCAGGAGGGCCCGCGACCGGGCCTCGAACTCCCTCTTCGGCAGGTCGTTGGCCCACTCCCCACGGGTGACCCGCGCACCGGCGGTCTCCAGTGCGTTCATCAGGGTCCAGGTGCCGGGGTTGCCGAACCGGCCCTCCCGGTAGGGGACGACCGGGTCGTCGACCGAGTGGTCGGCCCAGATCGGGATGTGCGTGATCCTCTCCATGGCGGCCGCCTCGCCCCAGCCTGCCGTGGGCAGGGCGGCCGCGAACACGTCGGGCCGCTTGGCCAGCAGGCTGTAGATGCCGCGACCGCCCGAGGACAGGCCGACCAGATAGAGCCGGCCGGTGTCCACGTGGCCCGCGTGCTCGCGCACGAAGGTGTCGATGAGTTCGCTCAGCGCGGCCTGCACCTTCGCGTCGGTCCAGTCCGTGCCGTCGGGTCCGTCCATGGGACGCGGCAGGGGGATCTGCGGAGAGAGGACGAACGCGGGGTTGCGGCGCTGTCGTTCCGGTGTGGCGAACGTGACCGCGACCCGGTTGGACGTGAGCTGGGTCATGTTGTTGTCCGCGACCTCGCCACCGCCGTGCAAGGTGACGACGAGCGGGTACCGGGTGCGGGTCCGCGGGTTCCGCAGGAATCCCGCGGGCTGGTACAGCCGGAAGTCCAGTTCGAAGCCCGCGGAGTCGGTGAAGGAACCGGCGGTGAAGTCGTCGGCCACGGGCGTGATGACGTCGTCGTTGCGGTGCGCGAACGGACCGGCCTGAAGGACCGTTTCACCCGCCGGGGTACGCACGTCCGCCACCTGTCTGACGGAGTAGGCGCGGTCGAGCGGAAGGGGATCGGTGGTGCCGACCGCCCTCGCGTTGGCGTCGTTCGGATCGAGCTCGATGATGAGGCGGCCGGAGGTGTCGGTGTAAACCCGGGTCACCGTACGGGCCGCTGTCCGTCCGCCCACGGTGGCCCGCACCTGGAAGGCGGTGGGCGGTACCGTCCCGCCGCGTAGGTCGATGCGGTGCGCGTACTGGAGGGAGACCGCTGTCACCAGCCAGTTGTTCCTCGGCGTCACCTGCGTGAGGAGGTCCGTCCGCAGGACCGGGTCGGGACCTGAGACGGCTTGCCGCACTTCGAGCGGAGCTGCCGTGGCCGATGTGCTCACGGCCGGCGCCGCGACCGCGCCCGCGGTGACGGCGAGCACCGTACGTCTGGGGATCGCTCTCATGAGTCCTCGTCTCGGTCATCGTGCTGGGGGGGCGGGCCGAGGTGTTACGCGAGAGTTTCGGAGCACCACGGGATCCGTGTCCAGCATCAAACCGAGATCTGTCCATGCGATAGGCGCATCAATTCAAGAGGGTGCCCAGGCAGGTACGACGCCGCCCCCGCCGGTTCGCACCGGCGGGGGCGGCTGTCGGCCGTCCGGAGGGGGGCTCCGGAGGGCCGGGGGTGCCGGGACGTCCGGCTGGGGGCCCGGACACCCGGCATCCGGCCGGCCCAAGGGGGGATCAGGGCCGGCCGGAGTTCACACGTGCTGCGGCATCACTGGTAGCTGATGTCCGAGGCCTTGAACTTGCAGGTCTTGCCGTCCGGGCCGGGCGGGGTCAGCTCCTTGGGCTCCTTGCCCGTGTTGTTGCCCTCGAAGCGCACACACGTCTTGATCTTCTTCTTGCTGTCGCCGTGGATGCGGATCTTCGACAGCGTGGCCGTGTCGCCGTAGTTGGCGTTCACGCCGACGATCGAGTTCATCGGCGCCGTCACGTCGATGTCGTTCAGCACGACCGTGCGCTTGTACTGCGTCTTGCAGTTGCCGCAGGAGCGCACCAGCTTCCCGGCGTTCTGCACCTGGAAGCCCGACACGTTCAGCGTACCGGCGCCGTTGAACTGCAGCACCTTGTCGTCGGCGTTCTTCGCGCCGCCGCCGATCACCTTGTACACGGCCGAGGACGACTTGCCCTTGAAGCTGGCCGCGTCCTCGCCGACGTCCGTCCACCACACGTTCTGCAGCGTGCAACTGCCCTTGCAGTGCACGCCGTCCGCGGCCGGGGTGCCGATGATGACGTTCTTGAGCACCGCGCCGTCGGCCAGCTCGAAGATGGGGTCCTGGCCCTCGTCCTGGCTGTCGCCGCCGAGCGCGCCGGTGCCGTAGAACATCTTCATCCCGCCGTCGTGGACGCCGGAGACGGGGATGGTCTTGGACACGGGCGACTTGCCCTTGTCGGTGGGCCAGGGGGTCGCGGCGCCCGCCGTGGACAGCATCGACGTGGTGACGACCGCCGCTCCCGTGATGCCGAAGGCGGCTAACCCGGCGATCGCCGCCCGCCGCTTGGTGACCCGGCGACGGTGGCGGACGCGCTGTTCTGCTGGTGCAGTCATGTACCGATTCCTCATGGGGGGGTGAATCTTGCGCCTGGTGGTCGCCACCCGCGAGGAAAGGGTTGCCGCGTCTTCAGAATTTTTTCACGAGTCGTCGTCGGCGTCGTCCACGGCCGCGAAACCGCCGCCCACGGACAGCCGCTCCGAACCCGCGGAGGCCGCCACCGCGTAGCGGTCGGCGCCGGCGTCACGGCCGCCGCGCTCGTGGTCGAACTGGCCCGCGAACACCCACTCGCCCGCCGGGACCTTGCGGCCCTCCTTCAGGGTCCAGGTGTAGACCAGGAAGCCGTCCCGCTCGCCGACCGTGAGCGTGAAGTCCTGCTCGGGCAGCGACCGCCAGGCGCCCGCGTCGGAGACCCCGCCGGTCTGGGCGACGCTCAACCGCACGGTCAGCGCGGTCAGTTCCTCGCGCGTCTTGATCGTGACGTTGCTCTGCGCCCAGAAGTCGTTGCTGTGCGGGTCGACCGAGCCGTCCGACCACAGCGGCCCGTCCTCGGTGGCGGCCGGCGGGCGCCCGGTGACGGAGGTGCTCGGCGTCCGCGAGGGCGGCGGAGCGGACTCGCGGCGCTCCGGCGGGGCCGACGGCGTGGGGTCCACCGGCGGCGCGGGGGCCCGGCTCGTCGCCTCCGGCGACGGCGTGGGCGTCGGGGAGGTCGCCACGTCCTGCTGCTGCGGGGCGGTGGTCTCCTCCTTCACCGCGGACGCGACCGCGTAGCCGCCCACCGCCAGCACACCCGCCACCGCGGCCGTCGCACCGGCCACCCGCATCCACCCGAACACCGGCGGACGCGTCGCCCGGTGGCCGGCACCGGCCGGACCGGCCATGCCGCGCTCGACCCGGGCCAGGATCTGCTCCCGGTCGGGCTGGTGCGTCCCGGCCGCCTCGTGCAGCCGGGCGCGCAGCTCCTCGTGCACGTCCCGCCGCATCGTCATCGGTCCCTTCCTCCGCCCTCACCGGTGCGCGCCCGCAAGCCTTCCACGACCGGCGAGCAACGGGGAGCGCCCACCGCCGCGTGCATCCGCTGCGGTAGTCCCTGTGTGCCCAGCAACCGCTGGAGTTCGGCCATTCCCTTGGAGGTCTGGCTCTTCACCGTACCCACCGAGACGCCGAGGGCGAGCGCGGTGTCCTTCTCCGAGAGGTCGAAGGCGTGCCGCAGCACCACACAGGCCCGCTTGCGGAACGGCAGTCTGCGCAGCGCCTCCTGGACGTCGACGACGCCCGCGACGTCCGGGTTCTCGGTGTTCTCCTCGCGCTGCGACCAGAACAGGGCGATGCGACGCCGCTCGCGCACGGCGCTGCGGATCCGGGTGCGGGCCAGGTTGGTGACCACGCCGCGCGCGTACGCCGCCGGATGGTCGGCCGCGCGCACCCGGTCCCAGCGGTGCCACAGCGCCAGCAACGCGTCCGCCGCCAGATCGTCGGCGGTGTCCGACTCGCCCGTCAGCAGATAGGCCAGGCGGGACAGTTCGGCGTAGTGACGCTCGAAGAAGGCGTGGAACTCCACGGAGGCGGCGTCGTCGACGACTGTGCCCACGGGCGACCTCTCCTCGCAGCGGCTTCGGGCACTCCGGGCTGGGGTGCCGGTGAGTGTCATGTAGATGACATGTGATCATCCGGGGGAGGTCCGGACGAGATCGGGAAGCGTAGCAGCGTTCTCAGGACGGTTCGTACGGAGCTTCGAACGGCGTATGGCAGGCCGGACTCTGATTCCGTAACACGAAGAAAACCTGAACGTGGTTCAACGCGGGAACAATCCAGCCAGCATCCGCACACCGATCACCCAGGCATCAAGGAGCACTCGCCATGTCCGAATCGCAGAAGGTGGCCGACCGGCCCGACGCCGCACCACCGGCGGTGAACAGCGTCGACCGGTTCTTCAAGATCTCCGATCGGGGATCCACCTTCGGCCGTGAGATACGCGGCGGCTTCGCCACGTTCTTCACGATGGCCTACATCCTTGTCCTGAATCCCATCATCCTGGGCAGCGCGCAGGACAAGTTCGGGCATCAGCTGGACGCCGTCCAGCTCACCACCGCCACCGCCCTGGTGGCCGCCGTCATGACGATCATCATGGGCGTCGGCGGCAATCTGCCCCTCGCCCTCGCCGCCGGACTCGGCCTGAACGCCGTGGTCGCCTTCCAGATCGCCCCGCTGATGAGCTGGGACGACGCGATGGGCCTCATCGTCCTCGAAGGCCTGCTGATCTGCGTGCTGGTGGTGACCGGCCTGCGCGAGGCCGTCATGCACGCCATACCCCAGCCGCTCAAGCAGGCGATCAGCGTCGGCATCGGCCTGTTCATCGCCTTCATCGGCTTCGTCGACGCCGGGTTCGTCAGCCGCATCCCGGACGCCGCGAACACCACCGTGCCGGTGCAGCTGGGCGGCACGGGAACGCTCACCGGCTGGCCGATTCTCGTCTTCTGCCTCGGCGTTCTGCTGACGATCGGCCTGCTCGCCCGCAAGGTCAAGGGCGCCATCCTGATCAGCATCGTCACCATGACGGCGCTGGCGATAGTGATCAACTCCATAGCCGACATCAAGACCTGGGGCCTGACCACACCCTCTTGGCCCGACCAGCTCGTCGACGCCCCCGACTTCGGCCTCATCGGCGACTTCGACCTGTTCGGCGCCTTCAGCGCCCCCGGCGTCGGCGTCATCACCGTCGTCCTGCTGATCTTCACGCTGATCCTGTCGGACTTCTTCGACACCATGGGCACGGTCGTCGGCATCAGCGCCGAGGCGGGCCTGCTCGACGAGGAGGGCAAGGTCCCGAACCTCGGCCGGGTGCTGCTGATCGACGGCGCCGCGGCCGTCGCGGGCGGCGCGGCCTCGGCCTCCTCGGCGACCTCCTACATCGAGTCCGCCGCCGGCGTCGGCGAGGGCTCGCGCACCGGCTTCTCCAACCTCGTCACCGGCGGCCTGTTCGGCCTCGCGCTGTTCCTGACCCCGCTGCTCACCATCGTCCCGCTCCAGGCGGCCGCCCCCGCCCTGGTCGCCGTCGGCTTCCTGATGATGACCCAGGTCAAGCACATCGACTGGGACCGCTACGACATCGCCATCCCCGCGTTCCTCACCATCGCCGTGATGCCGTTCACCTACTCCATCACCAACGGCATCGGCGCCGGCTTCCTCGCCTACGTCGTCATCAAGACCGTGCTCGGCAAGGCCAAGGAGGTCCACTGGCTGCTGTGGGGGACCTCGGCGCTGTTCCTCGTGTATTTCGCGATCGACCCGATCGAGCAGCTCCTGGGCGCCAAGTAGCAAGAAGGGCCGCCCCCGGGGGGAGGGGGGCGGCCCTTCTCGTCTCTACAGACGGATTGTCGGCACCTGGGGTTCAGTCCTTGAGCGCCGCTTCCATCATCGCCTTCGCGACCGGCGCCGCCAGGCCGTTGCCGCTGACCTCCGAGCGGGCCGCGTTCGACTGCTCGACGACGACCGCCACGGCGACCTCCTTGCCCGACGAGTCGGACTTCCCGTACGAGGTGAACCAGGCGTACGGCACCTGGCTGTTGTTCTCGCCGTGCTGCGCCGTACCCGTCTTGCCGCCGACCGTCGCGCCCGGCACCTGGGCGTTCGTGCCCGTGCCCTTCTCCACGACCGTCTGCATCGCCGACTGCAGCTGCTCGGCCGTCGAGGAGGAGACGATCTCCTTCGAGCCCGCGTCGTCGTCGTAGTCCTGCAACACATCACCACCACTGTTGGTGATCTGCGAAACCATATGCGGCGAGACCAGCTTGCCGCCGTTGGCTATGGCCGCCGACACCATGGCCATCTGCAGGGGCGTCGCCGTGACGTCGAACTGGCCGATGCCCGTCAGGGCCGTCTGCGACGGGTACATGTCCGAGGGGTACACGCTCGTGTAGGCCCGCACCGGTACATCCAGCTTGTCGTCGTTGAAGCCGAACTTCTCGGCCATCGCCTTCACCTTGTCCTGGCCCAGCTGGACGGCCATCTTCGCGAAGACGTTGTTGCACGAGTACTCCAGCGCCGTACGGATCGTGGCGTTCGTGCAGGGCGCGTTCGGGTTCTCGTTCGACAGGTCCCGGGTGGTGCCCGGCAGCGTGTACGGGTCGGGGCTGGCCGTCTTCTCGTCCACCGACGAGTACAGCCCGTCCTCCAGCGCCGCCGCCGCCACGACCAGCTTGAACGTCGAACCCGGCGGCAGCGGCTGCCGCAGCGCCCGGTTGACCATCGGCTTCTCCGGGTCGGCCGTGAGCTTCTTCCAGGCCGCCCCCGCCGTGTTGGCGTCGGTCAGTGACGAGGGGTCGTACGAGGGGGTCGACACGACCGCGAGGATCTTCCCCGTCTTCGGGTCGATGGCGACGGCCCCGCCCTTCTTGTCGCCGAGCGCGTCGTACGCCGCCTTCTGCACGTCCGGGTCGATCGTCGTGACCACGTTGCCCGGGTCGGCCCGCTGGTTGGTGAGGGTGTCCATCACAGACTTCAGACGGCTGTCCGTGCCGTTCAGGAGGTCGGTGTAGATGCCCTCCAGCTGGGTCGGCGCGTACGCCTGTGAGGCGAAGCCCGTCACCGCCGCGTACAACTCGCCGTCCGTGTACGTGCGCTTGTACTTGAGGTCGCCCGTCTTCGTCGGCGCCGAGCCGGTGACCGACCGGCCGCCCACGATGATGTTCCCGAGCGGCGCCGAGTACGTCTCGATCGCGTTCCGCCGGTTGTCCTTGTCGTCTGCGAGCGCCTGGCCCTCGTAGAACTGCACCCAGGTCGCCCTGACCAGCAGAGCGAACACCAGCAGCAGCGTGAAGACCGACGCGCGCCTGATCGTCTTGTTCATCCCGAACAGGAGGACGAGCCAGGTGGGGCGGATCGTTCCCACCCGTCCCGATTTCTCATCCGGCGTTCAGAAAGCGCGCCTCGTACGCCGCGATGACCGCCTGCGTGCGGTCCCGGGTGCCCGTCTTGGCCAGCACCGCCGCCACGTGCGACTTCACCGTGGCGGGGCCGACCCCCATGCGGCGGGCGATCTCCGCGTTGGTCAGCCCCTCCGCCATGTGCCGCAGTACCTCCCGCTCGCGTCCCGTGAGCCTCGCCACCCACTCCGGCGGCGCCGGGTGCGCGCGTGCGTGCTCCGTGGCGAGCGTGCGGACGGCCGCCGGGAACAGCAGGCTGTCGCTGCGCGCCACCAGCCGGACCGCCTGCACGAGCGCGTCGGCGTCCGCCCGCTTCAGCAGGAACCCGGCGGCTCCGGCGCGCAGCGCGTCGTAGACGTAGGAGTCGTTCTCGAAGGTCGTCACGACGATGATCCGGGGCGGCTCGTCCAGGGTGGCGAGGATCTGCTCGGTGGCGCGGATCCCGTCGACCTCCGGCATCCGGACGTCCATGAGGACGACGTCCGGCCGCAGGTCCCGGACGACGGACACCGCCTCCGCGCCGGTGGCTGCCTCGCCCACCACCTCCAGGTTCGGCTCGGCGGAGAGGATGGCGCGCAGCGCGGTGCGGACCATGCGCTCGTCGTCGGCGAGGACGACACGGATGGGGGCGGGGAGGGTCATACGGGTCCTTTCATCGGCAGACGTACGTGCAACCACCAGCTCTCCCCGGCCGGTCCGGAGGAACCGGTGGCCGGTCCGGCCGTCATGGTCCCGCCCAGCAGCCTGACCCGGTCCGCGATGCCGCGCAGCCCGTGGCCGCCGCCGGGGCGGGAGGACGCGGGATCGGTGAGGGTGGCGGGGCCGGCCACCGGGTTCTCCACGGTGATCTCCAGCGCTCCGCCCGTCACCGCGATCCGCACGTCCACGGCGACCCGGTCGCCCGCGTGCCTGAGGGCGTTGCTCAGCCCCTCCTGCACGATCCGGTAGGCCTCCCGGGACAGCAGCGCGGGCAGCACCTCCAGGTCGGTGCCGACCGTGGCCGTCACGCGCTGTCCGCCCGCCCGGGTGCGACGCAGCAGCCCGTCGAGGTCGGCCGCGAGCGTCGGCGCCGGGGCCGTACCGGGGGCGTCGCCCTCGCGCAGCACGCCCAGTACGGCGTCGAGTTCGCCGACGGTGCGCCGGGTCGTGTCCTCGATCGCGGCGAGGGCCTCGCGGACGAACTCCGGGTCGGAGTCGAGGACGCGGCGCGCCGCGCTCGCCTGGAGGCCGACCGCGCTGAGCGCGTGGCCGACGGAGTCGTGCAGCTCCCGCGCCAGCCGGTTGCGTACGGCCAGATCGGCGGCGCGTGCCTCGGCAGCCGCGAGCCGGCCCTCGGGAGACGGGCCGAGCAACGTCGGCGCCCAGCGGGCCAGCAGCGCGCCGCCGCCGGCCGCGCACCCCGCCAGGGCGACGAGCATCGCCACGCCCGCGACCGGCGCGAGCGCCAACGCCCAGGTGTGGTCGAGGACTTCGGGAAGCCCGAGCCGGTTGCCGCGCAGTCCCGCGACGACCGGCAGCACGATCAGCACGACGGCGAACGGCGGCACGGCCAGCGACATCCCGGCGATGATCCCGCCGAGCCCGAGATGCAGGGTGAACCAGCCCGCCGTACGGCCCTTCTCACCCCGCGTCCGGGCCGGCCCGAAGGCGAGCCGGTCCGTGTCGACACCGCACAGCCAGCGCACGGCGGCGGCCTCCAGCGGCCGGGTCAGCGGGAACAGGGACGTCACGGCGGCGAGCGGCAGGCCCACGCCGAAGGAGGCGAGCTGGAGCGGAAAGGACCCGAAGACGTCCGTGCCGCCGGTGGCCGGACCGATGATCACCGACCCGACCAGGACGTACGGCATGGCGAGCGCGCCGCCGAGGATCAGATGCACCCAGCGCAGGCGGGCCCGCGGGCCGAACAGCGACCGGGCGGCCCGTCTCACGCCGTCGGCCGCGCGGCCCTGGCCGAGCGCTCCGCGAAGTAGTAGACGCCGATGGCGGCGACGAGGAAGCCGACGAGCATCTGACCAGCGTAGGCGAGGCTCATCAGCGGCGTCGGGCGGTCGGCGATGTCCTCGGCGCCGCCGAGGGAGGCGAGCGACAGCCAGCCGCCCCAGCAGGCCACGGCGCCCGAGCCGACCCAGGCCAGGCCGAGCGGCACCGCCACGGGCAGCGCCCGGCCCCGCCGGAAGGCCAGCAGGAAGCCGCCGCCGACGGCGGCGAGGAGGAACACCACGAACACCGCTTTCAGGACGTGGACGTCCGCGCCCCGGTCCGCCGCCCGGCCCTCGCTGAGCCCGGTGGTGCCGCCGCAGGCCCACAGCGCGTGGAGGGCGAGCGGCAGCAGGGCGAGCACACCGGCCGCGACGGCGAGGGCCCGGTGGGCCGGCCCCGCGACCCCCACGGGCAGTTCCCACACGCGTCCGCGCCACAGATGCCCCCAGCGGTCGCGGGCGTAGAGCACGAAGAGGCCGCCGAGGGCGAGCCCTTGGAGGATGAAACCCGAGTACACGACGGAGAACACCCACTCGTCCAGGAAGGCGTCCTGCCCCGGGGACTCCCCGCCCCCTCCACCGAACGCCCTCACCGCCAGCTGCGCCGGGAACCCGGCCATGATCGGCGCGAGCAGCCCGGTGGCGACCCAGACGGGGAAGGCCAGGAGCCACGCGGGCACCCGCAGCCCCCACGGCCGGGTCAGTACCAGCGCCAGCACGATCACCGCGCTGTCCAGCACGACGGAGAGACCGTTGATCACCGCCATGCCCACCCGGTCGTCGAGCAGCCCGCTCCCCTCCGGAATGCCGAGGTGACTCCCGGCGATCCAGGCGGCCTTGAGCCCGAGGTACGGCACGCAGGAGAGGACGGCGACGGCACGGAGGAGTCGCCGGGGGCGGCTGAGACCGGCGGCGGGGCGGGAAGCGATCGACTGAGGCATGCGATCAGGCTCCCGCAGGACAGGCTCCCGCCACCTCCTGCACGATGACGATCCGTCTCCGCCGGACGGGGGAGGGCGGCTCAGCCCTCCAGGATCAGCACGGTCTCGTCGATCTCGGCGCCCCGGGCCTGCGCGTACCCCCGGGCCGAGGCGACCGCACGGAACCCGCACTTCTCCAGCACGCGCAGCGAGCCCGCGTTGTCCGACGCGGCCCGTGCGTACAAGGGGCGCTCGGGCACCGCCGTCAGCAGCGACCGCAGGGCCGCCGTGGCGATGCCCTTCCCCCAGTACGCGCGGTCGACCCAGTACGTCACCTCGCGTTCGCCCGCCACGCCGTACACCGCCGCGCTGCCGACCACGTCGCCGTCGGCCAGGACGGTCCGCACCACGTCGGACGAGGACCGGATCTTGGCCCAGTGGGCGTCGAAGGCGTCCCGGTCGGCCGGATCCTTGGGGACGAAGGCCGCCATGTGGAGCGCCTCGGGGTCGTTCATCTGCCGGAAGAAGACCGGCAGATCGCTGTCGTGGACCGCGCGCAGCTCGACGTTCATGCCTCAGAGCCTACGGGTGGCCAGTGTCAGCCGGTCCCGCGCGTCGAACAGTGCGTCCTTCACCAGCTGTTCGTGCGCCGGGGTCAGCCGGGCCACCGGAACCGAGCAGCTGATCGCGTCCCGCGCCGGAGTGCGGTACGGGATCGCCACGCCGAAGCAACGCAGCCCCAGCGTGTTCTCCTCGCGGTCCACGGCGAAGCCCTGCTCCCGGACCTGGTGCAGCTCCTCGATGAGCTTCTCGCGGTCGGTGATCGTGTTCTCGGTCAGCGCGGGCAGCGTCTCCGGGAGCATCTTGCGGACCTGCTCGTCGGAGTAGGTGCTCAGCAGCGCCTTGCCGAGGGACGTGGAGTGCGCGGGCAGGCGGCGGCCGACCCGGGTGAAGGGACGCAGGTAGTGCTGCGACTGGCGGGTGGCGAGATAGACGACGTTCGTGCCGTCGAGGCGGGCCAGGTGGATCGTCTCGGTCGTGTCGTCCGAGAGCCGGTCCAGCGTCGGGCGGGCCGCCGCCACGACCTCGTCGCCGTCGATGTACGACGTGCCGACCAGCAGGGCACGCACCCCGATGCCGTACCGCGTGCCCGTCGCGTCCGTCTCCACCCAGCCCAGCTCGACGAGCGTGCGCAGCAGCATGTAGAGACTCGACTTGGGGTATCCGACGGCCTCCTGGACCGCCGCGAGCGAGTGCATACCGGGACGCCCGGCGAAGTATTCGAGCAGTTCAACCGTTCGTACCGCGGACTTGACCTGCGCCCCGCCGCCCGTCTCGCCAGCCGACATCGCCCTTGACCCCTTCGTTCGACGGGAAATAGTCTCCACAGCATATTCATCATCAGAGACAGCGTTCAGTATATCGAACGCCCCTGGTGGATGACCCAGTACTGCGGCATTACATGTGTGGAGGGACCCGCGGTGGCAGCAGCACCAGTCTGGAGTGTCGACCCCCGAACCGGGAAGCAGCGTGAACAGGTTGCGGTGGAGGCCACAGCCCAGGAGGTGGACGCCGCCGTCCGTGCCGCGCACGAGGCGCGCGGCTCACTCGCGGACCGTACCGTGCGCGCGGCCTTCCTGCGCAGCGCCGCCGAGGAGCTTCAGGCGGCCAAGGACGGTCTCGTCGAGACCGCCGACGCCGAGACCGCGCTCGGCCCGGTCCGGCTGACCGGCGAGCTCGCCCGCACCTGCTACCAGCTGCGGGCCTTCGCCGACATCGTCGACGAGGGCGCCTTCCTCGACGTCGTCATCAACCACCCCGACGACACCGCGACCCCGCCCATCCCGGACCTGCGCCGCTACAAGGTGCCCCTGGGTGTCGTCGCCGTCTACTCGGCCTCGAACTTCCCGTTCGCCTTCTCCGTCGCCGGCGGCGACACCGCGAGCGCCCTCGCGGCCGGCTGCCCCGTCGTCGTCAAGGCCCACCCGGACCACCCGGCCCTGTCCGAGTACGTCGCGAAGGTGCTGCGCCGCGCCGCCGCCCGGCACGACATCCCCGAGGGTGTCCTCGGTCTGGTGCACGGCTTCGAGGCGGGCGTCGAGCTGATCAAGCACCCGCTGGTCGCGGCGGCCGGCTTCACCGGTTCCGTGCGGGGCGGGCGTGCGCTGTTCGACGCGGCCGCCGCGCGACCCGTGCCGATCCCGTTCCACGGCGAGCTGGGCTCGCTGAACCCGGTCGTCGTCACCGAGGCCGCGGCCGCCGAGCGGGCCGAGGCGATCGGCTCGGGCCTCGCCGGCTCGATGACGCTGGGCGTCGGCCAGTTCTGTGTGAAGCCGGGCCTGGTCCTCGCGCCGTCCGGCGCCGCCGGTGACGCCCTGCTGAAGTCGCTGACCGACGCCGTCAGCGACACCGACGCCGGGGTCCTCCTCGACCACCGCATGCGTGACAACTTCGTCGCCGGCGTCGCCGAGCGGGCCCAGCTGCCCGACGTCGACTCCCCGGTCACCCCGGGCGCGGGCGGCGAGCACACCGTCAGCGCGGGCTTCCTCACGGTGCCGGCGAGCAGGCTGGCGCAGGAGGGCGAGCACGACCTGCTCCTGGAGGAGTGCTTCGGGCCGGTCACGGTGGTGGCCCGCTACGAGGACGAGAACGAGGTGAAGGCCGTGCTGTCGCGGCTGCCGGGCAACCTCACGGCGACGGTGCAGCTGTCCGAGGAGGAGGCCGCGGGGCAGGGCCGGGGCGCGGAGCTTCTGCAGGAGCTGACGCCGCTGGCCGGGCGTGTGCTGGTGAATGGGTGGCCGACGGGGGTTGCCGTCGCGCCGGCTCAGCATCACGGGGGGCCGTACCCGGCGACGACGTCTACGTCCACGTCGGTGGGCGGTACGGCGATCGAGCGGTGGTTGCGGCCGGTTGTTTATCAGAACGCGCCTGAGGCCCTGCTTCCTGCGGAGCTGCGGGATGAGAATCCGTTGGGGTTGCCGCGTAGGTTCAACGGGCGCTTGGAGCGGTAGCGCCGTTGGGGGTGCGGTGAGTTGCGGGCTGCCGGTTCGTTGTGGCTTGTCGCGCAGTTCCCCGCGCCCCTGAAGGTCGGACCTGAAAGACTTGGTCGAATGGATCTCGAACTTCCCGAACTTCCTTTCCCCCTGCGCTCTTACGGGCCCGAGGCGCATTGGTCCTATGAGGGTGGGGTGCTGACCGGGTGGGCCGGGGCGCGGCAGGATCGGTTTGTGCCGCCCACGGGGGAAGGGCTGGACCCCGCCTCCGACGCGCCGCGGCTGCTGGGGGCGCCCGAAGGGGATTTTCAGCTGATCGCGCGGGTCACGGTCGGGTTCGGTGCGGCCTTCGACGCCGGGGTGCTCTACGTTCATGTCGGCGAGCGCGCCTGGGCCAAGCTCTGTCTGGAGTACTCCCCGGACGTGCCCACCGTCTGCACGGTGGTCACCCGGGGGCACTCCGACGACGCCAACGCCTTCACCGTCGACGGCAGTTCCGTCTGGCTCCGGGTGAGCCGCACCGGCCGCGCCTTCGCCTTCCACGCCTCCCGCGACGGCGAGCGCTGGACCTTCGTCCGTCTCTTCACCCTCGGCGACGAGAAGGAGACGGGCGCGGCCCTGATCGGCTTCATGACCCAGTCGCCGATGGGGGAGGGCTGCGTGGTGACGTACGACCACATCGAGTTCAGGCCCCATTGGCCGAACGACCTGCGCGACGGCAGCTGAGGCGTGGTGATGATCCGTACCGTCCTGCCCGCCGAGGTGGAGGACGTCGTCGCACTGCACGGGCGGGCCCGGGCGACCTACTACCCCGACGGAGTGCCGCAGGACGGCACCGACTGGCCCGCCGCCTGGCGGAGCGCCCTCGCGCGGCCGGACGGGCGAGTGCTGTGCGTCGTGGAGGCGGGGCGCATCGTCGGCCTGGCCTCCTTCCGCACTCCCGAGGGCGCCGCGGCGGACACGGTGAAGCTGTTCCAGTTCCACGTCGACCCCGACCACTGGGGCCGCGGCGTCGGCACCGCCCTGCATGCGGCCTGCGTCGAGGAGTGGCAGGCCGACGGCCGGCGGACCGCCGTCCTCGACGTGCACGTCGACAACCGGCGGGCGCAGCTGTTCTACCGGCGGCAGGGGTGGGTGCCGGAACCGTCCGAGCCGGGGGATCACCACCTGACGATGCGGTTCCGCCCGGCCGCGGAATGAACACGGCTGCTTGAATGTTCACCAACTCGGCGGAGGGAGTCTCCGCACCCCGTACGAGCTGGAGTGAGCCGAAGACATGCGCGTCGAGATCTGGAGCGACATCGCCTGCCCCTGGTGCTACGTGGGCAAAGCCCGCTTCGAGAAGGCGCTGCGGGACTTCCCGCACCGTGACGAGGTCGAGGTGGTGCACCGCTCCTTCGAGCTGGACCCGGGCCGGGCCAAGGACGACATCCAGCCCGTGATCACGATGCTCACCAGGAAGTACGGCATGAGCGAGGCCCAGGCCGAGGCCGGTGAGGACAACCTGGGCGCGCAGGCCGCCGCCGAGGGCCTGGACTACCGCACTCGGGGCCGCGACCACGGCAGCACCTTCGACATGCACCGCCTGCTCCACTTCGCCAAGGAGCAGGGGCGCCAGGAGCGGCTGCTCGACCTGCTGTACCGGGCGAACTTCGCCGAGGAGCGCTCCGTCTTCAACGACGACGAGCGGCTGGTGGAACTCGCCGTGGCCGCCGGGCTGGACGCGGAGGCCGCCCGCGCGGTGCTCGCCGACCCCGGCGCCTACGCCGACGACGTCCGCGCCGATGAGCGCGAGGCCGCGCAGCTCGGCGCGAGCGGGGTGCCGTTCTTCGTGCTCGACCGCACGTACGGCGTCTCCGGTGCCCAGCCCGTGGAGGTCTTCGCCCAGGCCCTGGCCCAGGCGTACGGCGAGCGCTCGCCCCTGACGATCGTCGACAGCGGGGACGCGGAGGCCTGCGGGCCGGACGGCTGTGCGGTGCCCCAGCGCTGAAAACGCAGGTCGGCGCGTATGTATAAGCGCCTCTTAGCGGCATCACGCAGAAATCGGCAATGGACGGGGAGATCCAGGGGACGCAGAGTGGTTCCATGGAGACCTTCGAGAACCTCGTCCGTGCCGAGTTCGCCCCGAAGCACACCTACCTCAACACCGCGAGCAACGGGCTCCTGCCCGCCCGTACCGTCACCGCCGTACAGCAGGCGGTGCGAATGCGCACGGAGGGCACGCCCCTGGGTCCCCTGTACGAGGACGTCGAGGCCGCCCGCGCGTCCTTCGCCCGGCTGGCCGGTGTGCCGGTCGAGCGGGTCGCCACCGGCGCCTCGGTCGCCGAGTACGGCGGGCTGATCGCCGCCTCGCTGCCCGAGGGCGCCGAAGTCCTCACCGCGGAGGCCGACTTCGCCTCCCTGGTGAACCCGTTCCACGCGCGCGGCGACCTCAAGGTGCGCGCCGTGCCGCTGGAGCGGCTCGCCGAGTCCGTCCGCCCCGGCACCGCGCTCGTCGCGGTCAGCACCGTCCAGTCCGCCGACGGCCGGCTCGCCGACCTGCCGGCCGTGCGCGAGGCCGCCCGGGCGCACGGGGCCCGCACCTACGTCGACGCCTCCCAGTCGGCCGGCTGGCTGCCGATGGAGGCCGACGCGGACGACTTCCTCGCCGCCGTCGGCTTCAAGTGGCTCCTGGGACCGCACGGGGCCGCGTTCTTCGTCGTCCCGCAGGACTTCGGCGGGCTCACGCCGCTGCTCGCCGGCTGGGTCGCCGGTGAGGTGCCCTGGGACAGCTGCTACGGCCCCGTCGAGGAACTCGCCCACTCCGCACGGCGCTTCGACATCAGCCCCTCGCTCTTCAGCTACGCCGGGCTGCGCGCCTCCCTGGAGCTGCTGGAGGACATCGGCGTCGACGTCGTGCACGCCCACGACGTGGCCCTCGCGGACCGCTTCCGCGTCGGGCTCGCCGAGCTGGGCCACGCGCCGGTGCCCGCGCCGGGCTCGGCGATCGTGTCCGTGCCGGGGCTCGGCCACCGGCAGGGCGAGCTGAGCCGGGCGGGCATCCAGGTGTCCGACCGGGCGGGGAACCTGCGGGCGGGGTTCCACCTCTACAACACGGCGGCGGACGTCGACCGGCTCCTGGACGCCCTGAAGGCATGAAGGCATGAAAAACCGGGTGGGGCCTCCCGTCCCACACGAGGAGGCCCCACCCGGCAGCTTGGTCACACGGTCACCGCACCGGCGTGAAGTCCCGTGCACCGATGAACTCCGGCCGCCGCACCGGTGCCGCGAACGGTTCCACCGCCGTGTTCTCCACGCTGTTGAACACGATGAACACGTTGCTGCGCGGGAACGGCGTGATGTTGTCGCCGGAACCGTGCATGCAGTTGCAGTCGAACCACGTCGCCGAACCGGCCTTGCCCGTGAACAACTTGATGCCGTGCTGTGCGGCCAGCTGGGTCAGCGCCTCGTCGGACGGCGTGCCCGCGTCCTGCATCTGCAGCGACTTCTTGTAGTTGTCCTTCGGCGTGGCCCCCGCGCACCCGAGGAACGTCTTGTGCGACCCCGGCATGATCATGAGCCCGCCGTTGGTGTCGTAGTTCTCGGTCAGCGCGATCGAGACCGACACCGTGCGCATCCGCGGCAGACCGTCCTCGGCGTGCCACGTCTCGAAGTCCGAGTGCCAGTAGAAGCCACTGGCGCCGAACCCCGGCTTGACGTTGATCCGCGACTGGTGGACGTAGACGTCCGAGCCGAGGATCTGCCGCGCCCGGCCGACGACCCGCTCGTCCCGCACCAGCTTGGCGAACACCTCGCTGATCTTGTGCACCTCGAAGACCGAGCGGATCTCCTTGGACAGCGGCTCGACGATCGACCGCTCGTCGGCACGGATGTCCGGGTCGTTCACCAGCCGGTTGAGCTCGTTCCGGTAGACGGCGACCTCGTCGTCGGTGATCAGCTCGTCGATGGCGAGGAAGCCGTCACGCTCGAAGGACAGCAGGTCGGCCGGCGCGACCGGGCCGGGCGCGTCGGGGGCGCCCCAGACGACCGGGTCCTGGCGCGGGGTGAGCACCTCGGTGGCGCCACGACTGGGGTACAGGTCGGGGATACCGGTGGTGGTGTCGGTGATGGCGGTCATGAAACGTCACACCTCCTCGGTGAGCAGCGGGTAAACGCCGTTCTCGTCGTGGTCCTCCCGTCCGGTCACGGGCGGATTGAAGACGCAGAGGCAGCGGAAGTCCTTCTTGATCCGCAGCGTGTGCTTCTCGTGCCCGTCCAGGAGGTACATCGTGCCGGGCGTGATGGTGTACGACTTCCCGGTCTCGCGGTCGGTCAGCTCGGCCTCGCCCTCCACGCAGACGACGGCCTCGATGTGGTTCGCATACCACATCGACGTCTCCGTACCCGCGTACAGGATCGTCTCGTGCAGGGAGAAGCCGACCTTCTCCTTGGCGAGGACGATGCGTTTGCTCTCCCACGTGCCGGACGCCGACTTCACGTGCCGGTCGGTACCTTCGATCTCCTTGAACGAACGGACAATCACGGTGCTGCGATGCCTCCTAATTGGGGTGGTGCCGGTTGCTCGGTCAGGCGGTCTCGCGGACGGCGCGGGCCAGCGTCGACAGGCCCTCGTCCAGTTCCTCGGGCGTGATGGTCAGGGCGGGGAGCAGTTTCACGACCTCGCTCTCCGGCCCGGACGTCTCGATGAGCAGGCCGAGTTCGAAGGCGCGCTTGGCGACCTTGCCCGCGCGGTCCTTGTCGTGGAACTCCAGGCCCCACACCAGGCCGCGGCCCCGGTACTCCTTGACGTCGGCCAGGTTCTCCTCGGTGATGGAGATCATGGCCTGCTCGACCTGCTCACCGCGCTTGCGGGTCTGCTTCTCCATCGCGGAGCCGTCGGCCCAGTACGCCTCCAGGGCCGCGGTCGCCGTGACGAAGGCGGGGTTGTTGCCGCGGAAGGTGCCGTTGTGCTCGCCGGGCTCCCACACGTCGAGCTCCGGCTTGAACAGGCACAGCGACATGGGCAGGCCGTAGCCGCTGATCGACTTCGAGACGGTGACGATGTCCGGCGTGATGCCCGCCTCCTCGAAGGAGAAGAAGGCACCGGTACGGCCGCAGCCCATCTGGATGTCGTCGACGATCAGCAGCATGTCCTGCCGCTCGCACAGCTCGGACAGGGCGCGCAGCCACTCGGGCCGGGCCACGTTGATGCCGCCCTCGCCCTGCACGGTCTCGACGATCACGGCGGCCGGCTTGTTCAGGCCGGAGCCCTGGTCCTCCAGCAGCCGCTCGAACCACAGGAAGTCCTCGACGGTGCCGTCGAAGTAGTTGTCGAACGGCATGGGCGTGCCGTGCACCAGCGGGATACCGGCGCCGGCCCGCTTGAAGGCGTTGCCGGTCACGGCCAGCGAGCCCAGCGACATGCCGTGGAAGGCGTTGGTGAAGGACACGATCGACTCGCGCCCCTTCACCTTCCGCGCCAGCTTCAGCGCGGCCTCCACGGCGTTGGTGCCGGTCGGGCCCGGGAACATGACCTTGTACGGCAGGTCGCGCGGCCGCAGCAGCAGGTTCTGGAAGGCCTCCAGGAACGTGCGCTTGGCGGTGGTCGACATGTCGAGCCCGTGCGTGACGCCGTCGCGTTCCAGGTAGTCGATCAGGGCGCGTTTCAGGACGGGGTTGTTGTGCCCGTAGTTCAGTGACCCCGCTCCGGCGAAGAAGTCGAGGTACTCATGGCCGTCCTCGTCGTACATGCGGCTGCCGACCGCACGGTCGAAGACGGTGGGCCAGCCGCGGCAGTAGCTGCGTACCTCGGACTCGACGGTCTCGAAGACGCTCAGGTCGGGCTGGGTGATGGTCACGACGAATCGCTCCTCGGTGCGTGGGGGAAGTCTGCGGGAGTCGGGCGGAAAGTCAGGGGGCCAGCGGGCCGATGCGGTACAGGACCTCGGGGTCGTGCGGCCCGTCGGGGAACACGGCCGTGTCGAACAGCACCTCGCGCTCCAGCCGGGCGCCGTGCCGCTCGGCGAACGACGTGAACAGGCGCTCCGAGGCGGTGTTGCCCGGGGTGATGGTGGTCTCCACCGTCGTCACCCCGCGCTCGGTGGCGGTCCGGGCGACCAGACCGTCGAGCAGCGTGGCGGCCAGCCCGCGCCCGCGGTGCGCCTCGTCCACCGCCACCTGCCAGACCAGCAGGGTGTGCGGGCTGTCCGGCCGCACGTACCCGGTGATGAAACCCATCGGCTCGCCGTGCTCGTCACGCGCTACGGCCGACGTGGCCGCGAAGTCGCGGCACCACAGCAGATAGCTGTAGGACGAGTTCAGGTCGAGAACCTTCGAGTCCTTCGCCATCCGCCAGAGCGCGGCTCCGTCAGCCACCGTGGGGCGGTCGATTTGCGGATCTGCTTGTACGGCAGTCATGCGAATTGAACTTACCCAGCGAAATTCGAAATTGCATCGCCGAGAGGGGTTACGTATGAGCCGCGCCTGTGTTATCGCGCGAGCGCGAGGCTTCACGCAAAAGGGCAGCGGTATGCCCGATATTGTCCGGGTAATACCGGGCAAAGTAGTCACGGTGTGTAACGCGTCACAGCCGTGTAATCGCCACGAGATCTGCCCGAATTCCTTCTCCAGGTGTCCTCAAAATCTTTGGGTTTAGGATCGGAGAAAGCGGGCAGAAGAATACGGGAAGCTGTTCTTGAAAGAATTCCTAATTGTGTGCCAGCTTACATGTGGGTCGCGTCGGAAACACGTTTAATTCAAGCCCCGGTCACTCCGTCGATACGTTCCCGCAGGAGATCGGCGTGACCGTTGTGCCGGGCGTACTCCTCGATCATGTGGATCAGGACCCAGCGCATGCTGACCTCCATCCCGGGCACCGGGCCCTCGGCGACCCGCCCGACGTGGTCCAGCGGCAGCCCCGCGCACAGCTCCCGCCCCCGCGCGATCTCCCGCCGCCAGATCCCGAGCGCCTCGTCGAGCCCCCGCCCCGGGTCCAGCGTGTAGCCGGTGCCGTCCTCGTGCACCGGTGGCACGTCGAGCCCGGCGGCCACCCGCTGGAACCAGTTCCGCTCGACCTCGGCGAGATGCTGCACCAGCCCGAGCAGCGTCAGCTCGGACGGCTCGGCCGACGCCGTCCGCACCTGCGCGTCGTCCAGCCCGGCGCACTTCAGCTCCAGGGTGGCCCGGTGGAAGTCCAGCCAGCTCTCCAGCATGGCCCGCTCGTCACCGGTGAGATGCGGGACGGGGCGGCCGTCGGGAAGGGTGATCGGGGTGTCGGCGGGGGTGTTTGTGGTCATGGAGGGAGCTTGGAGCTTGGCACGGGCCACCGGCAACTGTGGGCTCCTAGAGGGTTTCCCGCCACGCCTCCTCGGCCGCCCGCAGTGCCCCTGCCACGTCCACCGACAGTCCCGCCTCGGAGAGCGCGGCCCCCAGCGCCGCCAGGCTCGACCGCACGGCCCCCGGCGTCGCGTCCGGCCCGTAGTGGTTGACCCGGATCATCTCCTTGGCCAGTGCGCCCCCGCCGGCGGCGAGCGGCGCCGCCGGATCCGCCTGGAGCGCCCTGGCCACCAGCTCCGACGCCACCTCCCCGGACGGCGCCCGGAGCGTCGTGGCGACCGGCGCCGCGTCCCGGGCCTCGTGCACGTACGGCTCCATGCCGCCGCCGAGCGCCACCGCCCCGGCCCGCGTGGCCGCCGCCGCGGAGGCGTGCCGGGCCATCACCGCGTCCAGCCCGATCGCCTCGATCCGCTCCACGCACGCCTCCAGCGCCAGCATCTCCAGCTGCGCCGGAGCGTGCGGCAGCGCCGTGCGGCCGCCGTCGATCCACCGTTGCTTCCAGTCGAGCAGCGACAGGTACGACCGGCGCGGCGCCCGCGGGTTCGCCGACATCCGCGCCCAGGCCCGCTCGCTCACCGACACCGCCGACACCCCGGCCGGCCCGCCCATCGCCTTCTGCGCCCCGATGACGCACAGATCCACGCCCCACGCGTCCGGCAGCACCGGCTCGGCGCCGATCGACGCCACCGCGTCCAGGTAGAACAGGGCCCCGTGCTCCCGCACCACCGCGCCGATCTCCGCGACCGGATTGGTGTTGCCGGTCGCCGCCTCCGCGTGCACCAGCGACACGAAGTCGATCTCCGGGTGCTCGGCGAAGGCCTGCCGGATCTGCTCGGCCGTGACCGCCGTGTGGAAGGGCACCGCCAGGTCGACCACCGTCGCCCCGCAGTCCCGCAGCCAGTCGCCGAAGGTCTGCCCGTACGGGCCCGTGATCACGTTCAGGGCCGTCGTGCCCGGACCGGCCGCCGCACGGATCGCTCCCTCCAGCGGCAGCAGTGCCTCGCCCTGCATGATCACGACGTCCTGCTCGGTGCGCAGCAGCCGTGCCACACGGTCCTCGATGGACGCGAAGTGGGCGGCACTCAGCGGGACCAGGTCCAGGAACGGGTGTGTCATGGCGGTGCTCTCTCTCGCTCACGGGGTAGAGGTGACGAGAGTAACCGGCCTGAACCCCACCATTCCGACTGGCGATTTCTTAGGTGCAACCGCCCTGTAGCCATCGGTTTGACTTGAGAGCCTCAAAGTTGTCCTTATAATCTGAAGCTGTACGTCCCTCACAGGAAGGCCCGCCGTGAACACGCTCCTCGGGCACCGGACCCGCGTCCTGGCCGCCACCACCGCGACGGCCGGGCTGCTGCTCGTGGCCGGCTGCACCTCCACCGACGACGGCGGCAGCGGCAAGAAGACGGCCGCGGGCGGCGTCGAACTCGTCAGGGCGGGCCAGCTCACCACCTGCACCCACCTGCCGTATCCGCCGTTCCAGTCGGAGATCGACGGCAAGGTGCAGGGCTTCGACGTGTCCCTGATCGACCTGGTCGCCAAGGACCTGGGCGTGAAGCAGGACATCGTCGACCAGCCCTTCGAGAACTTCAAGACCGGCGGTTCCCTCAACGCCGGCCAGTGCGACCTCGCCGCCGCCGGCATGACCATCACCGAGGAGCGCAAGAAGAACGTCGACTTCTCCGACCCGTACTTCAACGCCACCCAGGCCGTACTGGTCGACAAGAAGAGCGGCATCTCCTCCTTCGCCGGCCTCAAGGGCAAGAAGCTCGGCGCCCAGGCGCAGACGACCGGTGAGGACTACGCCAAGAGCAAGGGCCTCGACCCGGTCTCCTTCGAGTCCTCCGACGCCGTCCTCAACGGTCTGCGCACCGGCCAGGTCCAGGCCGTCGTCATCGACTACCCCGTCGTCCAGGGCTGGCTGAAGGACAAGGCCAACGCCGACGCCTTCGAGGTCGCCGAGCAGATCAACACCGGCGAGCAGTACGGCTTCACGGTGAAGAAGGGCAACACCAAGCTCCTCGCCGCCATCAACAAGGCGATCGAGGACGCCAAGGCCGACGGCACGTACAAGAAGCTGTACGAACAGTGGATCGGCCCGTACGACGAGTCCGCCGCGTCGCCGGCCGCCTCATGACGGACACGGCCACGCCCGAAGTCCAGCCGAAGAAGAAGGGTCTCACCCGGCGGCAGAAGCGCAGCCTCTCGCGCGGCGTCCAGTACGCCGTCTTCGTCGCGGCCGTGATCGCCTTCGCGGTCTCCGCCGACTGGGACCGGCTCCGCAACCAGTTCGCGCAGGCGGACATCGCCGAGCGCATGTTCCCGGACGTCATCGAGCTGGCGCTGAAGAACACCGTGCTCTACACGGTGACCGGCTTCGCCGTGGGACTGGCCCTCGGCATGGTGATCGCGCTGATGCGGCTGTCCTCCGTGGGGCCGTACCGCTGGCTCGCCGGGATCTACATCGAGATCTTCCGCGGCCTGCCCGCCCTGCTGATCTTCATCTTCATCGGCGTCGCCGTACCGCTGGCCTTCCCCGGCACCGAGATCATCGGCGGCACGTACGGCAAGGTCGCCCTGGCGCTCGGCCTGGTGGCCGCCGCCTACATGGCCGAGACGATCCGCGCCGGCATCCAGGCCGTGCCCAAGGGGCAGATGGAAGCGGCCCGTTCGCTCGGCTTCTCGCCCGCGCGGGCCATGATCTCCATCATCATCCCGCAGGCTTTCCGCGTCATCCTCCCGCCGCTCACCAACGAACTGGTGCTGCTGTTCAAGGACTCCTCGCTGGTGCTCTTCCTCGGCGTCACGCTGGAGGAGCGCGAACTGTCCAAGTACGGCCGCGACCTGGCCAGCCAGACCGCCAACTCCACGCCGATCCTGGTCGCCGGACTGTGCTACCTGCTGGTCACGATCCCGCTCGGCTTCGTCGTACGCCGCATGGAGGCGAAGGCCCAGGAGGCCGTGAAATGAGCCGACCCGAGATCGAGGTACGCGCGCTGCACAAGTCGTTCGGCGCCAACGAGGTGCTGCGCGGCATCGACCTGGAGATCGGCCGGGGCGAGGTGGTCTGTGTCATCGGCCCGTCCGGCTCCGGCAAGTCGACGCTGCTGCGCTGCGTGAACCTGCTGGAGGAGCCGACCAAGGGCCATGTGTTCGTCGGCGGCACCGAACTGACCGACCCGGACGTCGACATCGACGCGGCACGCCGCCGCATCGGCATGGTCTTCCAGCAGTTCAACCTGTTCCCGCACCTGACAGTGACCGAGAACCTCACCCTGCCGCAGCGGCGGGTGCTGCGCCGCGACAAGGCGGCGGCCGCGAAGGTGGCCGCCGAGAACCTGGCGCGCGTGGGCCTGTCCGAGAAGGCGGCGGCCTACCCCTCCTCCCTCTCCGGTGGCCAGCAGCAGCGCGTCGCCATCGCCCGGGCCCTGGCCATGGGGCCGGAGGTGATGCTGTTCGACGAGCCGACCTCGGCGCTGGACCCCGAACTGGTCGGAGACGTCCTCGCGGTGATGCGCATGCTCGCCGACGAGGGCATGACGATGATGGTCGTCACCCACGAGATGACCTTCGCCCGCGAGGTCGCCGACCGGGTCGTCTTCATGGACGGCGGCGTGATCGTCGAGGACGGCACCCCCGAGCAGGTCATCGGCAACCCGCGCCACGACCGCACGCGCCACTTCCTCTCCCGCCTCCTCGACCCCGCCATGGCCGAGGTGGAGGAGGAGACCTCGGACCAGGTGGGCAAGGCCGACTAGCGGCTCACTAAGGTGCCGTACATGAGCGATCGCACGGTGCTGCACGTGAAGGGACGGGTGCTCGTCGGACCCGAGGAGGTCCGCGACGAGCTGTGGGTCGTCGACGGCCGGATCTCCTACGACCGTCCCGCCGGCGCCCGCGACGTCCGTACCGTCAGGGGCTGGGCCCTGCCCGGCCTCGTCGACGCGCACTGCCACGTGGGACTCGACCGGCACGGCGCGGTCCCCAGGGACGTCGCCGAGAAGCAGGCGCTGACCGACCGGGACGCGGGCACGCTGCTGATCCGCGACGCGGGCTCGCCCTCCGACACCCGCTGGATCGACGACCGCGACGACCTGCCGAAGATCATCCGCGCCGGGCGGCACATCGCCCGCACCCGCCGCTACATCCGCAACTACGCCTGGGAGATCGAGCCGGACGACCTGGTCGCCTACGTCGCCCAGGAGGCCCGGCGCGGCGACGGCTGGGTCAAGCTGGTCGGCGACTGGATCGACCGCGACCTCGGCGACCTGTCGGCCTGCTGGCCGCGCGGGGCGGTGGAGGCGGCCATCGCCGAGGCGCACCGGCTGGGCGCCCGGGTCACCGCGCACTGCTTCTCGGAGGACTCCCTCCAGGACCTCGTCGAGGCGGGCATCGACTGCATCGAGCACGCGACGGGCCTGACCGAGGACCTCATCCCGCTGTTCGCGCAGCGGGGCGTCGCCATCGTCCCGACCCTGGTCAACATCGCCACCTTCCCGCAGCTCGCCGACGGCGGCGAGGCCCGGTTCCCCCGCTGGTCGGCCCATATGCGCCGGCTCCACGAACGCCGCTACGACACCGTGCGCAGCGCCTACGACGCCGGGATCCCGGTCTTCGTCGGCACCGACGCCGGCGGCGGACTCGCCCACGGCCTCGCGGCGGCCGAGGTCGCCGAGCTGGTCACCGCGGGCATCCCGCCCGTCGAGGCCCTGGCCGCGGGGACCTGGACGGCCCGGACCTGGCTCGGCCGCCCCGGCCTGGACGAGGGCGCCCCGGCCGACCTCGTCGTCTACGACGAGGACCCGCGCAAGGACGTGGGCGTGCTGGCGGCACCGCGCCGCGTGGTGCTGAACGGACGCGTGGTCGGGTAGCCGCGCGGGCGACGCCGGGCAGGACACCCGGCCTGCCGTCGCCCGGCCTCCGGCCGAGCCGTCTGCCGCGCGCGCCGGCGTCAGACCGCGGGGAGTACCCGGCGAGGCGGGCCTGGCGGAGACGGGCGGCGGCCTCCATATTTTCCTGGACGGTGCGGTCAACCTGCTCGCGGCGGGCGGGGGGAGGCGTGTTTCCGGCACGCCGCCGGGCAGATCTCCGGCCCCTCCGTGCGGTTGGGCGGCACGCCGTCGCACCCGGATGCCCACCTGGCCCGTGTCGTGCGGGACGTCCCGGCGAGCGGCGGCTGGCTGCACCGGGTGGTTCTCGGCGGCGGACTGCTGCTCGCCATCGGCTTGCTGACCGGGGCCGGGCTGACCCTGGCCCTGGTGGACCTCGCCGACGAGCCGACGGCCTCCGGTCCCGCGCTGCAGGCCCTCAACGCCTTCAACGAGAACTTCTACATCCCCTTCGTCGGCGGAATGGGCCTGATGCTGCTGGGCGCGGGCCTGGCCACCGTCAGCCCGCTGCCCCGCTGGCTGGCCCTGGCCGCCGTCGTGATCGGCGTACTGATCTTCATCCCGTGGGTCGGCTTCTTCGCCTTCACGGCCGCCGGGCTCTGGGTCGCCGTCACCAGTGTCCTGCTGACCCGCCGCCCCGAGGACGGCACACCGATCGCGAGGGAGACGGCCGGGACCGCCCGACGGTGAGCCGTCAGCCCGCCACCGCGTCAGCCCGCCACCGCACGCTCCAGCGCCCGCAGGAACCCGTCCACCGTCGCCCGGTCCCGCACGGCCAGCCGCAGCCACTCCCCGTCCAGGCCGGGGAAGGTGTCCCCGCGCCGCACGGCGTAGCCGAGGCCGCGCAGCCGGGCGCGTACGGCCGCCGCGTGCGGAAGCCGGATCAGGACGAACGGGCCCTGCGCGGGCTCGACCACCCGCAGCCCGGCCGGGGCGAAGCGGGCCAGGCCGGTCAGCAGGTGGGCCCGGTCCGCGGCGATGCGGTGCGCCGCGTGGGCCGCCTCCGCCAGCGCCCGTGGCCCCACGCACGCCCGCGCCGCGGCCAGCGCCGGCGTCGACACCGGCCACAGCGGCTGCGCCCGCTCCAGGTCCGCAATGGTCTCCGGCGCCGCCAGCACGTACCCGATCCGCAGCCCGGCCAGCCCCCACGTCTTGGTCAGGCTGCGCAGCACCACGAGCCCGGGCACGTCGACGCGGTCCGCGAGGGACTCCCGCTCGCCCGGCACCGCGTCCATGAACGCCTCGTCCACCACCACCAGCCGCCCGGGCCGGGCGAGAGAGGCGATCACCTCCGCCGGGTGCAGCACCGACGTCGGGTTCGTCGGATTGCCGATCACCACCAGGTCCGCGGTCTCGGGGACGGCCGCCGGGTCCAGCCGGAAGCCGTCCTCCTCCCGCAGCAGCACCCGGTCGACCGTGTGCCCCGCGTCCCGCAGAGCGGCCTCCGGCTCCGTGAACTGCGGGTGGACCACGACCGGCCGGCGCACCTTCAGCGCCCGCGCCAGCAGCACGAACGCCTCCGCCGCCCCCGCCGTCAGCAGTACGCGCTCCACCGGCAGGCCGTGCCGCGCAGCCACCGCCGCGCGCGCGGCCCGCCCGTCCGGGTAAGCCGCCAGATCGCCCAACGACGCGGCGATGTGCTCCCGCAGCCACGCCGGCGGCGTGTCCGCGCGGACGTTCACGGCGAGGTCGACGAGCGAGCCGCCGTCGTCCCGGACCTCCGCGTCGCCGTGGTGCCGCAGATCGTGGCCGCCGTCAGTGGGCATGGGAGTGCGCCCCGTGGTGGTGGCCGTGCCCGTGCTCGTGGTGGTGGCCGTCGTCGTCCGGGTGGAAGTGCGGCTGCTGCGGCATCCCCACCTTGTCCTCGAAGCCCGGCAGCGCGACGCGGTACACGCACGAGTCGCAGTTCATCCGCAGATCGCCCTCGACGGCCTCCGCGTACCGCTCCCACACCAGGTCCAGCAGCTCCGGCTCCGGCCCGATGACGTCGGCCGAGCGCACCTCGACCTCCGGGTGCGCCGCCGCCCAGCCCTCGGTCTGGAGCCTCACCCGGTCCGGCAGGACGCCGGTGAACAGGAAGTAGGGGAGCACCACGATCCGGCGGGCGCCCAGCCGCGCGCACCGGTCGAGTCCGCTCGGCACGTCCGGCGCCGCCAGCGACACGAACGCCGTCTCGACCCCCGCGTACCCGCGCCCCTCCCACAGCAGCCGCGCCGCCTTGCACACCTCGGCGTTGGCGTCCGGGTCCGTCGATCCGCGCCCCACCAGCAGCACCGTCACATCGGCCCGGTCACCCGGCCTGCGCCCCGCGCCGCCGCCCAGCGCCTCGTCCAGCCGCCGCTCCAGCACGTTCAGCAGCGCCGGGTGCGGTCCCAGCGGGCGCCCGTACGTGTACGAGATCCCCGGGTGCCGCTCCTTCTCACGGGCCAGCGCCGCCGGGATGTCGCCCTTGGCGTGCCCGGCGGACACCAGCATCAGCGGCACGGCGGCGAACCGCCGTACGCCCCGCTCCACCAGCTCGGCGACGGCGTCGCCCAGCGGCGGCGGGGACAGCTCGATGAAGCCACCCGCGACGGGCAGTTCCGGGTGGCGGGCCGCCAGCTCCCGCACGAAGTCGCGGAACGCTTCGGCTCCGGCGTCGTCACGGGTGCCGTGGCCGGCGATCAGCAGGGCGGGCGGCGTGGTCACAGGTTCTCCTCGGCGGACGTGGGGTGGTGGACGACGCGGTTCACTCGGGCTCCTCCTGCCAGCGGTAGCCGCGCGGCGTCACCATGCGCCCGGCGATCTCCCGGGTCGCGGTGTTGCCCACGGTGACGACCGTCATCATGTCGACCGTCGCCGGATCGAGCGCGGCCAGCGTCGTCAGCCGGGCGGACTCGTCCGGCCGCGAGGCGTTGCGCACGACACCGACCGGCGTCGTCGACGCCCGGTGCTCGGCGAGGATGCCCAGCGCCTTGGGCAGCTGCCAGTCGCGGCCGCGCGAACGCGGGTTGTAGAACGTCACCACGAGGTCGGCCTCGGCCGCCGCCCGTACCCGCCGCTCGATGACCTCCCACGGCGTGTGCAGGTCGGACAGGCTGATCGACACGTGGTCGTGGCCCAGCGGCGCGCCCAGGATCGCCCCGGCCGCCAGCGCCGCCGTCACGCCGGGCACACCGACCACGTCGATGTCGTCGGAGGCCTCGGCGAGCGCGGGGGAGGCCATGGCGTACACGCCCGCGTCCCCGCTGCCGATCAGCGCGACGGCCCGCCCCGCGCGGGCCTCCTCGACGGCCGTGCGCGCCCGCTCCTCCTCGGCCCCGAGGCCCGACTCCAGGATCCGGGTGCCGGGCCGCAGCAGATCGCGGATCTGGTCGACGTACTGGTCGAGCCCGACGAGCACGGAAGCGCGCCGGAGTTCCGCCCTCGCACGCGGTGTCAGCAGATCCCGGGCACCCGGCCCGAGCCCGACCACCGCGAGCCGTCCGCGCCCCGGGCGCCGTACGACGGCACAGGTCGCCATGGCGGACTTCCGCTTGGGGACCAGGAGTTCGCCGCCACGCAGAAGTGCCGAGGCCTCCGCGACCGAGGGCGTACCGACGGCGGCGAGCGGCGCGTCGGACGGATTGGGCACGTCGACGGCGGCCAACTCCCCGGCGGAGTACGTCACCAGGGGCACACCGAGCCGCCGCGCGGCCTCGACGAGGCCGGGCTCCCCGGCCTTGGCGTCGACGGTGGCCAGCTCGGCGACCGACGCCGCGCACAGCCCGGCCTCCCGCAGGGCGCCCTCGATCAGCCCGAGCACCTCCTCGACGGGAGCGCCCTTCGACGCCCCGGCCCCGACGACCAGCGACGGCGGACGCAGCACCACCTCCCGCTCGGCCGCCTCGACGAGCCGGTCGGTCAGCCGGATCGTGTACGACCCCTCCGCGGCCACCGGGAGCGGCGGCAGCGGCCAGGCCACCTCGGCCGGCAGCGCCACCGCCTCACCGTCCAGCAACGCCCGCGAGACCCCGGCGACATCGCCCTCCACGGGCAGGCCGAGGGTGTCGAGACCGGCCAGGTCCACGGCGTCGGTCGCCGTGGTCACCACCGGCTCGGCGCCCAGCAACTCCCCGACCTCCCGGGCGAGTTCATTGGCCCCGCCCGCATGTCCGCCCACCAGGGACACCGCGAACCGCCCGCCCTCGTCGACGCACACCACGCCCGGGTCCGCCGTCTTGCCGGCCAGCAGCGGAGCCACCAGCCGCACCACCGCCCCCGTCGCCAGGAAGCACACGAGCTGCTCGCACTGCGCGAACGCGGCCCGTACGGCGTCCCCGACGGGACCCTCGTACACGCGCGTGCGGTCCGGCCACGCGGCGGCCAGCCGGTCCCGCGCGGCCGCTCCCGCCGCGGTGGCGGAAATGAGGCCGATCACTGAGCGACTCCTTCTGCGATTCCTGCGTCCTCTTCGACAGACCGCGCGATCATGTGCGGGCACCCCGTTCGCGCAGGGCCTTGCGGGCCTCCGGGTCGGCCTTGCGGTAGCCGTGGAAGTGACCCGGGTGGTACAGGTGCGAGCGCGTGCCGTGCGCGTCGAGCGCCGGGCCGACCAGGAACAGGGTGTGCTTCCAGAGCTTGTGTTCCTTGACCGTCTCCTCCAGCGTGCCGACCGTGCACTTCACGATCAGCTCCTCCGGCCAGGTCGCCTGGTACGCGACCATGACCGGGGTCGTCGTCGGATAACCGCCCTCCAGCAGCTCCCGCACGAGCTGCCCGCTGCGGGCGGCGGAGAGGAAGATCGCCATGGTGGTGCCGTGCCGGGCGAACTCGCGGACCTCCTCACCGGGTGGCATGGGCGTCTTGCCGCCGCCGAGCCGGGTCAGGACGACGGACTGCGCGACCTCGGGAATGGTCAGTTCGCGCTGCGCGAGCGCGGCGACGGCGGAGAAGGCGGACACCCCGGGCACGACCTCGGTCGCCAGGCCGATCTCGGCACACCGGTCGAGCTGCTCCTGGGTGCCGCCCCACAGGGCGGGGTCACCGGAGTGGATCCGGGCCACCTTCAGCCCCTCTTCGCGCGCCCGCTCGTACACGGCCACGACGTCCTCCAGGGACAGGGCCGCCGAGTCGAGGATCTCCGCGTCCTCGCGCGCGTGCTGGAGAACCTCCGCCTGGACCAGGCTCGCCGCCCAGATCACCACGTCGGCCTCGGCGATGGCCCGTGCGGCACGGAACGTCAGCAGGTCGGCGGCGCCGGGGCCGGCACCGACGAAGGTCACCTTGCCCGTGGGGGCGTCGGCCATGGGTTGGTCCTCTCGTACAGGGGGTTCCGGTGGGCGGGTTGGCGCACGGGCGGGTCAGAGCTTTCCGCCCCGCCCGCCGTCGCGCCGGGCGGGGGAGATGAGCGTCGACAGATAGGGCAGGGGAGTGCCGTCGAGTTCGGCGGCCGGCCGGATCGACTCCTCCGTCAGCCCCAGCGCCGACCCCCACACGGCGTCACCGATCCGCCCGGTCTCCCGCAGTGCGTCGGCGACCTCGTGCGCCTGCCGCCCGAACTTGTAGGCGACGACCGTGCCGGGCCCGGCGAGGGCCTCCTTGAGCACGGCCGACCCCGCCGTGACGGGCACGAGCGTGAGCGGCTCGGTCCCCTCGGTCAGCACGGCGCCCGACCGCGCGGCGAGGTCCTGCATGGCGGTGATCCCGGGCACGGTCTCGACGACGGTCCCCGGCACCAGCTCGGCGATGGTCTGCGCGAGATAGGTGAACGTGGAGTACACGTTGGGGTCCCCGATGGTCGCGAAGGCGACGGCACCGTGCCCGCGCAGCAGCTCGGCCACCCGCTCGCCCGCCGCGTCCCAGGCCGCCTCGCGCCGCGCCCGGTCACTCCGCTCGTTCAGCGCGAACACGACCCGGACGACCTTCTCCTCGGGCACGTAGTGCAGCACGGTCGCCTCGGCGCGCCCGCGCTCGCCCGTGTCCATCACGGGCACGACGACGACCTCGGCTTCCCGTAGGGCGTTCACGCCCTTGACGGTCACCAGCTCCGGATCCCCCGGCCCGACCCCGACACCGACCAGCCTGCTGCTCATGACGTCCGGCACCTCTCCACGAACCGACGGGCGACACCGGGCTCCGCGGCCCAGTGCGTGTGCAGATAGCTCGCGTGCACACCGCGCCGTACGAACCCCTCGACGCGCCGCTGAGGGGTTTTGAGGCCCCAGGCGGGTTCGGCCCCCGCCCCGGGCTCCACGGCGGTCCGGTGGAACTCGTGCCCCCGCATCCGTGTCCCCGCCGCCGCGAGCACACTGTCGCCGACGGCCACCGCGTCCCGGTACCCCAGGGTCAGCCGCCCGGTCATCCGCGCCCCGGCGTCCAGCACCCCGCACATCGGCTGCCCGTCCAGCTCCCGGCACAGATACAGCAGCCCGGCACACTCGGCGGCCACGGGCGCACCGCTCTCCGCCAGATGGGCAACGGCCTTGCGCAGAGGTTCATTGGCGGACAGCTCGGCGGCGTACACCTCGGGGAACCCGCCCCCGATCACCAACCCGCGCGTCCCTTCGGGCAGTTCCTTGTCCCGCAGCGGATCGAAGGGCACGACGTCGGCGCCGGCGGCGGCGAGCAGCTCGGTGTGCTCGGCGTAGGAGAAGGTGAACGCGGAACCACCGGCGACAGCAACAACCAGCCTGTCCGGTGATTGAGGACGAGGCCGTTCAGGCCGATGGGGGTCCGGGGCGGCAGCCCCGGTGGGGGTGCAGGGGGCAAAGCCCCCGCGGGGGCCCCGGGGGGCGGAGCCCCCCGGCGGGGTCGAAGGGGCGGAGCCCCTGGAGGACGATGGGGGTCCCCCCTGCTCGGGCGAAGCCGAGAGCTTGGGGGAGGGTAGGGGCGGCGGGGGCGGGGAAGCCACGGCCGCAGCCGCGTCCCAGGCCTCGCACGACAACGCCCCCGCACTGCGGGCCAGCCCCGCCAACGCGTCCAGATCACAACCGTCGGAGACCTGCGCGGCCATCGCCGCAACCGCCTCCACGGCCTCCGCCCGCCGCTCGGCGACCGGCACCAGCCCCAGATGCCGCGACGGCGTGTCCACCTGCGGAGCCCGCCGCAACACCCCGAGCACGGGCACGCCCACCTGCTCCATGGCCTCGCGCAGCATCTCCTCGTGCCGGTCCGACGCGACCTTGTTCAGGATCACGCCCCCGACCCGCACCTCCGGATCCCAGGAGACGAACCCGTGCACCAGCGCCGCCACCGACCGCGACTGCGACGACGCGTCGACGACCAGCACCACCGGCGCCCGCAACAGCTTCGCGACATGAGCCGTCGAGGCCAGCTCCCCTTCCCCGGCGGCCCCGTCGTACAGCCCCATCACGCCCTCGACGACGGCGAGATCACACCCGCGCGCCCCGTGCAGGAACAGCGGCCCGACCAGCTCAGGACCGCACAGATACGCGTCGAGGTTGCGCCCCACCCGCCCGGTCGCGAGCGCGTGGTACCCGGGGTCGATGTAGTCCGGCCCGACCTTGTGCGGGGACACGGCGAGCCCCCGCGCGGCGAACGCGGCCATCAGCCCCGTGGCGACGGTGGTCTTGCCACTGCCCGACGAGGGCGCGGCGACGACCAGCCGGGGCACGGACGAGGACATCACCACTCGATGCCCCTCTGCCCCTTCTGCCCCGCGTCCATCGGGTGCTTCACCTTCGACATGTCGGTCACGAGGTCGGCGAAGTCCACGAGCTTCTCGGGAGCGTTGCGCCCGGTGATCACCACATGCTGCGTACCGGGCCGGTTCCGCAGGACGTCCACGACCTCGTCCGTGTCCACCCACCCCCAGTGCATCGGGTAGGCGAACTCGTCCAGCACGTACAGCCGGTACGTCTCCGCCGCCAGGTCCCGCTTGACCTGCTCCCAGCCCTCCCGGGCCTTCTCCTCGTTGTCCAGCTGCGCGTCGCGCTGCACCCAGGACCAGCCCTCGCCCATCTTGTGCCAGGCGACGGACCCGCCCTCACCAGAGGCGCCGAGGACGCGCAGCGCGTTCTCCTCGCCGACCTTCCACTTCGCCGACTTGACGAACTGGAACACCCCGATCGGCCAGCCCTGGTTCCAGGCCCGCAGCGCGAGCCCGAAGGCGGCCGTCGACTTGCCCTTGCCGACGCCCGTGTGCACGACCACCAGCGGCCGGTTCCGGCGCTGCCGGGTCGTCAGACCATCGTCCGGAATCACACTCGGCTGTCCCTGCGGCATTACGCGGCCCTCCTCGAATTCCCCTGTACATCCCTGACCAGCCCGGCGATCGAGTCGGCCCGCAGCTCGTCCAGCGTGACGGCGGTGCCGCCCAGTTCGCCGGCGAGCTGCCCGGCGAGCCCCAGCCGCACCGGCCCCGACTCGCAGTCCACGACGACGGACGCGACACCCTCGGCCGCGAACAGCCGTGCCGCCCGCCCGGCCAGGGCGACCGGCTCCGGACCTCCGGTGGCCCGCCCGTCCGTCACCAGCACGACCAGCGGCCGCCGCGCCGGATCCCGCAGCCGCTCCACCCGCAGCACGTCGTGCGCGCGCAGCAGCCCGGCGGCGAGCGGCGTCCGCCCGCCGGTCGGCAGCGACTCCAGCCGGGCCGCCGCCGCGTCCACGGACGAGGTCGGCGGCAGCGCGACGTCCGCGCCCGAACCCCGGAACGTCACCAGACCCACCTTGTCCCGCCGCTGGTAGGCGTCCAGCAGCAGCGACAGCACGGCCCCCTTCACGGCGCTCATCCGCTGCCGCGCCGCCATCGACCCGGAGGCGTCCACGACGAACAGCACGAGGTTGCCCTCGCGCCCCTCGCGGGTCGCCTGCCGCAGATCGTCCCGGCGCACGACAAGACCCGGCCCGGACCGTCCGCGCGCCCGCTGGTGCGGCGCCGCGGCCTGCACGGTCGCCGCCAGGTGCAGCTTGGTGAGCGTGCCCCGGGGCCGACGGGAGCCGGTCGTGCGCCCGTGCTCGGTCCGCGCCCGCGAACGCCGCCCGGCGGCGCCCTCGCCGATCCCGGGCACGCTCAGCACCTTGGTACGGAACGGCTCGGCCGCCCGTACGGCCGACTGCTCACCGGCACCCGACGGCTGCGGCTGCCCGTTCTCCCCGGCCTCGGGCGTGGCGCCGGTGTCGTCACCCTGCGGCCCGTCCTCGGGCTCCGGCTGCCCGCCGGGCCCGTCCGGCCCCTGGTCGGGATCGGGATCGGGATCCGGGTCCGGGTCGTCGTCCCCGGAGAACTCCTCCAGCGTCTCGTCCAGCTTGTCCTCGTCAAGACCGGGTGCGTCGAAGGGGTTGCGCCGCCGGCGGTGCGGCAGCGCGAGCAGCGCGGCCTGCCGTACGTCCTCGGCGAGCACGTCCGTACGCCCCGCCCAGGCCGCCAGCGCCGTCGCCGTGCGGGCCATCACGATGTCGGCGCGCATGCCGTCGACCTCGAAGGCCGCGCAGGTCGCCGCGATCTGCCGCAGCGCCGCGTCGCCCAGCCGCACGGACGGCAGCAGCTCCCGTGCCGCGACGATCCGCGCCCGTACGTCGGCCTCCTCGTCCGCCCACCGGGTCGCGAAGCCGTCGGGATCGGCGTCGTAGGCGAGCCGCCGCCGGACGACCTCGACCCGCTGGTCGGGCTCCCGCGAGGCCGCGACCTCGACGGTCAGCCCGAACCGGTCGAGCAACTGCGGCCGCAGCTCGCCCTCCTCGGGGTTCATGGTGCCGACGAGCAGGAAGCGGGCCGCGTGCCGTACGGAGACGCCCTCGCGCTCCACGTATGAGGCGCCCATCGCCGCCGCGTCCAGCAACAGGTCGACCAGGTGGTCGTGGAGGAGGTTGACCTCGTCCACGTAGAGGATGCCGCGGTGCGCGGCGGCCAGCAGGCCCGGCTCGAAGGCCTTCACGCCTTCTGACAGCGCCCGCTCGATGTCCAGCGCGCCCACCAGCCGGTCCTCGGAGGCACCGACGGGCAGTTCGACCATCCGGGCCGGACGGGCCTGGCCGGCGGTTCCCGGAGCGTGCGGCCCGTCGGGGCAGGCGGCGTCGGGGGAGGCGGGGTCGCAGGAGAAGCGGCAGCCGGGGACGACGTCCACCTGAGGCATGAGCGCGGACAGCGCCCGCACGGCCGTCGACTTGGCGGTGCCCTTCTCACCGCGCACCAGCACACCGCCGACCGCCGGCGACACGGCGTTCAGCAGCAGCGCCAGCCGCAGGTCGTCCTGGCCCACCACGGCCGTGAACGGGAACGGGGTGCTCACTTGTCGTCACCTTCCAAGTCGCCTTCGAGTTCCAGGTACGTGGCACGCAGCCGGTCCAGCGTCTGAGCGTCCGGCTCCGCCCACAGTCCGCGGTCGGCGGCCTCCAGCAGCCGCTCGGTGATGCCGCGCAGCGCCCACGGGTTGGACGTCTTCATGAACTCCCGGTTCTCCGGGTCGAAGACGTACTCGGCGCTGAGTTTCTCGTACATCCAGTCGTCCACGACCCCGGCCGTGGCGTCGTACCCGAACAGGTAGTCCACCGTCGCGGCCATCTCGAAGGCACCCTTGTAGCCGTGCCGCCGCATGGCCGCCATCCAGCGCGGGTTGACCACCCGGGCGCGGAACACCCGGTGGGTCTCCTCGCCCAGCGTGCGGGTCTTCACCTGGTCCGGGGTGGCCGAGTCGCCTACGTACGCCTCGGGGCTCGCGCCCGTCAGATGGCGGACCATGGCGACCATGCCGCCGTGGTACTGGAAGTAGTCGTCGGCGTCGACGAGGTCGTGCTCCCGCGTGTCGACGTTCTTCGCGGCGACCGCGATCCGCCGGAACGCCGTCTCCATGTCCCCGCGCGCGGCCCGCCCGTCGAGCCCCCGCCCGTAGGCGTAGCCGCCCCACACCGCGTACACCTCGGCGAGGTCCGCGTCGGAGCGCCAGTTGCGGGCGTCGATCAGTGGCAGCAGGCCGGCCCCGTACGCCCCCGGCTTGGAGCCGAAGATCCGGGCGGTCGCCCGGCGCCGGTCGCCGTGCTCGGCGGTGTCCTCGTCGGCGTGCGCCCGGACGTAGTTCTGCTCGGCGGGCTCGTCCAGCTCGGCGACCGTGCGTACGGCGTCGTCGATCAGCCCGACCACGTGCGGGAACGCGTCTCGGAAGAAGCCGGAGATGCGGACCGTCACGTCGATGCGCGGCCGGCCGAGCTCCTCCGGGGGGATCACCTCGAACCCGGTCACCCGGCGCGAGGCGTCGTCCCACACCGGCCGGCAGCCCAGCAGCGCCAGGATCTCGGCGATGTCGTCGCCCTGGGTGCGCATGGCCGAGGTGCCCCACACCGTCAGGCCGACGGACTTCGGGTACTCACCGGTGTCGGTCAGGTACCGCTGCACCAGCGAGTCCGCGAGCGACTGCCCGACCTCCCAGCTCAGCCGGGACGGAATCGCCTTGGGGTCGACGGAGTAGAAGTTGCGTCCCGTCGGCAGGACGTTGACCAGGCCGCGGGTCGGCGAACCGGAGGGACCCGCCGGGACGTAACCGCCGTCCAGCGCCCGCAGGATGTGCCCGATCTCGTCGGTGGTCCTGGCCAGACGCGGCACGACCTCCGTGCAGGCGAACTCCAGTACCGCCACCGCGTCGGGGACTTCCCCGCCGAGCACCCCCCGGACCAGCGCCGGAACTTCGGCGACCGCCCAGCCGCGCTCCTCCATGCCCTCCGCGATCCGCCGGCAGAGCTGCTCCAGCAGGTCGATCGCGTCGGCGGCGGTGCGGGCCGGCCCCGCCACCAGGCCCGTCAGCTCCGCCGGCACCTTCAGCGGAGCGCCCGGCTCGGCCAGCAGCTCCTTCTCCACCAGCCCGAAGTGCTCCGCCAGCGCCGCCCTGAGCCCCGGCAGCGCGTCGGCCTGCCCGCCCCACACCTGCGAGGCGCGCAGCACCGCCAGCACGAGGTTGACGCGCGGCTCACCGACCGGGCCACCGCCCAGGACGTGCAGGCCGTCGCGGATCTGCACGTCCTTGATCTCGCACAGATAGCCGTCGATGTGCATGACGAACTCGTCGAACGCCTCGTCGTCCGGCTGCTCGTCGACGTGCAGGTCGTGGTGCAGCTCGGCGGCCTTGACGAGGGTCCAGATCTGCGCGCGCACGGCCGGGGCCTTCGCCGGGTCCAGGTCGGAGACGAGCGCGTACTCGTCCAGGAGCTGCTCCAGCTTGGCCAGGTCGCCGTAGGTGTCGGCGCGGGCCATCGGCGGCACGAGGTGGTCGACGACCGTGGCGTGCCCGCGCCGCTTGGCCTGGGTGCCCTCGCCGGGGTCGTTGACGATGAACGGGTAGATCAGGGGCAGTTCCCCGAGCACGGCGTCCGGGGCGCACCCGGCGCTGAGCCCGAGTCCCTTGCCGGGGAGCCACTCCAGCGTCCCGTGCTTGCCCATGTGCACGATCGCGTCCGCGCCGAAACTGTTCTCCAGCCAGCGGTAGGCCGCCAGGTAGTGGTGGGAGGGCGGCATGTCCGGGTCGTGGTAGATCGCGATCGGGTTCTCCCCGAAGCCGCGCGGCGGCTGGATCATCACCACGACGTTCCCGAATTGCAGGGATGCCAGCACGATGTCGTCCCCGTCGACGTAGAGGCTGCCCGGCGGCTCGCCCCACGCCTCGGTCATGGCGTCCCGCAGCTCCGGGTCGAGCTGGTCGAACCAGGCCCGGTAGTCCGCCAGCGGCACCCGCGCGGGCGCGGCGGCCAGCTGCTCGTCCGTCAGCCACTCCACGTCGTGCCCGCCGGCCGCGATGAGCCGGTGGATCAGCTCGTCGCCGCCCGCGGGGTACTCGGTGAGGCCGTACCCGGCGTCCCTGAGGGCGTCCAGCACCCGCACCGCCGAGGCCGGGGTGTCCAGCCCGACGGCGTTGCCGACCCGCGAGTGCTTGGTCGGGTACGCGGTGAAGACGAGCGCGAGCTTCTTCTCGGCGTTCGCCTTGTGCTTCAACCGCGCGTGCCGTACGGCGATCCCGGCGACCCGCGCGGCCCGCTCCGGGTCGGCGACGTACACGGGCACGTCGTCCGCGCCCTGCTCCTTGAACGAGAACGGCACGGTGATCAGCCGCCCGTCGAACTCCGGGATCGCCACCTGCATCGCGGCGTCCATGGGGGACAGGGCGGCGTCCGACGCCTCCCAGACGCGCCGTGAGGTCGTCAGGCACAGTCCTTGCAGCACGGGGACGTTCAGCTCCGCGAGGGCGCCGATGTCCCAGGATTCCTCGTCACCGCCCGCCGAGGCCTGCGAGGCGTGGGTGCCGCCGGCGGCGAGGACGGTGGCGACGAGGGCGTCCGCCCGGCCGAGGATCTCGTACAGCCCCGCGTCGGCCCCGCGCAGGGAACCGCAGTACACGGGGAGCGCGTTGGCGCCCCGCGCCTCGATCGCGTCGCACAGGGTGTCCACGAAGGCGGTGTTGCCGCTCAGCTCGTGCGCCCGGTAGAAGAGCACGCCGACGGTCGGCCGGCCCTCGACCTGCGCGCGCTCGCCCCGGACGCCGTACTCCGGCATCCGCTGCGGCGCGGCGAAACCCTCGCCCGTGAGCAGCACGGTGTCGGACAGGAACCGCGCCAGCTCGGTGAGGTTGTCCGGCCCGCCCTCCACGAGGTACTTCAGCGCCTCCGCCACGACACCGGCCGGCACCGACGACTCGGCCATCAGCTCCGCGTCGGGCACCGCCTCGCCGCCCAGCAGCACGGTCGGGACACCGGAGGCCTTCAGCGCGGCGAGCCCGTCCTCCCAGGCCCGCTTGCCGCCGAGCAGCCGTACGACGGCGATGTCCGCGCCGTCGAGCAGGGCCGGAAGCTCCTCCTGGACGTCCACGCGGGTCGGGTTGCCGATCCGGTACGAGGCACCGGAGGCGGCCCGGGCCGCCAGCAGGTCCGTGTCGGCGGTCGACAACAACAACACAGTGCTCATGCGGGCGCTCCCGGTGGAATGAAGGGCAGTCCTCGCGGCGCGCCCGACTCGATGAGTCGCCACAGCGCGTCCGTGTCCGCGTGCTGTTCGATCAGGTCGCCGAGCCGGTCCAACTGCTCCTCGCGCAGCGCGGCGAACGAGGTGTCCGGCGCCGGCACGAAGCGGCGCCCCGCGGCGGCCGCCACCTCGCGCAGGAAGGCCCGCCGGAACCCGTCCGACTCCAGCGAGCCGTGCCAGTGCGTGCCCCAGGCCTGGCCGACCCGGCAGCCGTCCAAGAAGGGGTTCCCTCCGGTCACGTCGGCGACCCCGTGGTGGATCTCGTACCCCTCGACGCGCTCCCCGAGGGCCTCGCCCTCCGGCCGCGTGAGGGTCTTCTCGCGGGCGAACCGCACCCGCACGGGCAGGACCCCGAGCCCGTCGACATGACCCCGGCGGCTCTCCACGTCGTCCTCGATGTGCTCGCCGAGGATCTGGAAACCGCCGCAGATCCCGAGGACGGGCCGCTGCTCGGCGGCCCTGCGGACCAGGGCCTCGGCGAGCCCCCGCTCCCGCAGCCACTCCAGCGCACGGACGGTCCCCCGGGTCCCGGGCACGATGACGAGGTCGGCGTCGGCGAGTTCCTCCGGCCGGTCCACGAACCGCACGACGACACCGGGTTCGGCGGCCAGCGCGTCGACGTCGGTGAAGTTGGACATGAGCGGAACGGCGCACACGGCGACGCGCAGCACGTCCTCGCCGACCGGCGGGGCGACGACGGACTCCCGGACCGTCCCCCGCAGGGAGACGCGCAGCCCGTCCTCCTCGTCGATCCCCAGCCCGTGCCGGAAGGGCAGGACGCCGTACGTCCGCCGCCCGGTGAGGCGCTGGAGCATGTCGAGCCCCGGCTCCAGCAGGGAGACGTCCCCCCGGAACTTGTTGACGAGGAACCCGGCGACGCACTCCTGGTCCTCGGGCGACAGCAGCGCGACCGTCCCGAAGAACGAGGCGAACACACCGCCCCGGTCGATGTCGCCGACGACGAGCACGGGGAGCCCGGCGCCCCGGGCGATCCCCATGTTGACGATGTCGGTCCGCCGCAGATTGATCTCGGCCGGACTGCCCGCCCCCTCACAGATCACCGCGTCATACGTGCCCCGCAACTGCTCCAGGCAGTCCAGCACGGTCCCGAGCAGCTTCTGCTGCCGTCCGCCGTGGTAGCCGCGTGCGCTGAGCTCCCCGACCGGCTTGCCCAGCAGCACGACCTGGCTGCTGCTCTCGCCTCCGGGCTTGAGCAGCACCGGGTTCATCTGCGCGGTCGGCTCGACGCGGCAGGCCTGCGCCTGCATGGCCTGCGCCCGCCCGATCTCGGCGCCTTCCTTCGTGACGAAGGAGTTGAGGGACATGTTCTGCGCTTTGAAGGGCGCGACCTTGACGCCCTGCCGCACCAGCCATCGGCAGATCCCGGCGGTCACGACGCTCTTGCCCGCGTCGGAGGTGGTACCGGCGACCAGAAGCCCACCGCCCGTCATGACGTACGCCCTTTCGCGATGCGGCGCGCGGCGACACAGACGCCGAGCGCGAGCCAGCCGACACGCCTGGACAGCCGTACGGCCCGTTCGATGTCCCGGGTGGCGACGGCGCGCCCGGCCGTGTTGAGCACGGGCCGGTGCTCGACGCGCCCGCCGTACGACAAGGTCCCGCCCAGCCGTACCCCGAGCGCCCCCGCGAACGAGGCCTCCACGGGCCCGGCGTTGGGGCTCGGATGCTTGGCGGCGTCGGCCCGCCAGGCCTGTACGGCTCCCTGTGGATCGTCGCCTGCCAGGGTCGCGAGCACGGCGGTCAGCCGGGCCCCCGGCCAGCCCGCGAGATCGTCCAGCCGGGCGGAGGCCCACCCATAGCGCCGGTACCGGGCCGACTTGTGCCCGACCATGGCGTCGAGGGTGTTGACGGCCCGGAACCCGAGGAGCCCCGGCACACCGCCGACGGCCCCCCACACGAGCGCCCCCACGACCGCGTCGGAGGTGTTCTCGGCGACGGACTCGACCACGGCCCGGGCGATCCCGTCGGCGTCGAGCGCCTGCGGATCCCGCCCGCACAGATGCGGCAGCCGCGCCCGGGCGCCGTCGACGTCCCCCGCCTCCAGGGCACGCCCGATGGCCTGTGCCTCCCGCGCGAGTGAAGTCCCCCCGACCACGGCCCAGGTGGCGGCACTGGTCAGGGCGACGGAGGCGACGGCGGAGTTCCGCACGGCACGCGCGGCGACGCCCCCGAGCGCGACGGCTCCTCCGGCGCACACCGCGGTGTGCAGGGCGCCCCACCCCCGGTGGTCCCGCCACAACACCCGTTCCACGGCGCCCGCGGCCCGTCCGAACACGGCGACCGGATGCCCCCGGCGGGGATCGCCGAGCAGCAGGTCACCGATCAGACCGGCGGCGGCGCCGTACGCGAAGACGCGACCGGCACCCATGGGCTCAGCCGGCCGCAGGAGTGGTCAGGGGTGGGGTACTGAACCTCGATCGGCAGCCGCGCATGGCGATATGTCCTCACTCAGGGTGTCCACGCCCTGGTTCGACTAGACCGGCGGTGAGAGTTCCTGGCTCCCGGGGATTGCTACCCCGGTGACAGTGGCGGGACCGCGCCGGACTTCCACCGGCTTCCTCTCCTGCCGCCGTTAATGGCCCCGGCAGTCCACCACGGCCGGGTTCAGCCGTCAACTTGCCGTTGACCTGCGAGGGGAGAGTGTGCAGAAGCCCACACCACCACCCCCTGGCACACGACGACCGGGCGGGACAGGACCGAAGTCCTGTCCCGCCCGGCGGGAACCTCGTGCGGTCGGGCCGTCAGGCCACGATCAGATAGATCCCGTATCCCACAGCCGCCGCGCACGCGGCGAAGCACGCGTACGCGCCGGTGACCGCGAGGCCCGCGGAGCCGCCCTGGGCCACCGCCCGTTCGCGGCGGGACAGGCCGGTGATGCCGAGGGTGAACAGGCCCACCAGGGCCACGGTGACCACGAGGCTGACGCCGAAGACGGAGCCGAGGGCCGCCCAGTCGATCTTCATATCGGAGACTCTTCCTTGTTACCGGTCGGCGGGGTCAGACGGTGGTCGTCGTCGAGGGCGTCCGCTCGGCGGCGGCCTGGGCCGGGAACGACGGCACCGGGTCCTCCGTCGCCGTGCCGGCCGGCGGCGGCGTCACCGCGGCCATCGCCGTGGTCACCACACCGGCCGGCTCCGCCTCGTCGGCGTCGTTGACGTTGGTGTGGTCGACGACCTCACGCCGCGAGAGCTTCCAGATCGCCGCGCTGGAGGCGACGAGGAAGACGGCCACCACCGCGGTGCCCCAGCTGCCGAAGCCGGTGACGTACTCGGCGAGCGCGCCCACCAGGGCCGCCGCCGGCAGCGTCAGGCCCCACGCGACGAACATCCGCGTCGCCGTCGACCAGCGGACGACACCGCCCTTGCGGCCGAGCCCCGCGCCCATCACCGAGCCGGAGACGGAGTGGGTGGTGGAGAGGGAGAAGCCGATGTGCGAGGAGGCCAGGATGACCGTGGCCGCGCTGGTCTGGGCGGCGAAGCCCTGCTGCGGCTGGAGGTCGGTCAGGCCCTTGCCCATGGTGCGGATGATGCGCCAGCCGCCCAGGTACGTGCCGAGCGCGATGGCGATGCCCGCCGAGAGGATGACCCACATGGGCGGGTCGGAGTCGGGGGCGACGGCGCCGCCGGCGACCAGGGCGAGGGTGATGACACCCATCGTCTTCTGGGCGTCGTTGGTGCCGTGGGCCAGGGAGACCAGACCCGCGGAGGCGATCTGGCCGGCCCGGTAGCCCTTCTCGGAGGCCTTGCCGTCGGCCTTCTTGCCGAGGGAGTACGTCAGCCGGGTCGCGAGCATCGCCGCCATGCCCGCGACCAGCGGGGCGGCGATCGCCGGGATCAGGACCTTGGTGACCAGCACGTCGCCGTGGACCGCGCCGACGCCCGCCGAGGCGATCGTGGCGCCGATCAGCCCGCCCATCAGGGCGTGCGAGGAACTCGACGGCAGGCCGACCAGCCAGGTCAGCAGGTTCCAGAGGATCGCGCCGACCAGGGCGGCGAAGATGACCTCGGGACGGATGCCGGTCTCGTCGACGAGACCCTTGGAGATCGTGTTGGCGACTTCCACCGACAGGAAGGCGCCGACCAGGTTGAGGACGGCGGACATGGCGACGGCGACCTTGGGCCTCATGGCGCCCGTGGAAATGGTCGTGGCCATCGCGTTCGCGGTGTCGTGGAAACCGTTCGTGAAATCGAACGCGAGTGCGGTTACCACCACAATCGCGAGGATCAGCGAGAAGCTTTCCATTTACCCAGGCAATCGTTCGAGGTCGTTGGCTCGTCGACCGTAGGTAACCCGAGTGAACGGAAGATGAACTGAGAGGGGCGCAGGGGTGTCCGCAATCGATGCTCAGGGTTCCGCCCTGGAGGCTGGGTGGTATGCACCTTTTCGTATACACGGCTCCGGCCTGAAGTGGACCCGCCCTGCGGCGCGTTGAGGGACCGCCTGGCAGGATCGGCGCATGGCTGAGCAGCGAGGCGACGGGCGGGACACGCGAGACGTGGGGGAGTCGCGGCGCAGAGGCGCGCACCCCGAGGAGGCGCGCGCCTGGGAGGAACTCGTCACGACCGCCCGCCGGACCGTCTCCGACGGGCTCGTCGTCGGCACGTCCGGGAACGTCTCGGTGCGCGTCGGGGACACGGTCCTGGTCACGCCCTCGGGCGTCCCCTACGACCGGCTGCAGCCGGACGACGTGACGGGCGTCGGCCTCGACGGCCGGCAGGTCCTCGGCACGCTCGTCCCCACCAGCGAGCTGCCCATGCACCTCGCGGTCTACCGCACGACCGGCGCCCGTGCCGTCGTCCACACCCACGCCGTGCACGCGACGGCCGTCTCGACGCTCGTGAGCGAGCTGCCGCTGATCCACTACATGGCCGCCGCGCTCGGCGGACCCGTCCGGGTCGCCCCGTACGCCACGTACGGCACCGCCGAGCTGGCCGAGAACATGCTCCGCGCCCTCGCCGACCGCTCCGGCTGCCTCCTCCAGAACCACGGCACCGTCACCTACGGCGCGTCCCTGGACCAGGCCTACGACCGCACGGCCCAGCTGGAATGGATGTGCCGCCTGTGGCTGACCGCCACATCGGTCCCGGGCCTGTCCCCGAGCCTGCTGTCGGAGGAGCAGCTGGCGGAGGTCCAGGAACGACTGCGGGGCTACGGGCAGCGCGGCTGACGTCCGCCCGGACGCACGGTACGGCCCGCCCGGCCCTGCGCTGCCCCCCCGGGGCCCGTCACCCCGCCGCTGCCGCCCACTGGTCCGTCGCCCGGTCCGCCGGGACACTGGAGCTTGTGCGCACTGCCAGAGCGACGGCCGCTGCCGTCACCGCCGTGATCGGGTTCGGTGCGGCCGCCGTGGCCGCCGGACGGTTCGCCAGTGACGCCGCGCTCAAGGCGTCTCCCGGCAGGCCCCTGCCCACCGAGCCCCGGCTCACCGTGCACGGCACCGCCGCGGGGCAGATCAGCCTCACCCGGGACCTGGCCGCCCTGCGGCCCGGCCGCTACGGCCTGTCCGGCGACGGTTCCCACGCGGTCGTCGGACCCGTCCTGGCCGGCGCCTCGGACACCGCCGACACCGTCGTACGCCGCCTGGAGAGCGTCACGCACGGCACCCTGGAACCCGGCGACAGGGCCTGGCTCACCCCGAACGTCTACGTCGGCAATCCGAGCGCCGCCCTCGGCATCGAACACGCCGACGTCGACATCCCCGGCGAACTCGGCCCCCTGCCCGCCTGGTTCGTGCCCGGCGCCCGGGACACCTGGGTGATCGCCGTGCACGGCCTCGGCACCACCCGGGAACTCGCCATGAACGTCATGGGGTTCCTGCACCGCAACCACTTCCCCGTGCTCGCCCTCGCCTACCGCGGCGACCTGGGCGCACCCCGCCCGCCCGACGGCCTGAACCACCTCGGCGAGACCGAGTGGCGCGACCTCGACGCGGCGATCCGCTACGCCGTGCGCTCCGGCGCCCGCCAGGTCGTTCTGCACGGCTGGTCCACCGGCGCCACCATGGCCCTGCACGCCGCCGCGCAGTCGGGGCTGCGCGACCGCGTCTCCGGGCTCGTCCTGGACTCCCCGGTGCTCAGCTGGGAGACCACCCTGCGCGCCCTCGCCGCGGCCCGCCGCACCCCGGGCGCGCTGCTGCCCCTGGCGGTCCGCGCCGCACAGGGCCGCACCGGTCTGCACGGCGACCGCGTCCCCGGCGCATCCCCCGCAGCCGCACTCCGGGTCCCGGCACTCGTCCTCCACGGACCCGACGACACGGTGGCCCCCTGGCAGCTCTCCCGCCGGCTCGCCGACGCCCGCCCCGACATGGTCGCCTTCCGCACCGTCGGCAACGCGCCCCACTCGGCGATGTGGAACGCCGACCCGCAAGGCTACGAGGAAGCCTTGCGGCGCTTCCTGACACCTCTCATCTGACCCCTGGCCGCGCACACCGGCCTCCACACCTCCCGTTCACGCCCCCTTCGCCCCGTCGCAACCACACCCCGCCCCACTCCGCGCAGACCGGTCGCGAGGATTCCGTTTAGCGTCGTACCACTGGCCTGTTTGCGGCCCTCGACCACTCACGGGACCCCGTGCGTTGGCCATCCCCGTCGCCCGCCGTGACATTCCGTTTGGGTTTTCGGACCGTCAACCGGAAGACTGCCCTCGTGACGTCCCGTATCCCGCGCGACTCCAGGCTTCGACTCGTCCGCCCGCGACCCCTGGCCGCCGCCCCCAGAGCGATGAACCAGCGGCGCTCGCGCCGCCCCGCACCGCGCCCCCCGGAGGGCACCCCGGCACCGGCGGAGCTGGCCAGAATGGCACGCTCAGGTCTCGCCGACGCGGCCCGCGTCGCCCGCTGGGCCGACACCGAGCTCGGCCCCGGCCGGGGCAGCGCCACCGCCGACGGCAAGGCCACTCTCTCCGCCGCGACCGCCGAACGGGCCGCCCAGGAGCTGGGCCTGACCCCGGATCAGGTCAGGGCCGACTGGGACACCGCCCGGCTCGCCGGTCTCGTCGAGGTGCACGGCGACAGCGCCCGCCCCGGCTGGCGGCTGCGCGCCTGGGACCGCGACGACAGTGCCGTCCTGCGGGGCTGGGTCGCCCTCTTCGACGCCTGGTCGCTGGCCTGTCCGGAACCCGAGGACCACGAGCCCGCCGCCGTCGCCGAGGTCGTCTCGGCCATGCCGCAGGTGCTCTCCTTCCTCCAGCTGTCCGCCGGGCCCGTCCCCGTGGAGCAGCTCCTCGACCTCCTGGAGCAGCGCGTCACCGAGCTGCGCACCGCACGCTGCGAGATCCCCTACGGCCCGCAGCCCGAGCCGCCGGCCGCACCGGCGCCCACCGACGCCCCCCTCGCCCCGCTCCTCGACTGGGCCCTGCGCGCCCTCGCCTCCGTGGGAGCCCTCACCTACGGCGACGGCCACGCCACGCTCACCCCGCTCGGCAGCTGGGCCGTCTGGGTCAAGCTGGAGCAGATCTGCGTCGCCGCGCAGAGCCCCGCCGGGAACATCGAGCAGGCGGCCGAGGACATGCTCCGCGGCTGCGCCCAGCTGCGCCCGAACGCGGCCCGCGCCGAGTACCGGGCCTGGCTCGCCGCCCGCACCGTCGGCAGCGCCGTCACCGAGCTCCTGGCCGCGGCCCGTGGCGAGGACGCTCTGCTGCGCGGCCTCGCCTTCGAGGCGCTGCGCGTGGTCGGCGCCCCCGCCGAGCCGGACGTCCGCGCCGTGCTGGACGAGCCGACGCTCAGGCCGTACGCGCTGCTGTGGCTGGCCGAGCACGACGGGACGGACCCCGAGGACGCCCACGAGGTCCTCACCCGGGAGGAGGCGACCTGGCTGTGGGTGGACACCGCCGCCGCCGTCGCCGACCACGGTGAGGCGCCTCTCCTCGTGCGCCACCTGGAGTCCGCCGTGCAGCCGACCGTCCCGATGCTGCTGGACGAGGTGCGCGCCGTGGGGCACCCGCGGACCGTGCAGGTCCTGGTCGCCCTCGCCGCGGCACACCCCGACCCGGCCCTGGCCAAGGCCGTACGCCGGGCCGCCTTCCAGGTGCACACCGGAGGCAGTTAGCCGGACGCGCCGGAGCGGGCCGTCAGCCCGGTATCTCCGGCGCGTACGTCCCGAAACTCCACACGTTGCCCTCGAGGTCCCGGGCCATGTAGTCCCGCGAGCCGTAGTCCTGGTCCGTCGGGGGCATCAGGATCTCCGCGCCGTGGTCCACGGCGCGGCGGTGGTGCGCGTCCACGTCGTCCACGACGACGTACACCCCGGTCGTCCCCGCGTCCTTCATCGCCTTGTCGAAGACGCTGCCGGTGCCCTTGCTGCCGATCATCACCGCGCCGTTGCCCTGCACCAGTTCGGCGTGCATCACCGCGCCGTCCTCGCCCTCGAACACGGACAGCTCCGTAAAGCCGAAGGCCTCCGTGAGCTGCCGGACGGCCGCCTTCGCGTCGGCGTACAGCAGTGTGGGGTAGATGCTCGGACGCCCGCCGGACGTGCCTGCCATACCGATCACTCCCTTGTGCTCGGTCCTTGTGCTCGGTCGCCGGAAATCCGATGATCCGGTTCTGCTGCCCAGTCTGGCACCCACCACTGACAACGACCCGGCGAGACGAGCACGGCGAGACGAACCGAACACCCGCACGCAGAAAAAGTGGTTGCACCGCCCCGTTAGACTGTCCCCCATGGCCTTTCTCCTCGCGCATTAGACGGCGGGAACGTCCTCAGCCGCCCATCCCGCCCCCGTATCCGCCCTGGAGTCTGTCCGTGATCTCCGCCTCCGGTATCGAGCTGCGCGCCGGTGCCCGCGTCCTCATCGAAAACGCCACCTTCCGCGTCGCCAAGGGCGACCGCATCGGCCTGGTCGGCCGCAACGGCGCGGGGAAGACCACCCTCACCAAGTGCCTGGCGGGGGAGGGCATGCCCGCCGGCGGCACCATCACACGCTCCGGCGAGGTCGGCTACCTCCCGCAGGACCCCCGCACCGGCGACCTCGACATCCTCGCCCGCGACCGCATCCTCTCCGCGCGCGGCCTCGACGTACTGATCCGCAAGATGCGCGACAACGAGCAGCGCATCGCCAACGGCCAGGGCGCCACCCGCGAGAAGGCCCTCAAGCAGTACGAGCGGCAGGAGACGGAGTTCCTCACCAAGGGCGGGTACGCCGCCGAGGCCGAGGCCGCCACCATCGCCGCCGCGCTGAACCTGCCCGACCGGGTGCTCGGCCAGCCCCTGCACACGCTCTCCGGCGGTCAGCGCCGGCGTATCGAGCTGGCCCGGATCCTGTTCTCCGACGCGGACACGCTGCTGCTCGACGAGCCCACGAACCACCTCGACGCCGACTCGATCATCTGGCTGCGCGACTACCTCAAGACCTACCGCGGCGGCTTCATCGTGATCTCCCACGACGTCGACCTGGTGGAGACGGTCGTCAACAAGGTGTTCTACCTGGACGCCAACCGCGCCCAGATCGACGTCTACAACATGGGCTGGAAGCTCTACCAGCAGCAGCGCGAGGCCGACGAGAAGCGCCGCAAGCGCGAGCGGCAGAACGCCGAGAAGAAGGCCTCCGCGCTGCATTCGCAGGCCGACAAGATGCGGGCCAAGGCCACCAAGACCGTCGCCGCGCAGAACATGGCCCGCCGGGCGGACAAGCTGCTGGCCGGCCTGGAGGCCGAGCGGAAGTCCGACAAGGTCGCCAAGCTGCGCTTCCCCGAGCCCGCGCCCTGCGGCAAGACCCCGCTGATGGCCGAGGGCCTGTCGAAGTCGTACGGCTCGCTGGAGATCTTCACCGACGTCGATCTGGCCATCGACAAGGGCAGCCGCGTCGTCATCCTCGGCCTCAACGGCGCCGGCAAGACCACCTTGCTGCGGCTGCTGGGCGGCGTCGAGCAGCCCGACACGGGCGCCGTCGTCCCCGGCCACGGCCTGAAGCTCGGCTACTACGCGCAGGAGCACGAGACCCTCGACCCGGAGCGCACGGTCCTGGAGAACATGCGCTCGGCCGCCCCCGACCTGGACCTGGTGGAGGTCCGCAAGACGCTCGGCTCGTTCCTGTTCTCCGGCGACGACGTCGACAAGCCCGCCGGTGTCCTCTCCGGCGGCGAGAAGACCCGCCTCGCCCTCGCCACGCTCGTGGTGTCCTCGGCGAACGTGCTGCTCCTCGACGAGCCGACCAACAACCTCGACCCGGCCAGCCGCGAGGAGATCCTCGGCGCGCTGCGCACCTACAAGGGCGCGGTCGTCCTCGTCACGCACGACGAGGGCGCCGTCGAGGCGCTCCAGCCGGAGCGGATCATCCTGCTGCCGGACGGCGTCGAGGACCTGTGGGGTGCCGACTACGCGGACCTCGTCGCCCTGGCCTGAGAGTCAGTGCGGTTTGATCGAATGCGTGATCAACGGCGTATGGATCATTCGGCCTAGCGGTGATCCATCATCTGTGTGAGATCTCCTCGTACCGAGGTGTGTCCTACATCGATTTCGCGGCCGAGCCCCCGATTCTTCCGGGCTCGGCCGCGACGCCTTTCTGACCTGGCCTTTCCCGTGGGAATCCGTTCGGGTGTACGGACACCACTCCTCGGAATTCCGTATTCCGTTTGTGGGGACGCGCTCCCGTCGTCACAACCTTGTCTCACGGACCTTGCCGAATGGGTGGCCATCGGAGCCCGGAGGGGTGATCATGAGGAGACCAGAGCGCACTTCCCATGAGGAGGCACGGGTGGCCGAGACTCTGAAGAAGGGCAGCCGGGTGACCGGCGCCGCGCGCGACAAGCTCGCGGCAGACCTGAAGAAGAAGTACGACGCCGGTGCGAGCATCCGGGCGTTGGCCGAGGAGACCGGCCGCTCGTATGGCTTCGTGCACCGCATGCTCAGTGAGTCGGGTGTCACGCTGCGAGGGCGTGGCGGGGCGACGCGGGGCAAGAAGGCCACGGCCTGATCCCCGGGTGGCCCCTCGGCTCCGATGGTGGCCACCCGGTCGGTCGGCTGATCGACCGGGTGGTTACTGTGCAGTCACTTAGCTGACCGCACACCTCGGAGGCGTCCATGGCTTCGCCCGACAAGGACCTCGTTCCCGTACTCGACAAGGACGGCGTACGGCTCACCGTCGACGACGCGATCGCCACGGTGACGCTGACCAACCCGGCCAAGCGCAACGCGCAGAGCCCCGCTCTGTGGCGGGCGCTGACCGAGGCCGGGCGGCAGCTGCCGGGCTCCGTCCGTGTCGTGGTGCTGCGGGCCGAGGGCAAGTCCTTCTCGGCCGGTCTCGACCGGCAGGCGTTCACGCCCGAGGGCTTCGACGGGGAACCGTCGTTCATCGACCTCGCGCGGGGCGGTGACGCCGAGCTGGACGCGACCATCGCCGAGTACCAGGAGGCGTTCACCTGGTGGCGGCGCAGCGACATCGTCTCCGTCGCCGCCGTCCAGGGGCATGCCATCGGGGCGGGCTTCCAGCTCGCCCTCGCCTGCGATCTGCGCGTCGTCGCCGACGACGTGCAGTTCGCCATGCGCGAGACCAGCCTCGGACTCGTGCCCGACCTGACGGGCACGCACCCGCTGGTGGGACTCGTCGGATACGCCCGCGCGCTGGAGATCTGCGTGACCGGGCGCTTCGTCACGGCCGACGAGGCCGTGAACACCGGGCTGGCCAACGTGGCCGTGCCCGCCGACCAGCTCGACGACACGGTCCGCGACCTCGTGTCGGCCGTGCTCGCCGCGCCCCGCGACGCGGTCGTCGAGACCAAGGCACTGCTGCGCGGCGCCCAGGACCGCACCTTCGAGGACCAGCGCACCGCGGAACGCCAGTCCCAGGCCCGCCGCCTGCGAGACCTCGCGGGCATCGGGGACTGATCCGGCCGGATCACTCCGGATCGCGGGCGTCCCCCGGGGAGTTGCCGCCGGGTGACGCCCGCTCAGCCGATCCCGCTCACCAGGACCGCCACCGTCGGGTGGTCCTGCAGTGCCGCTCGCACCGCTGTGCGGACCTCGCGGGCCACGTCCCGGGCACGGTGGTCCTCCCGCACCGCGAGTTCCAGTCGGACGTGGCGGTGCGGCAGGGCGGTGTCACCCGGGAGTTCCTCGATGTGCACGGGGTGGCCCAGCGCGCCGGTCAGCCGGAGTACGCCCGGGACCTTGAGCGCGGCGGCGGCGACACGTCTCTCGTCGTCGCCCCCGGCCTCGGCGGCGTGCGGCGGCTCGGGGAGCGGCGCGGCGGGCCCGGGCGGCTCCGTCTCCTCGTCCAGCAGGCCCGTGACGCGCAGATCCACCTCCGTCACCGTCAGACCGAGCCGCTGCGTCGCGGCCGTCGCCAGCGTCGCCCGCAGCAGGGACGCCGTCGTCGGCAGCGGCTGCGAGGCCGTGGCCGCGAACTCCGCCGTCACCCGCAGCGGGCCGGGCGGCAGACCGCTCGGCGGGGCCGGCACGGCAGAACTCCCGGTCTCCGCCGGATCGGCGAGCGCGACGCGGAGCGTGTCGAGGCGCACGCCCGGAGCGTCCCCCGCCGCGCGCCGTAGCACCGCCTCGGCCGCCCGCTCGGCGATCCACGCGCCGTCCCGCGCATCACCCAGCGGCAGCAGCCTGCCGAGGCCCAGCTGATGTCTCACTGCCTGCGTCCACCGGTCGGCCGTCATTCCTCCAGCTTGCCGCATCAAAGGCGCGTATCCACGCAACCGTGCTTACGGTGGTCGAAGGACGACAACCGAAAAGGACACACGGCGATGACTGACATGACCGAGAACCGGGGCGGGGAGACCGAGACGTCGGCGGCGCGCAGGAGTCCGCTGACCAAGCGCGGCGGGGGAGACCCCGGATCCCGGGGGCGGACGACCATCGCGGACGGCGTCGTGGAGAAGATCGCCGGACTCGCCGCACGCGATGTCGACGGCGTGCACGCCATGGGCAGCGGCCTGTCCCGCACCTTCGGAGCCGTGCGCGACCGTGTGCCGGGCGGCGCGAAGTCGGTGACGCGCGGGGTGAAGGCCGAGGTCGGCGAGGTGCAGGCCGCCCTCGATCTGGAGATCGTGGTCGTCTACGGCGTGGCGATCGCCGATGTGGCCCGGGACGTACGGGAGAACGTCATCACCGCCGTCGAGCGGATGACGGGTCTCGAGGTCGTCGAGGTCAACATCGCGGTGAGCGACGTGAAGCTGCCGGACGAGGAGGAAGAGGAACCGGAGCGCCGGATCCAGTGAGCCACCCGCCCCGCAGAGCGCAGCGACCGAGGAGCTGAGGAGCGCAGCATGAGCATGGCCGTCGTCGGCATGATCGCCGGCATGGCACTGGCATTCGCCGGGTATTTCGGCGGATTCGGGGCCTTCTTGCTGGTGGCGGCGCTGGGCGCCGTCGGATTCGTCGTCGGCCGGTTCCTGGAGGGGGACATGGACTTCGGCGACTTCTTCCGTGCCCGTGAACGGCGGCGGTGACGGCCGTGAGCGCGGGGGCCGGTGAGCTCGACAGACCTCTGACCGTCGTCCCGCCGGGGGAGCGGGGCGCCACCCGGATCGCCGACCGCGTCGTCGCGAAGATCGCCTCGCAGGCGGCCCTCGAAGCCGTCGGAACGCTGCCGCCCGACGCCGACCGTCCGTCCGCCACCGTCGTCGTCCGTCACGAGGTCGCGCATGTCCGGGTCCACGTCGAACTCGACTACCCGTGCGACGTCGGCGCGCGCTGCCGCCAAGTGCGTCGCCGAGTGGTCGAACGGGTAGGCGCCCTGGTGGGAATGCAGGTGCCGGAGGTCGTCGTCCAGGTGGAGCGGCTGCACCTGGCCGCCGGTCCCGGCGCGGTACAGGGGAGGACGCGATGAGCGGACCCCGGGGCACCGAACCGCCCGAGCCCGAGAACACCACCCAGTGGCTGCCCGTCCTCCAGAAGCGGGAGACCGGCACCGGACCCGACCGGTCCGCACAGGCGGCCGGGGACGGAACCCCGCCCGTACCCGAGAGCGAGAGCGAGGGCGGCCGCGAAGGCCGCTTCTGGTCGGCACGCCGCATCCCGGCGGGCATCGTCGCCCTGCTGCTCCTCGGACTCGCCGGACTGTTCCTCTACGACATCGCCTCCGTGCGCGCCGACCGGCCCGTCATGAGCTGGCGCCGGGAGCTGGCCCGCCAGCTCGCCGAACGGCCCCTCGACGACACCTGGGTGCTCGTCGGGGCCGGGGTCGCCGCCGTTCTCGGGCTCTGGCTGCTGGCCCTGGCCGCCACGCCCGGCCTGCGGCACGTGCTCCCGATGCGGCGGACGCACCCCGACGTACGCGCCGGACTGGACCGGGACGCCGCCGCGACCGCGTTGCGCGACCGGGCCATGGAGGTGGCCGGCGTGCAGTCGGCACAGGTGCGGGTGCGCCGCAGGCGGGCGAAGGCCCGCGCCGTGTCCCACTTCCGTGAACTGGACGACGTACGAACCGACTTGGACGCCGTGCTCACCGACGCGATCCGCGGACTTGGACTCTCCCGGCCGCCCGCGCTGTCGGTGCGCGTGCGGCGGCCCGGCCGGAAGGAGTGACCGCGATGCTCAGGGTCGTCAACCGCGTGTTCCTGGGGCTCGTCGGCCTCGTCCTGCTGGTGCTGGGCGGCTCCGTGCTGGCCGTCGGCCTCGGCGCTCCGGCACCCTCCTGGTGGATCCACCACAGCCGTCACGACGTGCTGCTGAGCGACGCCGAACGCACCCGCTGGAGGGACGACGGCTGGTGGTGGCCGGTCGTCATCGCCGTCCTCGCCGTACTGATGCTGCTCGCCCTGTGGTGGCTGGTCGCGGTACTGCGCCGGCGCCGACTCGCCGAGGTCCTGGTGGACACCGGCGACGGCGAGGGCGCCCTGCTGCGCGGCCGGGCTCTGGAGAACGCCCTCACCGAGGAGGCGGCCCGGATCGACGGCGTCGACCGGGCCCACGCCCATCTGAGGGGCCGTCGCAGCGCCCCCGAGGCGCGCGTACGGCTCGCCCTGGAACCGAACGTGGACCCGGGCACGGTCCTGCACGACCTGACGGCCGGAGCCCTGACCCACGCCAGATCATCGGCGGGCCTCGCGTCACTGCCGGCGGAGGTACGCCTGAGAGGCGTCCGGCACCATGCAGAGAGAGTGAGTTGACGTCCTCAGGGGCGCGGGGAACTGCGCGACGAGCCCCCCCACGAAGCCGCAGACGAGAACGGCGCTCAGAACCCGTGCCGCGCCCCGCCGTCCACCGGCACCATGACCCCGGTCAGATAGGAAGCCGCCGGAGACAGCAGGAACGCCGCCACCCGCCCGAACTCCTCGGGCGCCCCGTACCGCCGCAACGGAATACGCGACTCCGACGCCGCCCTGGTCGCCTCGGGATCCGCCGACAACGCGTCCAGCTCGCGCACGCGGTCCGTGTCGATGCGCCCGGGCAGCAAACCGACCACGCGAACTCCCCGCGGCCCCAGTTCGTCGGACAGCGACTTGGCGAACCCGGCCAGCCCCGGCCGCAGCCCGTTCGAGATCGTCAGCCCGGGAATCGGCTCGTACACCGACCCGGACAGCACGAACCCGATGACACCCCCGGCCTCCAACTCGGCCGAGGCGGCGCGCGCCAGCCGCACCGCACCCAGGAACACCGACTCGAACGCCGTCTGCCACTGCTCGTCCGTGTTGTCCGAGACGAACCCGGCCGGAGGCCCGCCCACGCTGACGAGGACACCGTTGAAGCGCCCGAAGTGCTCCCGCGCGGCCCCGATCAGCATGGCCGGCGCGTCGGGGTCGGCGTTGTCGACGGCCACCCCGACCGCGTTCGGGCCCAGCCCGGCCGCCGCCTCGGCGACGTTCTTCTCGTCCCGCCCCGAGACGACCACCTTCGCCCCGTCCGCGACGAGCTGGCGCGCGGTGGCGTTGCCGAGGCCGCGCGTGGCCCCTGTGACGACGTACACCCGGTCCTTCAGTCCAAGATCCATGCTCCCTATCCTGCCCCGTCCTCACCGAACAGGGCCATGGCGGTGTTCACCAGGCCGATGTGGCTGAACGCCTGCGGGACGTTGCCGAGCTGCCGGCCGGTGACCGGGTCGAACTCCTCGGACAGCAGGCCGACGTCGTTGGCGAGTCCCACCAGCCGCTCGAACAGCTCCCGGGCCTCCTTCGTCCGGCCCGTCATGTGCAGGGCGTCCGCGAGCCAGAACGAGCACACCAGGAAGGTGCCCTCGGAGCCGGGCAGTCCGTCGATCTCCGTCTGGTCCGAGTCGGTGGTGCTGTAGCGGCGCAGGAAGCCGCCGTGGTCCAGCTCCTTGCGCACCGCGTCGATGGTGCCGATCACCCGGGGATCGTCGGGCGGCAGGAAGCCGACGCGCGGGATGAGCAGCAGCGCGGCGTCCAGTTCGCGCGATCCGTAGGACTGCGTGAACGTGTTGCGCTCGGGGTCGTAGCCCTTGTCGCACACCTCGCGGTGCACGTCGTCGCGCAGCGCGCGCCAGCCGTCCAGGTCGCCGTCCAGCTCCGGATGGCGCTCCAGGGTGCGTACGGCACGGTCGGCGGCGACCCACACCATCACCTTCGAGTGCACGAACTGGCGCCGTCCGCCGCGCACCTCCCACAGACCCTCGTCCGGCTGCCGCCAGTGGACGCGCAGGAAGTCCATCAGGGCCGTCTGCAACGCCCACACGTCCGGCTGGGCGGACAGGCCCGATTCGCGGGCCAGCGACAGGGAGTCCATGACCTCGCCGTAGACGTCCAGCTGGAGCTGGTTCACGGCGTCGTTCCCGATCCTCACGGGGGCGGACCCGGCGAAGCCGGACAGCCACGGCAGCTCGAACTCGGGCAGCCGCCGCTCGCCCGCCACGCCGTACATGATCTGGAGGTCCGCCGGGTCACCGGCGACAGCGCGCAGCAGCCAGTTCCGCCAGGCCTCCGCCTCCTCCTGGTAGCCCGCGGCCAGCAGCGCGCCCAGGGTGAGAGTGGAGTCGCGCAGCCAGCAGTAGCGGTAGTCCCAGTTGCGCACCCCGCCCGGCTCCTCGGGCAGTGAGGTGGTCGCGGCGGCGACGATGCCCCCGGTCGGGGCGTAGGTGAGCGCCTTGAGGGTGATCAGGGAGCGGACGACGGCGTCCCGGTACGGTCCGTCGTAGCGGCAGCGCGCCGCCCAGGCCTGCCAGTCCTCGACGCTGTGCCGCAGCGACTCGTACGGGTCGACGAGCGGCGGGCGTTCCTCGTGGGAGGGGTGCCAGGTGAGGACGAACGCGACCTTCTCGCCCTTGCGGACCGTGAACTCCGCGTGGGTCCCGAAGTCCTCGCCCCAGCTGCGCACCTCCGGTTCGCTGCGCAGCCAGGTCGAGTCGGGTCCGGCGACGGCGACGCGGTGGCCGTCGGCCCGGCGTACCCAGGGGATGATCGAGCCGTAGTCGAAGCGCAGCTTGAGGACGCTGTGGAGCGTCACCTCGCCGTCCAGGCCCTCGACGACGCGCACGAGGTCGGGTGCCCGGTCGCGCTGGGGCATCAGGTCGGTGACGCGGACCGTCCCCCGCCCGGTCTCCCACTCGGTGTCAAGGACGAGGGTGTCGCGGCGGTAGGCGCGCCGGGTGCACCGGTCCGCCCCCACGGGAGCGATGCGCCAGTAGCCGTTGTCCTCGTCGCCGAGCAGCTTGGCGAAGCAGGCGGCCGAGTCGAAGCGGGGCAGGCAGAGCCAGTCCACGGATCCGTCCGTGCCGACCAGCGCGGCGGTCTGCTCGTCGCCGATGAGTGCGTAGTCCTCGATGCTCGGGTCCACGGAGTGCGGGTTCCCGGCAAGTCGGCGCGGCAATCAGGGCGAGAGCCGGGGGAGTGACGTGCCGTCGGCGACGGGAGCGCGCGTGCCCGAGAAAATCACCCCCGGATCCGACGGGGCCTGGTTGAGCACCCACAGGCCGATCAGGGTGGCCAGTGTGAAGACGACTGCGATCAGCACGGCGAGCACGAGCCGCCGCCGGCGCTCGCGCCGCAGCCACTCACCGCGTGCCGTGCGATACGCGTCGGGATCCGGAAGCACCCCGCCCGCCAGCACTCGAAGTGCCTCCCGGAGTTCCTCCTCGGTGCGGCCGTGACCGGCCCGGTCGCCACTGGTGCCGTGCGACGGAGTCGCGTCTCGATGCGTCATCGCCGGGCCTCCATCGCCTGGGTCAGGGCGGCGATGCCGCGCGCCGTGTGCGTCTTGACCGAACCGCCGGATATGCCCATCGCGGCGGCTATCTCGCTCTCCTTGAGACCGAGCCAGTGCCGCAGCACCAGCGCCTCGCGCTGCCGGGGCGGCAGCTGCTGGAGCGCGTCGATCAGCACGCGCTGGTCGTCCCGCAGCAGCGCGGCGTGCTCGGCGGAGGCGACCGTGTCGTCCGGCGTGTTCTCCTCGTGTCTGCGGGCGACTTGGAGATGCCGGATCCGCATCCGCGTCAGATTGCAGACGGTGGAGCGCAGATACGCCTCCGCCGCGGCCGCGTCCCGCAGCCGCCGCCACTTGCGGTAGATCTGGTAGTACGCCTCGGCCACCACGTTCTCCGGGTCGTCGGCGCCGAGCAGCACGGCCAGGCGCAGCATCGAGGAGTAGTGCAGCTCGAAGAGATGGGCGACACCTGCCTCGCGCTCCGGGTCGGCGGAGTCGCCGGCCGGGGGAGCGAGGGGCTCGGCCGGTGCCGGTGCCGGTGCCGGTGCCGGTGGCAGTGTGGGGTTCTGTCTGCGTCTCACGGGTTCTTCGCTCCGGTCTCCGGGCGTCGCCGGACGGTCAGGCGGGACGGCAGGTCGGTCGTGTCGGCGGCCCGCGGGACACCGAGGCGGGTCAGCATCGCGGTGCCGGCCACCACGACGGTCAGGTTGAGCAGCAGGGCGGCGAGCCCGGCGTAGATCTCCAGCGGCCGGGCGCCCGTGCCGAGCGGCACGATCGGGGAGAACCCCTCGCGCACCACCAGGTACGTCCCCGACGCCATGCCCACGGCCCACCCGGCGAGCAGCGCCCGCGGGTGCGGCCACCCGGTGAACAGCCCGACGGCGACGGCCGGGAAGATCTGCAGGATCCACACGCCGCCGAGCAACTGGAGGTTGACGGCGTCCTGGTCGCGCAGCCCGAACACGAACGCCACGGCCCCCACCTTCGCGGTGAGCGAGACCGCCTTGGCGATGCGCACCTGCCGCTTCGGCGTGGCCGTCGGATGGACGTACTCGACGTACACGTTGCGGACGAAACTGGTGGCCGCGGCGATCGACATCACCGCCGCCGGGACGAGCGCCCCCACGGTGATCGCGGCGAACACCAGGCCCGCCAGCGGCGCCGGCATCAGCCGGTCCACCAGCATCGGCACGGCCGCCTCGGCACCGCCGCGCGGCGCCCGCACCCCCGCCGCCAGGGCGGCGATGCCGAGGAACCCGAACAGCGCGAGCAGCCCGGTCCAGGCGGGCAGCGCCACCGAGACCTTGCGCAGGGTGCGCGGCCCGTCGGCGGCGAAACCGGCGGTGAGCACGTGCGGGTACATCAGCAGCGCGAGGGCGGAGCCGAGGGCGAGCGAGGCATAGGCCGGCTGCTGCGCGGGGGACAACAACAGCGCCGGGCCGCCCAGCCGCTGCGCCGCGCCCTCGAAGACCGGGCCCGGTCCGCCCAGCCGTGCCAGGACCAGCCAGGTCACCGCGGTGAGGGAGACGAACACCGCCACCGCCTTCAGCGCGGAGATGACCGTCGGCGCCCGCAGCCCGTGCCGGTACGTCGCCACCGCGAGCCCCGCGAACAGCCCGACCAGCACCAGGTCCCCGGCAGCGCCCCGCGGGTACACGCCCCCGGCCGTCAGGACCGCCCTGATGCCCAGCAGTTGCAGCGCCAGGTACGGCATCGTGGCGAGGATCCCGGTCAGCGCCACCACCAGGGCCAGCGGCGGCGACCCGTACCGGCCGCGCACGAAGTCGGCGGCGGTGATGTAGCCGTGCCGCCGGGCCACGCTCCACAGCCGGCTCAGCAGCACGAAGGCGAGCGGGCAGACGATCACCGTGTACGGCACGGCGAAGAAGGCGGGCGCGCCGTTGCCGTAGGCCAGTCCGGGGACGGCGGTGAAGGTGTACGCGGTGAAGATCGTGCCGCCCAGCAGCAGCCAGGTCCAGCCGGGGCCGAGGGAGCGGTCGGCCAGGGCCCAGCCCTCCAGGGAGGGCAGCCGGTCGACCGGGCGCAGCCGCCGCGCGGTGACGGCGAGCAGCGACGCCCCGCCGATCACGGCGAGGAACGTCGCGGTCATGGCGCCGTCAGCCATGGGTCACCGTCCTTGGTGTGCCTGTGCCCTCGCGCGAGAGTTGCGCGGACGGCCCGTCCGGAGGACAGGAAACCGGCGGGAAATCTTTCTCGAACGTGCTGTCAACCACTTCCGGCGAGTGCGCAACTCTTGCACAGACCGACAGCGAGCGGGAGAGGAGCACAGGTCATGGCACGCACCGGGCACCCCCGGCTACGGCGCGTCGCCGTCGCCCTGCTGCTGCTCGCACCCGCGGCCGGGTTGCTGTGGGTTCCGCTGTACGCCGGTGCCGGTCCGCGGCTCGCGGGGACGCCGTTCTTCTACTGGTACCAGCTCGCGTGGGTGCCGGGCTGCGGCCTGTGCCTGCTCGCGGCGTACGCGCTGACGGATCGACACCGCTGATCCGCACTCCCTGAACCGCACCCCCGTTGTGCACACCCGTCGAGGTGAGGAGCCGCCATGCCCGCATCAGCCCTGCCCGAATCCGGACCAGGAGTGCCGGAATCCAGCCCAGAAAGGCAGGAAAAGTTCAGAAAGCGGCCGATTCTGCTCTGGACGGCCGTCTCCCTCCTCGGCGCGGTCGCCTGGGGCGTCCTCGCCCTGGCCCGCGGCGAGCGAATCTCCGCGGTCTGGCTGGTGATCGCCGCACTCGGGTCGTATGCCATCGCCTACCGCTTCTACTCCCGGTTCATCGCCCGACGCGTCCTGCAGCCGGACGACCGCCGGGCCACCCCCGCCGAACGACTCGAGGACGGTGTCGACTACCACCCCACCGACCGCCGGGTGCTGCTCGGGCACCACTTCGCCGCCATCGCCGGCGCCGGACCACTGGTGGGGCCGGTGCTCGCGGCCCAGATGGGCTACCTGCCGGGGACCCTGTGGATCGTGGCGGGGGTGATCTTCGCGGGCGCGGTGCAGGACATGGTCGTGCTGTTCCTGTCGATGCGCCGGGACGGCACGTCGCTCGGGCAGATGGCCCGCGACGAGATCGGCCGGGCCGGCGGCGCCGCCGCCCTGATCGCCGTGTTCGCCATCATGATCATCCTGCTGGGGGTCCTGGCGCTGGTCGTCGTCAACGCCCTCGCCCACAGCCCCTGGGGCACCTTCTCCGTCGCGATGACCATCCCCATCGCCCTGTTCATGGGCTTCTGGCTGCACGTCATCCGCCCGGGCCGGGTCGTCGAGACCAGCCTGATCGGCGTGGTCCTGCTGCTGCTCGCCATCGTCGGCGGCAGCTGGATCCAGGAATCCTCGCTGGCCTCCGCCTTCACGCTCAGTCCCACGACCCTGGTGTTCTGCCTCGTCGGCTACGGCTTCGTCGCCTCCGTCCTGCCGGTGTGGATGCTGCTCGCGCCGCGCGATTACCTGTCCACCTTCATGAAGATCGGTACCATCGCCCTCCTCGCGGTCGGCGTGGTCGTCGCGGCGCCGGTCCTGCGCACGGACGCGGTGAGCGACTTCGCCTCGTCGGGCGCAGGGCCCGTCTTCGCCGGGGCGCTGTTCCCCTTCCTCTTCATCACCATCGCCTGCGGCGCGCTGTCCGGCTTCCACGCGCTGGTCTCCTCCGGGACCACCCCGAAGCTGATCCGGAAGGAGTCCCAGGTCCGGATGATCGGCTACGGCGCCATGCTGATGGAGTCGTTCGTCGCGATCATGGCGCTGATCGCCGCGGCGACCCTGGAACCGGGCCTCTACTACGCCATGAACGCCCCGGCGGCCCTCCTCGGCACGACCGCCGAGTCGGCCTCCCACGCCGTCGCCGGTCTCGGCTTCACCATCACCCCCGACCAGCTCACCCAGGCCGCCAAGGCCGTGGAGGAACAGACGCTGATCGCCCGCTCCGGAGGGGCCCCGACCCTGGCCGTCGGCATGTCGGAGATCTTCTCCGGGGTCTTCGGCGGCGCCGGGATGAAGGCCTTCTGGTACCACTTCGCCATCATGTTCGAGGCGCTGTTCATCCTGACGACGGTGGACGCGGGCACCCGCGTCGGCCGCTTCATGCTCCAGGACATGCTCGGCAACGTGTGGAAGCCGGTCGGCCGGGTCAACTGGAAGCCGGGCATCTGGGTGTGCAGCGCCCTCGTCGTGGCGGCCTGGGGCTACTTCCTCTACACCGGCGCCACCGACCCGCTCGGCGGGATCAACCAGCTCTTCCCGCTCTTCGGCATCGCGAACCAGCTCCTCGCCGCCATCGCCCTCGCCGTCTGCACCACGATCCTGATCAAGTCCGGCCGGCTGCGCTGGGCGTGGGTCACGGGCGTTCCGCTCGCCTGGGTCGTCGCCATCACCTTCACCGCGGGCTGGCAGAAGATCTTCTCAGCCGACCCGAAGATCGGCTTCTTCGCCCAGCGCGCGCGGTACGCCGACGCCCTCGACGCCGGTCAGGTGCTGCCGCCCGCCAAGAACCTCGGCGACATGCACACCGTGGTCACCAACTCCACGGTCGACGGGGTGCTGATCGCCCTGTTCCTGCTGCTGGTCGCCGTCGTGATCGGCAACGCGGCGGTGGTCTGCGTACGGGCGATACGGGCCCCGGGCTCGACTCCGGTCACCGAGGCGCCGTACGTCGAGTCCCGCCTCGACGTGCCGGATGTGCCGGACGAGCCGCTGGCGGGAGCCCGTACGTGAGGGCGGTGCGCTGGGCACGGGCGGTGCGCTGGTACGTGCGGGAACTGACGGAGGTACTGAACCGGTCGCACCGGGAGGAGTGCCGGCAGGGTCGCTGCTGCTGACGCGGCCGGGGGAGGCCGGCGGAGGTCACACCGCCGCCGGCTCCGTCTCACTCGCGTCGGCTTCCCGGCCTGCCGCCTGCGCCCGGTCGCGGGCCTCGCGGCGGGCCAGGACCACCCAGCCGACCGGGACGGCGGCGGAGAACAACCACCACTGGATGGCGTACGCGTAGTTCAGCGCCGCGTCCTCCTTGCCGGGGTCGCCGAGCAGCTCGGGGACGTCGCCCTTGGGCTCGGGCGCCGTCTGCGCGATGTAGCCGCCGAGCACCTGCGCGTCCAGGCGCCGGGCCTCCTGCTCGCTGTTGATCAGCATGATCTGCCGGTCCGGCAGGCCCTTGAGGTCCTTGATCCCGCTGGCCGCGGTCGTCTCACTCGGCATCAGCCGCCCCTCGACGGTCACCTCGCCGTCCGGCGGGGCGGGGACCTTCGGGAACGTGGTCTGGCTCGGGCCGTCCGAGGGGATCCAGCCTCGGTTGACCAGCAGGACCTTGCCGTCGTCGAGGACGAACGGCGTCAGCACGTGGTAGCCGACCTCGTCGTCGGAGTTGGTGCGGCGGCGGACGACGACCTCGTCCTCCGTGTCGAAGCGGCCCTTCGCGGTCACGGTCCGGTACCGCTCGGTGCTGGTGACGGTGTGCCCGGGCGCGGTGAGCTTCTCCACGGGCACCGGCTCGGCCGCCAGCGCGTCGGTGACCAGCTGGTTCCGGGCGGTGCGCTCCTCGTAGCGATGCATCTGCCAGATGCCCAGCCTGATCATCGTGGGGATGAGAAGCAGGGCGATCAGCGTCAGGATCACCCACTGCCGGGACATCAGGAAGCGGTACACCCCACGACCGTACAACTCGGTCGTGGGGTGCATTCAGGCGGGTACGGGTTCAGACCTTGTCGACAATTCCCACCTTTCCCTCCGCGCGGGCGCAGTGGGCTCCGCAGAACCAGTGGCCCTCGACCTCGACGCCCTGGCCGATGATCTGGACCCGGCAGTGCTCGCAGATGGGGGCCATGCGGTGGATCGCGCAGGCGAAGCAGTCGAAGACGTGCACCGCCCCCTGTGCGTGCACCTCGAAGGTCATTCCGTACTGATTGCCACATACCTCACAGGTCGCCATGCGCCACAGGGTGAGCCGTCGCCCCGGCCGGGGCGAGTGGCCGCCGGGCGAGTCGCCCGCCAATCACCCGTCCGTACGGTCGCCTCTTCGTACGGTCCCCCCTCCCGTACGGTCCCGCCTGTCGTACGGTCACCCCTCCGCCGCCGGCTCCACATCCGCGAGGAGTTGCCCGAACGCCGCCTCGTCCACGATCGGCGTGCCGAACTGCCGGGCCTTGACCACCTTGGACGAGCCCGAGTCCGGATCGTTCGTGACGAGCAGGCTGGTCAGCCGGGACAGGCTGGTGGCCACATGCAGCCCGGCCTCGGTCGCCCGGTCCTCCAGCAGCTCCCGCTCGGTCGAGGTGTCGCCGGAGAAGGCGACCCGCATGCCCTGCTTGAGCCGCCCGCCCGTCTCGTAGCGCCCCGGGTTGGGGTAGGGGCAGGCCGGGCGCTTCCGGGAGGGGCGCCAACTGCTCTGGCGGTAGCCGCCGTAGCCGCGCGGTCCGGCCTGCTGTCCGATGCGGGGCGTGGCGGGGCGGTCCGACCACTCCGTCAGCGGCCGGCACTCGTGCAGCGGCAGCCGTACGCCGCTCGCCGCCGCGGCCCTGAGGCTGGGGCGGAACGCCTCCGCCAGCACGCGCGCGTCGTCCAGCGCGTGGTGCGCCTGCCGCTGGACGACGCCGAAGTGCGCGGCGAGCGACTCCAGCTTGTGGTTGGGCAGCGGAAGCCCCAGTTCCTTGGAGAGCGCGATGGTGCACAGCCGCTGCCGCACCGGCGCCTCGCACTTCGCGCGCGCGTACTCCCGGGCGATCATCTGCCAGTCGAAGACGGCGTTGTGCGCGACGAGCACCCGCCCCTCGAGCCGGGCCGTGAACTCCTCGGCGATGTCCTGGAAGAGGGGCGCGCCCTCGAGCGCCTCGCTCGTCAGTCCGTGGATCCACACGGGGCCGGGGTCGCGCTCCGGGTTGACCGTCGTGTACCAGTGGTCCTCGACCTCGCCGCGCGCGTCCAGCCGGTAGACGGCCGCCGAGATGATGCGGTCGTCCCGGGCGAGGCCCGTGGTCTCCACGTCAACGACCGCGTACCCCTTGGGATACGCGGCCGGCCACGCCGTGGGAGAGAACGCTGCGGTCGTCAGGTCTTCCAGCATGGTCACTGAGGATACGGGCCGCGACTGACACCGCCGTCCGCCAGGTGCGCGCGCTCCGCCCTTCCGATACCCCCTCAGGCGCCTTGTCCGGTCTGTCCGTTCGTGAGGCGTACGTCTGACCGAGGCTCAGGAGCCTTCGTGCCGCATCGTTTGGTGGAGATCGCCAAGAAGCAAGCGCGTACCGTCGGTAATACTTGTCGGTAACAACGTCTGGCCGGGACGGGACGGCCGCCCTACGGTTCAGGCATGCCGAACCTGCCCGATGTCGTGCTGTGGTCGATACCCGCATTTGTGCTGCTCACCGTGGTCGAGGTGGTCAGCTACCGCCTCCACCCCGACGAGGACGCTGCGGGCTACGAGGCGAAGGACGCCGCGACGAGCGTCGGCATGGGGCTCGGCAGTCTCGTCTTCGACTTCGTCTGGAAGATCCCGATCGTCGCCGTCTACACGGCCCTCTACGAACTCACGCCCCTGCGCGTGCCCGTCCTGTGGTGGACCGTCCCGCTGATGCTGCTCGCGCAGGACTTCTTCTACTACTGGTCCCACCGCGGCCACCACGTCATCCGCATCCTGTGGGCCTGCCACGTCGTCCACCACTCCAGCCGGAAGTTCAACCTCACCACCGCGCTGCGCCAGCCCTGGACGTCCCTGACGGTGTGGCCGTTCTACGTCCCCCTCATCGCCGCCGGAGTCCACCCGGCCGCGCTGGCGTTCTGCTCCTCCGCGAACCTCGTCTACCAGTTCTGGATCCACACCGAGCGGATCGACAAGATGCCCCGCTGGTTCGAGTTCGTGTTCAACACCCCGTCGCACCACCGGGTCCACCACGCCTCCCAGGGCGGTTACCTCGACCGCAACTTCGGCGGCATCCTCATCGTCTGGGACCGGCTGTTCGGGTCCTTCGTCGCCGAGACCGTGCGGCCCGTGTACGGACTGACCAAGAACATCGACACGTACAACCCGCTGAAGGTGGCGACGCACGAGTACGTGTCCATCGCGAAGGACTTGAAGGCGGCGCGCGACTGGCGTGAGCGCGCGGGGCGCGTGTTCCGGGGGCCGGGGTGGGGGCCCGCGCCGGCCGCGGCGCCGGTGTCCACAACCCGTACGACCACCGAGAGCGCGTCGGCGTGAGCCACTCCCGGCTCTTCCTCGGCGCCTTCGGTCTCGCCGTCGTCGTCGACCTCGCCTCACTCGCGGCCGGCTTCGACGCCGGGCACGCCGTCGCCAAGCCGCTGCTGATGCCGCTCCTGGCGCTCTGGGCCGTCCTGCGCCGGGCGCCCCGGCCCCTCGTGGCCGCCCTGCTGTTCGGCTGGGGCGGGGACGTGCTGCTGCTGTCCGACGCCGAGCCGGCCTTCCTCGCCGGCATGGGCTGCTTCGCGGCGGGCCACGTCTGCTACCTCGTCCTCTTCGCACGGCACGGCAGCCGGTACGCGGTCCCACGCGCGCGTGCGGCCCTCCTGGCCCTGGGCTACGCCACCGCCCTCGTCACGACCGTCGCGCTGCTGTGGCCGGACCTGCCCGCGGACCTGCGCCTGCCCGTCGCCGGGTACAGCCTCCTGCTCACGGCCATGGCGTACCGCGCGGCCCTCCGGCTCGGCCTCTTCACCGGACTCGGAGGCGCGCTCTTCCTGCTGTCCGACACACTGATCGCGACCGGCGTCGCCGACTGGCCGCAGCCGCCCGCGCCGGACTTCTGGATCATGCTCACGTACGTCGCCGCCCAGGCTCTGCTGGCCGGCGGCACGCTCGGGGCACTCAACGCGCGCAGGGCACCGGCCGCGACGTACGGAGAGATGCGCGCCGTCTGAGGCTCAGCGGCCGAGGGGTCACCAGCGGATCGGGAGCGGAAGGGCCGTCAGCAGCCCGGACACGGCGACCACCAGGCCCAGCGCGACCACCTCCGCCCGCGCCGGCGCACAGGCGGTCAGCGGGTCGGCCGCCCGGAGCAGCCGCCGCCGGGCCCACAGGGCGAGGGCGACGACGGCGGCCACGAGGAGCACCTTGGCGAGCAGGGTCCGCCCGTACGCCGTCGTCGTCAGCTGCTCCAGGACCGTCTCCGGCGGCATCCGGCGCAGCGAACTCCACACGCCCGTCGCGGTGATGACGGCGAGCAGAACGGTTGCCACGCGCGCGTAGAGACCCAGCAGGGCCGCGCCCGCCTGTGTGCCGTACCGGCCGTGCCACAGCCGCAGGGACCGCAGCGCGTGCAGCAGGCCGCCCGTCCACAGTGCCGCACAGGTCAGGTGGAGGAGCGTCAGCCCGGAGCCGGTCAGCGAGGTGTGCTCGGTCGCGGGGTGCGCCCGCAGGGCCTCGGCGACGACCACGGCGCCCAGCGGCCACAGCTGCGTGGCCGGCCGGCTCGAGACGGCACACAGCCCGGCCACGAGGAACGCGTTGACCTCCAGCAGGGCCAGCTTGCCGTCCCGGGACGCGTAGAGCCCGCCGACGTCGATGTCCGACAGGCTGTCGGGGACGAGATAGCCCGTCGCCACGACCGAGGCGAGCCCGAGGGCGGCGACGAAGCCCGCGACGGCCGCAAACGCTGACCAGCTCCGCGGCACGACCGGCCGGCCGGCGGCGTCCTCCGCACCCGGCACGGAACGCGCCGGCCCGTTCACGAACGCACCCGGCACGGAACGCGCCAGCCGGTTCACGAACAGTTCGCCGAGCGGTACGCACAGGGCCGCGAACAGCGCCGTGCGCAGCAGGGCCGTGCCACCCGCGCCGGGCGCCGCGGCCTCCCCGGTGCCGTGCAGCGCGGTGGACGGCCCGAGCAGAGGGATCAGCGCGGCCAGTGCCGTCAGCACAAGGACGGCGACGGGTCTTGTCAGGGTCACCCCGAGATCTTCACCAGCCTTCACACGGCTGGGCAAATCCCCGGGAACGAACTCATGCGGCCTTCGAGGCGGCCGACCACCACAACCGGACTTCCTTGCGCACGTCCGTCGGCCGCAGCTCCCATCCCTGCGCGAGCGCGACCTCGGCGACGTACCATCCGCCGACGCCCCGGTAGGCCCGCAGCGGTATCGCGCACTCGACTGGCGGCCGCGGCTTGTTCTTCTCGACCGGAGCCGAGGCCTGGGCGGTCCGCTTCGCGACCGCCTTGTCCACGCGTGCCTTGTAGTAGTCGGCGTCGCCCTCGTGGCGCAGCTCCGGCCAGGACACGCACCAGGAGGCCAGGCGCGCGACCCGGGTCGCCATCACATCCATGGCGCGGAGGTAGCCCCGTTCGAGTTTGTCGCTGAACGCCGTGACCACCTCGGCGAACATGCCGACGACGAGAAACGCGGCCACCACCGCCGCCCACAGCACACACACCACCGGAAACCACACCACGCTCCCGGCGAACCGCAGGGCCAGCTCCCATCTCGGCCGGACCGGTCGAGCCGTCCAGGTCGAGGGATCCACGTACACGTCCATGACAAGGAATCCTGCCCCAGACAGGATGCGGGCCGGGCGGGTGCCCCCGCCCGGCCCGGACTACCTCCACACGAGCTCTACTTGGTCACCGCGTCCAGCGCGTCCGCGATGCCCCAGCCGTAGAAGCCGTTGCGGTTCTTCGAGCCCTCGCACACCGCGTCGATCTTGCCGTCGGCGTCGATGTCGTACGGGTCCGTGCACGCCGTGGCGTCGGCCTCGGCGTACAGGAGGGCCTTCACCAGGGCCGGAGAGGCGTACGGGTGCGTCGACTTGATGAGCGCGGCGACGCCCGCGATGTGCGGGGACGCCATCGACGTACCGGCCATGTAACCCCACTTGCCGCCCGGCAGCGTGCCCAGGATGAGGCCGCTCGTGGCCGGCGCGTCCGGCTTCTGGTAGGCGGTCGAGTCGCCGCCCGGGGCGGCTATGTCGGCGACGCCGAGACCGTAGTTGGAGAAGGACGACTTGATGCCCTTCGCACCCGTCGAGGCGACCGTGACGACGCCCGGCAGCTGGGTCGGGATGTCGAGGCACTTCGAGGGGTCGACGACCCGGTCGCCCGGCGTGGAGTCGTTCGGGGACGACGGGTCGGTGATCTCGTCGGAGGCCAGGTCGTAGTTCTCGTTGCCGGCCGCGGCGACGTTGACCGCGCCCTTCTTCTCCGCGTACCGCGAGGCCCGGCCGACCGCGTCCAGCAGCGCCTTCTGGTCGGGGTCGTTCTTGCAGTTGAAGTACCAGGGGTCGGTGTAATAGCTGTTGTTCGTCACGTCGACCCCGTGCTCGGCCGCCCACACGAAGCCGCACACCACGGCCTCCGTGTAGAAGAAGCCGTCCGGGTTGGACACCTTGATGCCGGACACCTTCACCCCGGGCGCGACACCGGTCATGCCGACGCCGTTCTTCGCGGCGGCGATCTCACCCGCCACGTGCGTCCCGTGCGGGCTCTCCGCCGCGCCCGGCCGCCAGGCCCCGTCGGACGTGTCCGGCTTGCCCGAGACACAGTTGACCGACGCCGCACGGTCGAAGTTGGGCGCGATGTCGGGGTGGGTGTCGTCGACCCCGGTGTCGATCACGGCGACCGTGACCTTCCTGCTGCCCAGCGACTTCTGGTGCGCCTTGTCCGCCTTGATGGCGGGCAGGTCCCACTGCTGCGGCTCCAGCGGGTCCTGGCCGGCCGGGGCCTCGGCCCTGGCGACCTCGGCCGCGCTCAGGGCCTTCGGCGTGCCCAGGTCACCCGTCGACGCCGACGGCAGCGGCTTGGTGCGCGTGGCACCGGCCGACTGCACCCCGCGCACCTTGCGGATGCTCTTGGCGAAGTCGGGGTTCGAGGAGTGGACGACGATGACGCCGATCTGGTCGTACGACGTCACGATCGTGCCCCCGGCCTTGCCGACGGCCTTCTTCACGGACGCCGAAGTGCCGTGGCCCGGCTTGACGTTGACGACGTAGCTGAGGGAGGTCGCGTCGGCCGAGACCGGCGCGGGCGCCTCGTCGGCGGCCGTGGCCGAGGTGTTCGGCAGGAACGCGAGGGCCGTGGCAACGGCCATCCCGGCCGGGATCGCGACGGCGCGGCGGTAGCGCGCGTGCGGCGCAGTCATGGTGTCTCCAGTTCGTTCGCGGTACGAGCGGGTTGTGCGGAAGGTCTGGGAAGCGCGCGTCACTTGACGGCGCGCAGCGCGTTGACGATGCCGTACCCGTAGAAGCCGTTGACGCGCTTGCCGCCCTCGCACACCGCGTCCTGCGTGCCGTCACCGTCCTGGTCGTACGACTCGGGGCAGGCCGTCCGGTCGGCCTGGGCCTTCATCAGGGCCTGGAGCTGGGCCGGGGACGCCCACGGGTGCTTGGACTTCAGCAGCGCGGCGACGCCGGAGGCGTGCGGGGAGGCCATCGAGGTGCCCTGCAGGAAGCCGTACGCGCCGTTCGGCAACGTGGACAGGATGCGGCCGTCCTTCGAGGGCGTGTCGGGTATCTGGTAGCGCCGGTCACCGCCCGGCGCCGCGACGTCGACGACGCCCTCGCCGTACGTCGAGAAGTACGACTTGACGCTGTCGACGCCCGTCGAGCTCACCGTGACCACACCCGGCAGCTGGTTCGGCACGTCGAGGCACTCGTGCGGGTCGATGGTGCGCTCGACGGGGGTGGAGTCGTCCGGGCTGGAGTCGTCGACGATCGCGTCCGCGTCCAGGTCGTGGTTGGAGTTGCCCGCGGCGGCGACGTTGAGCGTGCCCTTCTTCTGCGCGTACAGCTGCGCCCGGTTGACCGCGTCGACGATGGCCCGCTGGTCGGGGTCGTCCATGCAGTTGTAGAGCCACGGATCGACGTAGTAGCTGTTGTTCGTGATCTCGACGCCGTGGTCGGCGGCGAACACGAAGGCGCACACCACGCTCTCCGGGTAGAACAGACCGTTCGCCCGGTCGGTCACGTTGATGCTGGAGACCTTCACACCAGGTGCGACGCCGGCCACACCGATTCCGTTGCGCGCGGCGGCGATCTCACCGGCCACGTGCGTGCCGTGGTAGTCCTCCGGGGTGTACGGCCGCCAGGCGCCCTCGCTGGTGTCGGGCTTGCCGCCCGCGCAGTTGGCGGACTGGGACGCGGAGAAGTTCGGGGCGATGTCGGGGTGGGTGTCGTCCACGCCGGTGTCGATCACGGCGACGGTCACCTTGCCGCTGCCCGGGTTGATCTTCGCGGCCTTGTCGGCGCCGATCGCGCGCAGGTCCCACTGGTCGGCCTCGAGGGGCTCGCTCTCGGGCGTCTTCGCCGAGGCGGCCTCGGTGCGCTTGGCCTGAGCGGCCGTCAGGTACTCGACCGCGCCCTCCTCCTTGGTCCCCGCGGCCGTCACGGGCGTCGTGCGCGTGGCACCCGCCGACTGGACCCCGCGGGCCTCGCGCACGGTCTTGGCGAAGTCGGCGTTCGAGGAGTGGACGACGATCACGCCGATCCGCTCGTACGTCGCCACGACCGAGCCGCCGGCCTTCCCGATCGCCTTCTTCACCGACGCGATCGTGTGCCGGTCCGCCTTGGTGTTGACGACGTACGCCAGTGTCGGCGCGTCCGCCGTCCGGGTGACCGACTCCGCCTGCGGGGCCGCCGACGCGGCGGCGGGCAGGAAGCCCAGCGAGGCCGTCAGAGACAGCACGACGGGCACGGCGAGGGCGAGCCGACGTCTGGAACGCAAGTGAGACATGGGGTCTCCACATCCTCCGGAAACGAAACCGGCCCGAGGCACAGGTGGTGCTCGGGCAGGTACATGACGAGGTGGTGCAGGGCGAAGCTATCCCGCGCTCTCGCTGGCCAGCAACGTTTTGTCGAAACGACTTCGGAAAGAACGCCGCGCGGTTGAACCGGTTCTCGCGTGCCGCCGTGACGTTGGACAAGGAGCGCGAGGACACTCGCCTCCGTCCCTGTTCACAACCGCTTCCGTCATCGCGAGGAGACTCTCCGTGGCCACCGACGCACCGCCCCCCTCGAAAGAACAACACAAACTCCCCTCACCCGAGGAGTTCAGCGAGGTGCAGGAGAGCGCGGAGTTCGGTGAACTGCGCCGCTCCTACCGCTCCTTCGCCTTCCCGCTGACCGTCGCCTTCATCGCCTGGTACCTGCTGTACGTCCTGCTGTCGAACTACGCGGGCGGCTTCATGGGCACCAAGCTGTTCGGCAACATCAACGTCGCCCTCGTCTTCGGCGTCGCCCAGTTCGTCACCACGTTCCTCATCGCCTGGTGGTACTCCAAGCACGCCGCCGCGAACCTCGACCCCAAGGCCGAGGCCATCAAGTCCCGGATGGAGGGCGGCGCATGAGCACCGCACAGCAGACCCTTCTCGCCGCGAACGAGGCCAGCGAGCACCGCCCGCTGATCATCACCCTGTTCGCGCTGTTCGTCCTGGCCACCCTCGGCATCACCATCTGGGCGGGCCGCCAGACCAAGGACGCCGCCGACTTCTACGCGGGCGGGCGCCAGTTCAGCGCCTTCCAGAACGGCCTCGCCGTCTCCGGCGACTACATGTCGGCCGCGTCGTTCCTCGGCATCGCCGGCGCGATCGCCATCTTCGGCTACGACGGTTTCCTCTACTCCATCGGTTTCCTGGTCGCCTGGCTGGTCGCCCTGCTCCTCGTGGCCGAGCCGCTGCGCAACTCCGGCCGCTACACCATGGGCGACGTGCTCGCGTACCGCATGCGCCAGCGCCCGGTCCGCACCGCCGCCGGTACGTCGACGATCGTCGTGTCGATCTTCTACCTGCTGGCCCAGATGGCCGGCGCGGGCGTCCTCGTCTCGCTGCTGCTCGGCATCACCTCCGACGCCGGCAAGATCCTCATCGTCGCCCTCGTCGGCGTCCTGATGATCGTCTACGTCTCCATCGGCGGCATGAAGGGCACCACCTGGGTCCAGATGATCAAGGCCGTGCTGCTCATCGGCGGCACCATCCTGATCACCTTCCTGGTGCTGCTGAAGTTCAACTTCAACATCTCCGACCTGCTCGGCACGGCCGCCGAGAAGAGCGGCAAGGGCGCGGCCTTCCTGGAGCCCGGCCTCCAGTACGGCGCGACCGGCACCTCCAAGCTGGACTTCATCTCCCTCGGCATCGCCCTGGTGCTCGGCACCGCCGGCCTGCCGCACATCCTGATCCGCTTCTACACGGTGCCCGACGCCAAGGCCGCCCGGAAGTCCGTGAACTGGGCCATCGGCATCATCGGCGGCTTCTACCTGATGACGATCGCGCTCGGCTTCGGCGCCGCCGCGCTCATCTCGCAGGAGGAGATCATCGCCTCCAACCCGTCCGGCAACACGGCGGCACCCCTGCTCGCCCTGCACCTCGGCGGCGTCGACTCGACCTGGGGCGCGATCCTGCTCGCCACGATCTCGGCGGTGGCCTTCGCGACGATCCTCGCCGTCGTCGCCGGCCTCACCCTGGCCTCGTCGTCGTCCTTCGCGCACGACATCTACGCCAACGTCATCCGCAAGGGGAAGGCCTCCGGCGCCGAGGAGGTCCGCGCGGCCCGCTGGGCGACCGTCTTCATCGGCGTCATCTCCATCGGCCTGGGCGCCCTCGCCCGCGACCTGAACGTGGCCGGCCTGGTCGCGCTCGCCTTCGCCGTCGCGGCCTCCGCCAACCTGCCGACGATCCTCTACAGCCTGTTCTGGAAGCGGTTCACCACCCAGGGCGCCCTGTGGTCGATCTACGGCGGTCTGATCGTCGCCGTCGGCCTGGTGCTGTTCTCGCCCGTCGTCTCCGGCGATCCCAAGGCGATGTTCCCCGAGGCCGACTTCGCCTGGTTCCCGCTGAAGAACCCGGGCATCATCTCCATCCCGTTCGGCTTCCTCATGGGCTGGCTCGGCACGGTCCTGTCCAAGGAAGAGCCCGACGTCAAGAAGTTCGCCGAGCTGGAGGTCCGGTCCCTGACCGGCACCGGCGCCCACTGAGCACCAACCCCCTCGCGCGGCCGCGTCGTAGGAACCTCCAGGTCCCTGCGACGCGGCCGCGTCCCGCGTCGTGGGATCGGGCCTGTGGTGATGTCAGTGGTGTCACGTAGGCTCTCAGGTGTCGGAGAAGAAGTGCTCCGGGCACGATCTGCGTCGAGGGAGGGGGCCCACGTGCTCATCGACACCTACGGCCGAGTGGCCACCGACCTGAGGGTCTCGCTGACCGACCGCTGCAACCTGCGCTGCACGTACTGCATGCCCGAGGAGGGCTTGCAGTGGCTGGCCAAGCCGGACCTGCTCACGGACGACGAGATCGTCCGCCTGATCGACATCGCGGTCACCTCCCTCGGTATCGAGGAGGTCCGCTTCACCGGCGGCGAGCCCCTGCTGCGCCCCGGCCTGGTCGGCATCGTCGAGCGCGTCGCGGCCCTGGAGCCGCGCCCCCAGATGTCGCTGACGACCAACGGCATCGGCCTCAAGCGCACGGCGGCGGCCCTGAAGGCGGCGGGCCTGGACCGGGTCAACGTCTCCCTCGACACGCTCCGCCCGGACGTCTTCAAGACCCTCACCCGCCGCGACCGCCACAAGGACGTCATCGAGGGCCTGCACGCCGCGCGCGATGCCGGCCTGACCCCGGTCAAGGTCAACTCGGTCCTGATGCCCGGCCTCAACGACGACGAGGCCCCGGACCTCCTCGCCTGGGCCGTGGAGCACGACTACGAGCTGCGCTTCATCGAGCAGATGCCCCTGGACGCCCAGCACGGCTGGAAGCGCGACGGCATGATCACCGCCGGGGACATCCTGACCTCCCTGCGCACACGTTTCGAGCTGACCCCCGAGGGCGAAGAGGCACGCGGCTCGGCACCGGCGGAGCGGTGGCTGGTCGACGGCGGCCCGCATGTCGTCGGCGTGATCGCCTCCGTCACCCGCCCCTTCTGCGCGGCCTGCGACCGCACCCGCCTCACCGCCGACGGACAGATACGCACGTGCCTGTTCGCCCAGGAGGAGACGGACCTGCGCGCCGCCCTCCGCTCGGACGCCCCGGACGAGGAGATCGCCCGCATCTGGCGCCTGGCGATGTGGGGCAAGAAGGCGGGAGCTGGCCTGGACGACCCGACCTTCGTGCAGCCGGACCGGCCTATGTCGGCGATCGGGGGCTGAGGGACCTCAGCGGTCGGTCTCTTCCCACTCCTCGAGAAGAACGACGTCCTTCAAGAACCCCCGCACCCCGAGGAACTGCGACAGATGCTCGCGATGCTCCTCGCACGCGAGCCACGTCTTGCGCCGCTCCGGCGTATGGATCTTCGGGTTGTTCCACGCCAGCACCCACACGGCAGCCGCACGGCAGCCCTTCGCGGAACAGATGGGCGTCTCGTCACTCACAGCTTCGTCTCACCACTGCACACAGAAAAGGCGACGCCGAGCAGCCACGGGGGGAGCTGCCCGGCGTCGGTCCGTCGCTCCGACGGGGGATGCGGAGCGCGTACGAAGTATGTCACGGGTAACCCCGCGCCCGGCACCTGAACAGCATGATTGATCTGAGCTTTTCTTGAGCTTGGCGGGAAGATGACTTCCACTTGTGATCGCCCCCGAGCGCCTCTACCGCTCTTGCTGCTCGGTCCGCGCGCCCGGCACAGTCCCGGACACGGCGTCTTCCGCGCCGGATTCCGCGGGGCCGTCCTGCGTGCCCGGCGGCGCGATCATCGGCCGGACCGGCGGCACCACGAACGTCGACGGCAGAGACGGCGCGTTTTCACGCCCGGCGTTCGCGATCACCACCGCGATGTACGGCAGCACCAGCCCGAGCACCAACGCCACCACGGCGACGTGCCGTTCGACGTTCCACAGTGTGGCCGCGAGGATCACGGAGATCGTGCGCACCGTCATCGAGATCACGTACCGGCGCTGCCGCCCTCGGACGTCCTCCTGAAGTCCGGCCCGGGCGCCGGTGATCCGGAACACCTCGACGTGTCCGCCGCCATGCTGCTTCCGCATCGCATTCCACCATCCGCCCGTATCGGATCTCCCCGCCCCGTAACCGCCCTCGGCCGGTCGGGGACCCTGCCCAGAGCAGCTTCCACGTTACGCCGCGCCTGCGTCGGCTACGAGACCGGGGCCGGTCCAGCCGGGGCGAACGGCGTGAGCCGTGATACGTACGGCCATCCCCGGCATGCGGCGTAGGGCACCTGGGCCGACACTGGGCGTAGTGCTCACGTCGAGCCGTACGAGGAGGCAGCGATGGGCTGGTTGTGGGCGATCATCGTGGGACTGGTACTCGGTCTGCTCGCCAAGGCGATCATTCCGGGCAAGCAGCACGTACCCCTGTGGCTGACCGTCATCCTGGGCATGATCGGCGCCATCGCCGGCAACGCCATCGCCCGGGCGGCCGGTGTCGACGCCACAGCGGGCATCGACTGGTGGCGGCATGTCTTCCAGCTGGTGATGGCGGTCATCCTCGTCGGTCTCGGTGACCGGGCCTGGACGGCGGCCAGGGGAAGCAGACGAAGGGCCTAGCAGGGCACAACGGGGCACACGGCGAAGGGGGCGGCCTCCGGACCGGAGACCGCCCCCTCGCTCGCGTTCTCGCGCGCTCAGGCGCCGGTGACCTCCACCGCCGCCAGGTTCTTCTTGCCCCGGCGCAGCACCAGCCAGCGGCCGTGCAGCAGGTCCTCCTTGGCGGGGACCGCGTCCTCGCCGGCGACCTTGACGTTGTTCACGTACGCACCGCCCTCCTTGACCGTGCGCCGCGCGGCCGACTTGCTGGCCACCAGACCGACCTCGGCGAACAGGTCGACGACCGGGCCGAGCTCGGCGACCTGGATGTGCGGCACCTCCGACAGGGCCGCGGCCAGCGTCCGCTCGTCGAGCTCGGCCAGCTCGCCCTGCCCGAAGAGGGCCTTGGACGCGGCGATCACGGCGGCGGTCTGGTCGGCGCCGTGCACCAGCGTCGTCAGCTCCTCGGCCAGCGCACGCTGGGCGGCACGGGCCTGCGGACGCTCCTCGGTCTGCCTCTCCAGCTCCTCCAGCTCCTCGCGGGAGCGGAAGGACAGGATGCGCATGTACTTGGAGATGTCCCGGTCGTCCACGTTCAGCCAGAACTGGTAGAACGCGTACGGCGTCGTCATCTCCGGGTCGAGCCAGACGGCGCCGCCTTCGGTCTTGCCGAACTTGGTGCCGTCCGCCTTGGTCATCAGCGGCGTCGCCATGGCGTGCACCGAGGCGTCCGGCTCCAGCCGGTGGATCAGGTCCAGGCCCGCCGTGAGGTTGCCCCACTGGTCGCTGCCGCCCTGCTGGAGCGTGCAGCCGTACCTCCGGTACAGCTGGAGGAAGTCCATGCCCTGGAGGATCTGGTAGCTGAACTCCGTGTAGCTGATGCCCTGGTCCGACTCCAGACGACGGGCGACGGAGTCCTTCGTCAGCATCTTGTTGACGCGGAAGTGCTTGCCGATGTCCCGGAGGAACTCGATCGCGGAGAGGTTCTCCGTCCAGTCGAGGTTGTTGACCATGACGGCCGCGTTCTCGCCCTCGAAGTCCAGGAACGGCTCGATCTGGCCGCGCAGCTTGTCGACCCAGCCGCGGACCGTCTCCGGATCGTTCAGCGTGCGCTCCGCGGTCGGACGCGGGTCGCCGATCAGGCCCGTGGCGCCGCCGACCAGCGCCAGCGGCCGGTGACCGGCCTGCTGGAGCCGCCGCACGGTCAGCACCTGCACCAGGTGCCCCACGTGCAGCGACGGCGCCGTCGGGTCGAAGCCGCAATAGAACGTGACGGGACCGTCCGCGAGCGCCTTGCGCAAAGCGTCCTCGTCAGTGGACAGGGCGAACAGCCCGCGCCACTTCAGCTCGTCGACGATGTCCGTCACGGTTCTCGTGTCTCCTCGATGATCTTCGGGCAGTCGGGTGACAGCCGACTACGAGGTTATACGCCCTGACTGACAGAGCTCATATTGAAATCGGGGACGCGCAGGGCGGGCATCGCGGCCCTGGTGAACCAGTCGCTCCACTCCCTGGGCAGCGTCTTCTCGGTGCGCCCGGCCTCCGTGGCCCGGCCGAGGACACCGACCGGCGACTCGTTGAACCGGAAGTTGTTCACCTCGCCGGTCACCTCGCCGTTCTCGACCAGGTAGACGCCGTCCCGGGTCAGGCCGGTGAGCAGCAGCGTCGCCGGGTCGACCTCCCGGATGTACCACAGGCACGTCAGCAGCAGCCCGCGCCGGGTGTTCGCCACCATCTCCTCCAGGGAGCGGTCCTCGCCCCCGTCCAGGATCAGGTTCTCGATGCTCGGTGCCACGGGCAGACCGGTCAGCCCGGCGCTGTGGCGGCTGGTCGTCAGGTGCCGCAGCTCGCCCCGGCTCATCCACTCGGTGGCCGCGAGCGGCAGCCCGTTGTCGAACACCGACTGGTCGCCCCCGGAGGAGTGCGCGATCACGAAGGGTGCCGACTCCAGACCGGGCTCGTTCGGGTCGCTGCGCAGCGTCAGCGGCAGGTCGGTCAGCTTCTCGCCGACCCGCGTACCGCCGCCCGGCTTGGAGAACACCGTGCGGCCCTCCACCGCATCCCGGCCCGACGCCGACCACATCTGGTAGATCAGCAGGTCCGCGACGGCCGTCGGCGGCAGCAGCGTCTCGTACCGGCCCGCGGGCAGCTCCACACGCCGCTCCGCCCACCCGAGGCGCACGGCCAGCTCCGCGTCCAGCGCCGCCGGGTCGACGTCCTTGAAGTCCCGCGTGGAGCGGCCGGCCCAGGCGGACCGGGTCCGGTCCGGCGACTTGGCGTTCACCTCCAGCGTCCCGTTCGGCTGGTCGTGCCGCAGCCGCAGCCCCGTGGCTGTCCCCACGTACGTCGACACCAGTTCGTGGTTGGCGAAGCCGTACAGCTCCCGGCCGCCCGCACGCGCGCGTGCGAAGGCCTCGCCGAGCGCCGGAGCGAAGTCGGCGAACACGGCGGAGGAGGTCTCGGCCGGCGCCTCCGTGAACTCCGGTGCCTGCGCGACACCCGTGACCAGCGGCTGCGCGTCCTCGGCGGGCCCGGCGCCGCGCGCGGCGGCCTCGGCGGCCCGCACCAGCGGCTCCAGCTCGTCGGCCGTCACGGCGGACCGTGACACGACCCCCGAGGCCGTGCCCTCCTTGCCGTCGACCGTGGCGACGACGGTGAGCGTGCGCCCGCGCGTGACCCCGTTCGTGGTCAGCGCGTTGCCCGCCCAGCGCAGGTTGGCGGTGGACTGCTCGTCGGCGATGACGACACAGCCGTCCGCCCGGGACAGTTCGAGGGCCCGCTCGACGATCTCGTGCGGCTTGCTGGTGCGCCCGCTCATCGACCGGCCTCCTGCGTGGTGTTAAGGATGTTGACGCCCTTGAAGAGGGCCGAGGGACAGCCGTGCGACACGGCCGCGACCTGGCCCGGCTGGGCCTTGCCGCAGTTGAAGGCGCCGCCCAGGACGTACGTCTGCGGACCGCCGACGGCGGCCATCGAGCCCCAGAAGTCGGTCGTCGTCGCCTGGTAGGCCACGTCCCGCAGCTGCCCGGCGAGCCGCCCGTTCTCGATCCGGTAGAAGCGCTGCCCGGTGAACTGGAAGTTGTACCGCTGCATGTCGATCGACCAGGACCGGTCGCCGACGACGTAGATGCCCCGCTCCACGCCCCCGATCAGGTCCTCGGTGGACATCCCGGCCGGGTCCGGCCGCAGCGACACGTTGGCCATGCGCTGCACCGGCACGTGCCCGGGGGAGTCGGCGTAGGCGCAGCCGTTGGACCGCTCGAAGCCGGTCAGTCTCGCGATCCGCCGGTCCAGCTGGTAGCCGACGAGGGTGCCGTCCTTCACCAGGTCCCAGGACTGCGCCTGGACGCCCTCGTCGTCGTACCCGATGGTGGCGAGCCCGTGCTCGGCGGTGCGGTCGCCGGTGACGTTCATCAGCTCCGAGCCGTAGCGCAGCTTGTTCAGCTGGTCGAACGTGGCGAAGGAGGTACCCGCGTAGGCGGCCTCGTAACCGAGCGCCCGGTCCAGCTCGGTGGCGTGCCCGATGGACTCGTGGATGGTCAGCCACAGGTTGGACGGGTCGACGACCAGGTCGTACAGGCCCGCCTCGACGCTCGGCGCGCGCATCTTCTCGGCGAGCAGTTCGGGGATCTGCCCCAGCTCGCTCTCCCAGTCCCAGCCGGTGCCGCGCAGATACTCCCAGCCGCGTCCCACGGGCGGTGCGAGGGTGCGCATCGAGTCGAACTCGCCGCTCGACTCGTCCACCGACACGGCGTTGAACACCGGGTGCAGCCGCACCCGCTGCTGCGTGGTCACGGTCCCGGCGGTGTCGGCGTAGAACTTGTTCTCGTGGACGGTGAGCAGCGAGGCGTCGACATGGTCCACCCCGCGCGCCGCCAGCAACCGCGCGCTCCAGTCCGCGATCAGCCCGGCCTTCTCCTCGTCGGGCACGGTGAACGGATCGATCTCGTACGACGAGACCCATGTCTTGTCGGCGTGCACGGGCTCGTCGGCCAGCTCCACGCGCTCGTCGGACCCCGCCGCCTTGATCACCTGCGCGGAGAGCTTGGCCATCGCCACGGCCTGGGAGGCCACCTTGGCGGCGGCGTCCAGGGTCAGGTCGACACCGGACGCGAAACCCCACGTACCGCCGTGCACGACGCGCACCGCGTACCCGAGGTCGGTGGTGTCCGACGACCCGGCGGGCTTGGCGTCCCGGAACCGCCAGGAGGCGTTGCGAACCCGCTCGAACCGGAAGTCCGCGTGCTCGGCGCCCAGCGCACGCGCGCGTGCGAGGGCCGCGTCGGCGAGGGCGCGTAGGGGGAGGGCCGTGAAGGCCTCGTCGATGGTATGAGGCACCGCCGTCTCTTTCTGTCGAGGTGAGCGTGGTCGCCGTACTTCGTGAATGTTCCGATCATGTCGTCTCGGTCCGCGCGCGGACCACGAGTTTGCCGACCCGGGTGCGCGGGTTTCTGTAGGGACCCGACAGTGAGTCCCCTACGCCACTGTCGGTGCCCGATTGTCCGCGGGCCTGTCCGGACCGATAGGTTTTCGAAGGAAGCCGCCTGTCATCGCCGCCTGTCGTCCAGGCGCCCGGGCGGGGTATCAGACCGCTACCGAAAGGGTGATCCGTTGAGCCGCTCGGTTCTCGTCACCGGAGGCAACCGGGGCATCGGCCTCGCCATCGCCCGTGCTTTCGCCGATGCCGGCGACAAGGTCGCCATCACGTACCGCTCGGGTGAGCCGCCGGCCGGATTCCTGGCCGTCAAGTGCGACATCACCGACGCCGAGCAGGTGGAGCAGGCCTACAAGGAGATCGAGGAGGCCCACGGCCCCGTCGAGGTCCTCGTCGCCAACGCCGGGGTCACCAAGGACCAGCTCCTGATGCGCATGTCCGAGGACGACTTCACGTCCGTCCTCGACACCAACCTCACCGGCACCTTCCGTGTGGTCAAGCGCGCCAACCGCGGCATGCTGCGCGCCAAGAAGGGCCGGGTCGTCCTGATCTCCTCGGTCGTCGGACTGCTCGGCTCCGCGGGGCAGGCCAACTACGCCGCCTCCAAGGCCGGCCTCGTCGGCTTCGCGCGCTCCCTCGCCCGCGAGCTGGGCTCGCGCAACATCACCTTCAACGTCGTCGCTCCCGGCTTCGTCCAGACGGACATGACCGCGGTGCTCTCCGACGAGCAGCGCGCCGGCATCGTGAAGCAGGTCCCGCTCGGCCGGTACGCGCAGCCGGAGGAGATCGCCGCGACGGTGCGGTTCCTCGCCTCGGACGACGCCTCGTACATCACTGGAGCCGTCATCCCCGTTGACGGCGGACTGGGAATGGGTCACTGATCACCATGAGCGGAATTCTCGAGGGCAAGCGCGTCCTGATCACCGGTGTGCTGATGGAGTCCTCCATCGCCTTCCACGCCGCCAAGCTGGCCCAGGAGCAGGGCGCCGAGATCATCCTGACCGCGTTCCCGCGGCCCACGCTGACCGAGCGCATCGCCAGGAAGCTGCCGAAGCCCACCAAGGTCATCGAGCTCGACGTGACCAACGACGAGCACCTCGGGCGCCTGGCCGACATCGTCGGCGAGGAGCTCGGCGGCCTCGACGGTGTCGTCCACTCCATCGGCTTCGCCCCCCAGGACGCCCTCGGCGGCAACTTCCTCAACACGCCGTTCGAGTCGGTCGCCACGGCCATGCACGTCTCGGCGTACTCCCTGAAGTCGCTGACCATGGCCTGCCTGCCGCTGATGCAGAACGGCGGCTCGGTCGTCGGTCTGACCTTCGACGCGCAGTACGCCTGGCCGCAGTACGACTGGATGGGCCCGGCCAAGGCCGCCCTGGAGGCCACCAGCCGCTACATGGCCCGTGACCTGGGCAAGCAGAACATCCGCTGCAACCTGATCTCGGCGGGCCCGATCGGTTCCATGGCCGCGAAGTCCATCCCCGGCTTCGGCGAGCTGGCCTCCGTGTGGGACTCCCGCGCCCCGCTGGAGTGGGACCTGAAGGACCCGGAGCCGGCCGGCCGCGGCATCGTCGCGCTGCTGAGCGACTGGTTCCCGAAGACCACCGGCGAGATCATCCACGTGGACGGCGGTCTGCACGCCATCGGAGCCTGATCTCCCGTACGCCCTAGGCGCCCCGTTTCCCGCAGTGCGCGGGGAGCGGGGCGTCACCCGTTCGGCTCATCCGGCCGGGCGGGGGAGGCCCACAACTGGGCACCCTGGAGTACGCGTTCACCACGCGATCCCCTCCCCAGCACGGCCGAGGAGGTCCCCTTGTGCGCTTGTCCCGCCGAACGGCCTCACTGTCCCTCGCCGTCGCCCTCGTGATGACCCTGGCCTACGAGGCGGTGCCCCACGCGCGCGTGCCCGCCGACGAGCACGAGTCGTCCGGCCCCTTCGGCGCCGCCTGCCGGGTCCGTGTCACCGGCTCCAAGGTGACCGTGTACTGCCACAACCCGTACCCCGAGGCCGACCGTGTGAGTCTGCACGTCGAGTGCGCCCGCTGGTGGGACATCGACACCGACAGCACCCCGGTGGAGGCCGGGCCCGCGCAGACCGTACGGCTGACGGGACGCTGCTGGAAGGAAGTCGGCGACGTGTGGATCAGCCACCGGCGGGCGAGCTGATCCCGCCCAGGCGGCACAGGAACGGATAGCGGGCGGCCTCCGCCGCCGCCTGTGCCGCGTCGCCCGCGCGGATCGCGTCGAGCAGCCGCCCGTGCTCCAGGTACGTCTCCGGCGTCAGCTCCTCGCCGACGTCCTCGCGCAGCCAGTCCCGCAGGACCTCGCCCAGGTCCGCGTACATGGCCGTCATCACGTCGTTGTGGGAGGCGGACACCACGGCCAGGTGGAAGGTCGCGTCCGCCGTCACGAACGCCTCCGCGTCACCCGACTCCCAGGCCTCCTCACGCCGCAGCAGCAGCGCGTCGAGCTGCTTGAGGTCCTTCTCCGTACGCCGTTCGGCGGCCAGCCGGGCGGCCGCCGACTCCAGCGTGGAGCGCAGCTCGGCGATGTGCCGGGGGTCGGCACCGGCGAACCGCCGCTGCATCACCCCCGCCAGCTCGCTCGTCGCCGCGACATACGTGCCGGAGCCCTGGCGGATGTCCAGCAGGCCGTTGTGCGACAGGGCGCGGACGGCCTCGCGGACCGTGTTGCGGGCGACACCCAGCTGCTCGACGAGCTCGGGCTCGGTCGGGATGCGGGAGCCGACCGGCCACTCGCCGGAGGTGATCTGGGCCCGCAGGGCGGCGATGACCTGCTCGGAGAGGGCCGAACGTCGGGGATGGCTCAGGGGCATGGCACACCTTCGCACGACCGGGGCGCCGGAGCGCGGCCTGGGAGGGAGCGGAGTGGACAGGCGATCATCCTATGATTCTATGATGGGCCGCATGGCTGGTGAGGAAACCCGGACGATGACGCCCCCGACCGTACGCAGCTCGGCCGCGCACGATGCCCGGGAACCCGGCGGCTCCGCCACGCGCGCGTGGACGATGCGGCTGCTCGTCCTCGGCATCGTGCTGTCCGCGCTGAACCTCCGGCCCGCCATCACCAGCCTCGGCGCCCTCCTGGAGGAGGTCCGCGACGGGCTCGGCATGAGCGGCAGCGTGGCCGGGCTGCTCACCTCCGTGCCGCCGCTGTGCTTCGCCGTCTTCGGCGTCATGGCCCCGCGGCTCGCCCGCCGCTTCGGCGCCGGCGCCGTGGTGTGCGCCGGCATGGCCGCCATCGCCACCGGCCTGGCCATCCGGCCGTACGTCGGCGGCACGGCCGGCTTCCTGGCCGCCAGCGCCCTCGCCCTCATGGGCATCGCGGTCAGCAACGTCCTGATGCCGGTCATCGTCAAGCACTGGTTCCCCGACCGCGTGGGCTCCATGACCGGCCTGTACTCCATGGCCCTCGCCTTGGGCACGGCCCTCGCGGCCGCGGTCACGGTGCCCCTGACCGACGCCCTGGGCGGCAGCTGGCAGTCGGGCCTCGCCCTGTGGGCGGGGCTGGCCGTGGCGGCTGTGCTGCCGTGGCTGCCGTTCGTACGGGGCCGTGGGGCGGACACGGCGGCGTCCGGGCCGGGGGAGCGGGCCGCGGTCGTGCCGGGGCCGGGGGAGCGGGCTGGAGTCGCGTCCGGGCCTGGGGAGCGGGGCCGGGGCGCGGAGACCGGGCCGGAGCGGGCCGGGGGCTCGGGGACCCGGTCCGGGGAGCGGGCCATGGGTCCGGAGCCCGACGGCGACCGGTCGGCGCGGGACCGGGAGACGCCGTCGGCGCGGGAGCGGGAGACACCGGGCTCGGCTCCCGCCAGATCCGCCGCCGGGGAAGCGCCGCGGCTGCGGATCACACGCAGCCGCACCGCCTGGGCCCTGGCCGTCTTCTTCGGGCTCCAGGCGACCGCCGCCTACATCACCATGGGCTGGATGGCGCAGATCTTCCGCGACGCCGGCGTGCCCGCGGGCACCGCGGGGCTGCTGCTCGCGGTCACCATGGTGATGGGCGTGCCCCTGGCCTTCGTCATACCGCGCCTGGCCACGCGGCTGCCGCACCAGGGCCCGATCGTGCTCGCCCTCGGCGTCTGCGGCCTCGCCGGCTACGCCGGGCTGTACCTCGCGCCGGCCGCCGGCGCCTGGGCCTGGGCGCTGCTGCTCGGCGTCGCCAACTGCGCCTTCCCGCTCGCCCTGACCATGGTCGGCATGCGGGCCAGGACCGGCCCGGGCGTGGCCCAGCTGTCGGCGTTCGCGCAGAGCACCGGCTATCTGATCTCCATCCCGGGGCCGCTCCTGGTGGGTGTCCTCTACCAGCACAGCGGCGGCTGGGGCCTGCCGATCGCGCTGATGAGCGCCCTGATGATCCCGCAGATGGCGGTCGGCTTCCTGGCGGGCCGGGACCGTACGGTGGAGGACGAGGCGGGCCGCTGAGCCCCTCCTCGGGGGCTCGGGGACACCCCCGGGCGTCAGGCGCCCGGGGCGGGTGCGAGACTTGCCCCATGCCAGTGCTCGACCCGAATCCCCAGCACGGTCAGAAGAAGATGCTGCTCGTGTTCGGCGCCTTCTTCGCGATCTTCATCATCATCGGCGTCATCGCGACCATCGCCTCGCCATGACCGGGCCCCGCCCCGCCCCTGGTGGGGTTAGCCCCCCTGTCCCCTAGGGGGTGAGGGTCAGGGTCAAGTGGGTGGATCACCGGATGGGTTGGCCGCCTCGGATTCCGTAACTTCGACGTGTGACCGCGAGACGCGGGCCACGGACCATTCGAAGAGCGGAGGCACCCATGTCGGCTCCTACGCACACCCGGCCCCATCCGGCGACCCGGGCCGGCGTCGGCAGCCGGCTGCCCTGGTGGGCTCTCGCCCTGCCCACGCTCGCCTTCGTGACGCTGCTCGTGCTGATCCTGAACCCGTCCGATGCCCAGGCGGCCGGCGGTGAGCCCCTGATCACCCAGCTCTTCGCGTGGCTCCGGCAGCTGACAGCCCACTGAGCACGGCAGAAACCGGTGGTCAACTCCCTGCGCCCCGTGGCCTGTTTCGTGCGAAGCTGGATCTTATGAGCGTCGCAGAACCCCGCAGGATTGTCCTCTTCCGCCATGCGAAAGCCGACTGGCCACAGGTGAGCGATCACGAGCGTCCGCTCGCCGACCGGGGCCGAAAAGAAGCGGCGGAGGCCGGGCGCAGGCTGGCCGACACCGGCATCGCCTTCGACCTGGCCCTGTGCTCCACCGCGGTCCGGACCCGGGAGACCTGGAAGCTCGCCGTCCAGGAGTTCCCGCAGCGGCCGAAAACCGTCTACGAAGAGCGGATCTACGAGGCCTCGCCGGGCGAACTGATCGCCCTGCTGAACGAGACCCCCGACGACGCTCAGAACATCCTCGTGATCGGCCACAACCCGGCCATCCAGGGCCTCGCCGACATCCTGGCGGGCACGGCCGAGGGCGACGCCCGCGACCGCATGAGCCGCCGTGGGTTCCCGGCCGCCGCCTTCGCCCTCCTGTCCTTCACCGGCTCCTGGAAGAGCCTGGAGCCGGGCGCGGCCACGCTGCAGGACTACTGGGCGCCGACCGAATGACGGACTCCCCGACCGACTCCGCGTGACCGGGGCCCGGCACCGGTACGGTGCCGGGCCCGTCTGGCCGGCTCGAACCGTGTTCAGACCGTGTCGAGGGTGTCCGCCGCCTCGACCTCTTCGCGCGTGATGCCGAGCAGGTACAGCACGGTGTCCAGGAAGGGGAAGTTCACAGCGGTGTGCGCGGCCTGGCGCACCACCGGCTTGGCGTTGAAGGCGACGCCCAGACCGGCCGCGTTCAGCATGTCCAGGTCGTTGGCACCGTCACCGATCGCCACGGTCTGCGACAGCGGCACACCCGCCTCGGCGGCGAACCGGCGCAGCAGCCGGGCCTTGCCGGCCCGGTCGACGATCTCGCCCGTGACCTTGCCCGTCAGCTTCCCGTCGACGATCTCCAGCGTGTTGGCCTGGGCGAAGTCCAGCCCGAGCCGCTCCTTCAGATCGTCGGTGACCTGGGTGAAACCGCCGGAGACGACGCCGACTTGGAAGCCGAGCCGCTTCAGCGTACGGATCAGGGTGCGGGCGCCCGGCGTCAGTCGCACCTCGCTGCGCACCTTGTCCACGACCGAGGCGTCCAGCCCCTCCAGCAGCGCCACGCGCGCGTGCAGGGACTGCTCGAAGTCCAGCTCGCCGCGCATCGCGGCCGCCGTCACCTCGGCGACCTGGTCCTCGCAGCCGGCGTGCGCGGCGAACAGCTCGATGACCTCGTCCTGGATGAGCGTCGAGTCGACATCCATGACGACCAGACGCTGTGCGCGCCGGTACAGACCGGCGGCGACGACCGCCACGTCGATGCCGAGCTTCGCCGCGTCGGGCGCCAGGGCGGTGCGCAGCGGCTCGGTCTCCACGCCGGACACCGCGAACTCGACCGCGGTGACGGGGTACTTGGCGAGCCGGAAGATACGGTCGATGTTGCCGCCGGTCTTGGTGATCCGCGCGGCGATCGCCGCCGTCGCCTCCGCGGTGAGTGGATGCCCGAGCACGGTCACCAGAGAGCGGCCCAGGCCGCGCGGGCGGTTGTCGCCGAGGCCGGAGATGATCTCCGCCTGCATCTTCATCGACTCGGCCCAGCTGTGGACGGTCGCCCGCAGATCGCCCTCGAGCCCCTTGGGGGGCTCGGTCACGAGCGCGCACAGCACCATTCGGCCCCGGGTGACGACCTGCTCGATGTCGACGACGTCGACGGAGTAGGCGGCGAGGGTGTCGAAGAGGCCGGCCGTGATGCCCGGGCTGTCCTTGCCGAAGATCTTGACAAGGAGGGTGGGAACGTCGGAGGACGAGGTCTGCGAAGCGCTCATGGTGGTTCCACCGTATCCGGCGAGCAGGTCGGACCGCCCGTGAGGTCCGCCTGGCGGACAGCGAACACTGGGTGACGCGTGGGTGTCGCGAACCTTGCGTCTCCTGTCTCCCCGGGGGCCTACTTCCCCCCACGAGGTTTCCGCGGCGGCGGCGGGGGAGGAGGCGGCGGAGGCGGCGGCCCGTCGTCCGGCCGCGCCGGCGGCCGCTTCCCGCCCTTCGGCCCGGGCGGCTGCCGGGGCCCACGCGGCGGCGGCCCGACCGGCCGCGCCACGGTGGGCGCACCGTACATGTCCCCGTCCCGGTGATCAGCGGGGTCACCGCCGGACGGCGGTTCGTGAGGCGCCCTGGGTTCGCCGGGGGGTGGTGCTTGGGCGGGTGGTGAGGCTTGGCTGGGCGGCGGGCTCTGACTGGGCGGCGGCGCTTGGCGAGGTCGAGGTGCTTGGCTGGGCTGGGGCCCTTGGCTGGGCGGCGGGGCTTGGCCGGAGGGTGGGGTTTGGCTGGGCGGCGGGCTCTGACTGGGCGGCGGCGCTTGGCGAGGTCGAGGGGCTTGGCTGGGCCGGGGGCCCTGGCCGGGCGGCTGGGCCTGGCCAGGTCGCGCGGGTCGGCCGGGTGGCGGGGCTTGGTTCGGCCGCGGGAATCGGCCAGGCCCGGGGGCCTCGCCCGGCGGCCAGCGGCTCTCGTCTCGTTGCCGATCCTGACCGGTCTGCCGCCCGCGCTCCAGCGGCCCACCGGAGGGTCGTTCCTCGTCGTCCGGCCGCGCGTCCTCCGGCTCTCGGAGTTCGTCCGGCACCCGGAGGTACGGGTTGGTGGCCGGGTTCGGCGGCCGGTACGGCACTCCCGGCGCGTACGGCCCGACCTCCTCCCCGGACGACGACGCCCGCTCGGCGCCGGCCGCGCCCCAGCGCCCGGCCGCGTGCCCGGTGCCGGCGCCGTGTCCGGCTTGCCCCGTGTCGGCTCCCGGGCCTGCCGTGTGCCCGGCACGGGCGCCGCGTTCGGCCTGCCCTGTGCCAGCCCCCGGCCCGGCAGAGTGCCAAGCACCGGCGTCGTGCCCAGCTTGCCCCCTGTCGGCATCCCACCCTGCCGCGTGCCCGGCGCCGGCGCCGTGTCCGGCTTGTCCCGTGTCAATCCCGGGCCCAGTCGCGCGCCCGGCTTGCCCTGTGCCGGCGCCGGGCGCGGCTTGTCCCGTGTCGATCCCCGGCCGAGCCACGCGCCACGCTTGCCCCGTGCCGGCCCGCGGCCCCGCTGCGTGCCCGGCACCGGCGCCGTGCCCGGCCTGCCCCCCGTCTGCCCCCGGCCCGGTCCTCTCCCCGTGCCCAGCCCACCCAACCCCCGACCCGCTCCCTGTTCCACCGACCCCAGACGCGCCGACCCCAGACACACCGGCCCCGGCCGCCCCGGCCACACCAACCCCGGCGGCACCGACGACCCCCGCCGCCCCGGCCCCGGCCACCCCCACCCCCCGAGCCAAAGCCGAAGCCCGCCGCCCCGCGCTCCCGCTCGCCCATGCCAGCAACGCCCCCACCGCCCCGGCCCCCGCGCCCCACACCGCGCCCAGCAGCAGGGCCATGCCGAGGTGGCCGTGCAGTTCGATGCCCGCGCCGAACGCGTCGAAGCCGAGGACGGACAGGGAGGCGGTCACGGACACGTCCGTCAGCCAGGTGAGCAGCGGCAGGGCCAGCGCGGTCGCGACCCCCAGCCGCAGCGCACACCGCCCCGCGAAACCGAGCGCACCCGGACCCCGTACGTCCCCAGGGCCAGGCACCGGCGTCCGCACCGCCGCCAGCGCCCCGGCCAACAGCATCATCAGTGCCGCAGCCACCCCCAGCAGCCACACCCGCCCGTCCAGCTCGGCCAGCCGCCCCAGCGTCACCGGCTGGTCGGAGCGGACGGCGAGCAGGTCGTCCAGGGGGTCCGGCAGGAGGCGGGTCAGTTCACCCGTGGCCCGGCCGTCCCACGGCACGAGCAGGCCGATCGGGACGCCCAGCCACACCCCGTTCGGCGACCCGAGCAGCGCCGCGCCGGCGATGCGCCGGGGATGGTCGTCACCGGTCGCCGCGTACGCCGCCGCCGCGAGCCCCGCCGCCACCGCGACCAGTAGCACGGTCACCACAGCGGAGACGGCGGGCCGCACGACCCGGTGCACGGCCTCCCAGCCCCGCGGCAGCGGCGTACGGCGCGAGGCCAGCAGCGCGATGAGGAGGATCCCGGCCGACCAGCCGGCCCCACCGAACAGCGTGGGCGCGGTGTCGACCGTGAAACCGACCGCCGCCTGCGCGTCGACCAGGTCGCCGATCCGGTCGGGCAACAGCCCGCCGATGTCCCCGATGTCCCCGAGCCCGGGGATCTCCAGGCCGTCTCCACCTCCACCGTCCCCGCCTGTCAGGTCGTCCAGGCCCAGCCCGCCGCCGTCGATCGTGATGACGTCGTGCCCCGCCCACGCCAGCCCGCCCAGCATCGCCACGAACAGCGCGACCACCGCGCCCGCACGCGCGAGGAGTTCGGTCGGCGATATCACAACTCCCGCCGCCCGCAAGGACCTTAGGAAGAAGTAGGACAGCAGCACCGCCCCGACCAGGCTCACCCCCAGTGGCGTGATCTCGATGGCCGTGTCCGCCTGCGCTCCCGTGAGGCCGAACGCGGACACATCACCGGACGGCGTGACCGAACCACCCGCCCCAAGGGCCACCACAGCCGCGGTCATCGGCCCCAACGAGCCCGCCGCGTCCGCCTCCAGCAGCCGAAGACCCAGGGCCGCCGTACCCGCCATCCCGATCAACGCCCAGCTCACGGCGGCGACGGCGGACATCAGCACGTCTCCCCACGGCACCCGCGTGGCGTCCGTCGCCGTACCAACACCCGTACCGACACCCGTACCGGCACCCATGGCAGACCCCCCGATCCGCTGTGCGGCGGGAACACCGCGCATGTCCCCCTCGCGTCGAAATACCACTCTCCGGCCCGTTTTCAACCCCGTCAACGGAAACGGCTGATGCGTCCGAACGCGGTCTTCACAAGGCCCGACTTTCGGTCAGGCGGCCGCTACTGAAATAGTTCCCCCCGATGTTCGACATCCCTAGACTCCCCATGTCGGGGGTAACTCGGGGGACAACTCAGTGGGGCATGGAGTGCCGGAACTCGTACTGGAATCAAACGGACGTACCTGGACGCTCGATCCGTCCAGGGCATACACCCTCGGACGTGATCCGCAGGGGGACGTCGTCTTCGACGACGCCAGGGTCTCCTGGCGTCACGCCACGGTCAGCTTCAACGGCCGCAGTTGGGTCATCGAGGACCATGGCAGCACCAACGGCACGTTCGTGCAGGGGCAGCGGATCCATCAGCTGGAACTCGGCCCGGGCTCTGCGGTCAACCTCGGCAACGCGACCGACGGCCCGCGCCTGGACTTCTCCGGTGCCGCCGCCTCCGTCGCCACGCCGCAGGCCCAGCCGCAGCAACAGCCGTACGCCGCACAGGGCGCGAACCCCGGCTGGGCCCAGCAGGCCCCTGCCCAGCAGGCACCCGCCCAGCAGGCGCCCCACCAGCAGCCCCAGGCCCCGCAGCAGCAGGCCCAGGCCGGCTGGCAGCAGCAGCCGCCGCAGCACGCGGCGCACATCCCGCAGCAGCAGGGCCCCGGCGGCGTCGCGGGGGCGCCGCCGGTCTACGGCGACCGCAGCCCGACCACGTTCCACCAGTTCTCCCTCGGCCGCGTGATGCGCATCGGCCGTGCCCTGGAGAACGAGCTGGTCGTCTCCGACCTCCAGGTCTCCCGGAACCACGCCGAATTCCATTCGACGCCCGACGGGCGCATGGAGATCCGCGACCTGGGCTCGCACAACGGCACGTACGTCAACGGCCAGCCGATCCCGAAGGGCGGCACGCAGCTGCTCGGCCCGGCCGACGTCGTCGGCGTCGGCCACTCGACGTTCCGGATCGTCGGCGACCGGCTCGAGGAGTTCGTCGACACCGGTGAGGTGTCCTTCTCCGCGCGCCACCTGACCGTCACCGTCGACGGCGGCAAGCAGATCCTCAAGGACGTCTCCTTCGGCGTCCCGGAGAAGTCGCTGATCGCGGTCATCGGCCCGTCCGGGTCCGGCAAGTCCACCCTGCTCAAGGCGCTCACCGGCTACCGCCCGGCCGACCAGGGCGAGGTTCTCTACGACAACCGGAACCTCTACAAGCAGTTCGCCGAGCTGCGCCAGCGCATCGGTCTGGTCCCGCAGGACGACATCCTGCACAAGGAGCTGACCGTCAAGAAGGCCCTCAAGTACGCGGCCAAGCTCCGCTTCCCGGCCGACACCACGGCCGCCGAGCGCGACGCCCGTATCGACGAGGTGCTGCGCGAGCTGAAGCTGGACATCCACAAGGACAAGAAGGTCACGTCCCTGTCCGGCGGCCAGCGCAAGCGCGTCTCCGTGGCCCTGGAGCTGCTGACCAAGCCGTCGCTGATCTTCCTGGACGAGCCGACCTCCGGCCTCGACCCGGGCATGGACCGCGACGTCATGCAGCTGCTGCGCGGCCTGGCCGACGACGGCCGTACGGTCCTCGTCGTCACCCACTCGGTGGCCGAGCTGGCGATCTGCGACAAGCTGCTGGTGATGGCGCCGGGCGGCTCGGTCGCCTACTTCGGCCCGCCCGAGGAGGCGCTGAACTTCTTCGGCTACGACACCTGGGCCGATGTCTTCTCCGCCTTCGAGAACTACCGCGACTACGACTGGGCGGGCCGCTGGAAGGGCTCGCAGCACTACCAGATGTACGCCGCGGACATCGACGCCACCCCGCCGCAGTCCGTACAGGTTGCGCCGATGCAGGCGATGAAGCCGCCGAAGCCGCAGGGCTGGATGTCCCAGTTCGTCACGCTCGTCCGGCGGTACGTCTCGGTGATCGCGTCCGACAAGGGCTTCCTGGCCCTGATGGTGATCCTGCCGGCCGTGCTCGGCGCGGTGAGCCTGCTCATCGACGCGGACAAGGGCCTGCTGCCCAACCCGGCCAACCCGCAGACCGGCCGGATCATCCCGAACGGCACGGCCACCACGGTCCTGCTGATCCTCGCGGTCGGCGCCTGCTTCGCGGGCGCGGCGAACTCGGTCCGCGAGCTGATCAAGGAACGGGTCATCTACGAGCGGGAACGCGCGACCGGTCTGTCGCGCTCGGCGTACCTGATGTCGAAGGTGTTCGTGCTCGGCATGATCACCGTCCTGCAGGGCCTGCTGGTCGGCGTCATCGGCTTCTCCAGCCGGGAGATCCCCGAGGAGGGCCTGGTCCTCGGCAGCGCGACCCTCGTCGAGCTCTCCATCCCGATCATGGCGCTGGGCTTCACCTCGATGATGTTCGGCCTGATCATTTCCTCGCTGGTCAAGACCGCCGAGAAGACCATGCCGCTGCTGGTGATGTTCGCCATCATCCAGGTCGTCTTCACGGGCTGCCTGTTCACGCTGCACGGCTCGATCGGCGTCAACCAGTTCTCGTTCCTGATGCCGTCGCGCTGGGCGGTCGCCGCCTCCGGGGCCACGCTGGACTTCAACAAGATCAGCCCGCCCGAGACGCCCGGCGACACCGACCCGCTGTGGGAGCACACGGTCGGGGCCTGGGCCATGGACATGGGCGCGCTCCTCGTCCTCGGCGTGATCTGCGGCTTCTTCGTGGCCCGCTTCCTGCGCCGCCACGAGCCCGAGGTCATGCGCAAGTAGTCACCGCTCCACCGCGCTCGAAGGGCGGCACCCCGTCAGGAGGGTGCCGCCCTTCGGCGTTGGTTCAGCGAAGCAGAGAGGTCCGCGCCAGCCTCAGTACGCGCTGTTGACGTTGTCCATCGAGCCGTACTTGTCAGCCGCGTAGTTGCAGGCGGCGGTGATGTTGGCTACCGGGTCGTAGATGTCCCAGGAGGTGCCGGGGACGTGCCAGTGCTTGAAGGTCGGCGGGATGACCTGGAGCAGGCCCTTCGACGGGATGCCGTTGATGGCGTTGATGTCCCAGTTGTTGATCGCCTTCGGGTTACCCGAGGACTCTCGGATGATGTTGCGCTTGATGCCGTCGTAGGAGCCGGGAATCCCGTGCTTCTTCATGACGTCGAGCGACTCGCGGATCCAGCCGTCGAGGTTGTTCGGGTAGCTCTTGGCGGCGGCCTTCTTGACCTGGGCGCGCTTGGCGTCCCGGCTCGCGGCCTCCTTGGCCTTGCGCGCGGCCTCGGCCTTCTTCTTCGCGGCCTCGGCGGCGGCCTTCTTCTTGGCGGCGGCAGCGGCGTCGGCCTTCTTCTTCGCCGCGATCTGCTCCGCCTTCAGGCTGGCACCGGCCATCTGGTCGGTGACGCTCGCCTTGACGTCCTTGATCTGCTCGGTGCTGAACGCCACCGCAGCCGGCTGAGCGGCCTCGGTCGTGGTCTTCGTCGACGCGCCGCTCGGCACCGCGGAGAAACCGATGGCGGCGGCGCCGAGGGTGGCGACACCCGCCATGGCGATCTTGTGGTGACGGGTCAGGGTGCGACTGCGGCCACGGCTGAAGATGTTCTTGGGCATGGTGGTGTGGACCTCTTCGAATAGCGCGGGAGTCGCTCGGCGTCCGGCGTTGGACTCGGTGTGTTTCCGACACGAACGCCGCGGAGGTGAACCCACGGCGCTGAGCGACGCCAGCAATTCTTAGCGGCCGCAAAATGGCGTGGCAAAGGTGTGACGTACGATGCCCGATAGTGGATCAGGGAGGGGTAAATCGGGGCAGATTGGACTGTCTGTGCCGCTCAAAAGGTGGGGCTTTGTCTCCTACGTACTTTCGTACGTGACGTGGGTCCTATGCGCGGGCTCACACCGGGCGAGGCACGCTCTCACCGCTGGTTGCACAAGCGATGCTCAGCGTGAGGGTTCTGCCACCCTTGCTACGGCAGGACGAGGTGCACGTCCCCGAACTCGTGCCACAGGTAGCGGTCCCGCACCGCCGCCTCGTACCCGCGCCGGATCGCCTCGCCCCCGGCGACCGCCTCCAGCATCAGCAGATGCGAGGCCTCCGGCTCGTGCAGCCCGGTCAGCAGTCCGTCCACCACACGTACACCGCGCTCCGGCGTGACGACGAGATCCGTCCACCCGGCACGCGCGCGTACGCCCCCGTCGGCGCCCACCGCCGACTCGACGGCCCGCACCGCGGTCGTCCCGACCGCCACGACCCGGCCCCCACCGGCCTTCGCGGCGTTGATCAGCCGCGCCGACGCCTCGGGCACCGCGAAGCGCTCCGGATACGGCGGCTCGTGCGCCTCCGCCGACGCCACCCCCGTGTGCAGCGTGACCGGCGCGAACTGCACGCCCCGGCTCACCAGCTCCGCCACCAGCCGCCCCGTGAAGGGCCGCGCCGCACTGGGCATCTCCGCACTGCCCGCCCCGTCCGCGGACGGCAGCGCGAACACCGTCTGGTAGACGGACAACGGCTGGTCGCGCTCCGTGTACGCGTACCGAATGGGCCGCCCGTGCTCCCGCAGCAGCCCCGGCACCCCCGCCCCGGCGACCCGCGCCCACCACAGCCGTCCGCTCCGCCCGCTCAGCGGCTCCTCCAGAACCAGCCCCCCGCCTCCCGGCAGGCACACCTCCGTCCCCGCGGGCCCACCCGCACGCGCGCGCGTGGTGCCCCGCCCGTCGGGCTCCCGCAGCTCCACCGCCCAGCGTCCGTCGTCCCCACGCGTGGAGAAATGCACCACCACGCGCGCGTGCCCGACCCACCCGTCCACGGCCGCCGCCAGCGTGGCCGAGGTGTTGACCACGAGAAGATCCCCGGCCCGCAACAGCTGCGGCAGCTCCCTGAACGTGTGATGCGCCACCTCCACGCCCCGGGACACCAGCATCCGCACGGCATCCCGGTCCAGCCCGGGCCCCCGCTGCTCGACCGGCACCCGGGCCGACAGTTCCTCCGGTACCCGTACGGCCGCCGTCATCGGACCCCGTCCACCAGAGCCGGGGCCCCGTACCGCCCGCTCGCCGGCCGCTCGTCCAGCAGCCGCAGGAACCCCGGCACCACAGCCGCCGGCTCAGGCCGCGGGTCGTGATCGTCCGGTACGGCCGCCGCATACAGGTCCGTGGCCATGTCCCCGGGGTCCACCGCCCAGACCCGCAGCCCCGGCTCCTCCACGGCGAGCACCGCCACCAGCTGGTCCAGGGCCGCCTTGGACGCCCCGTAGCCGCCCCAGGTCTCGTATGCCTCGGCGGCCGCGTCGGAACTGACCGCCATGACGGTGCCGGCCCGCGAGGCCCGCAGCAGCGGCAGCGCCTCTTGGGCCAGGCCGAGACCCGCCACCAGGTTCACCTCCAGCGCCCGCCGCAGCCCCTCCAGGGGCAGCTCCTCCAGCCGCACCAGCGGCTCGGCGCCCAGCGCGCTGGCGTTGTGCACCAGCAGGTCGACGCCACCGAGCCGCGACGCCGCCGACACCAGCGCCGCCCGGTGCGCGGCATTCGTGACGTCCCCCGGCAGGGCGGTCACACGCGTGCCGTGCGCGGAGACGGCCTCTACCGCGACCCCCAGTGCCTCGGCACCCCTGGCATCGAGCACCAGATCCCAGCCCCGCCCGGCCAGAGCCTCCGCGAGCGCCCGGCCCAGACCCTTGGAGGCTCCCGTGATGATCGCAACCGGCATGATCCGCTCCCTCGCCGTGACCGTGTGCCCTCAACGTAGGAACAGGGACACCCGGACCGCCTCGGACGCGGGCCGCAACCCACCGGGTCCCTTCGCCCTACGCCACCGGCCCGGCGCCCAGGACCGAGGGCGTGTCGGCCCCGCGACCTAGGCCCACAGGCCTGGGCGTCCACCGCCACCGGTCCGATCCGCGCTGTCACAGCCCGCCGGTACCGTGAGGTCATGAGTCACGGTCCCCGGTCCGGCCTCGCCGCGGTGAGCTCCGCGTTGCTGGCCATGAGCAGGCATCTCGAGGTGCGCGACGTCCTCAAGACGATCGTCGCATCGGCCCGCGAGCTGCTCGACGCGCAGTACGCCGCGCTCGGCGTCCCGGACGACCACGGCGGCTTCGCCCAGTTCGTGGTCGACGGCGTCAGCGACGAGCAGTGGAAGGCCATCGGCCCGCTCCCGCGCCAGCACGGCATCCTCGCCGCGATGCTCCACGAGGCCAGGGCCGAGCGCCTCGCCGACGTCCGCAAGGACCCCCGCTTCGAGGGCTGGCCGAGCGCCCACCCCGACCTGGTGGACTTCCTGGGCGTGCCCATCCGAGACGGCGACGAGGTCATCGGCGCGCTGTTCCTGGCGAACAAGAACTGCCCCAAGCCGGAAGGCAGTTGCGGCTTCACACAGGACGACGAGGAACTGCTCGGCATCCTCGCCCAGCACGCGGCGATCGCCCTCACCAACGCCCGCCTGTACGAACGCAGCCGCGAACTCACCATCGCCGAGGAACGCTCCCGTCTCGCCCACGAACTGCACGACGCGGTCAGCCAGAAGCTCTTCTCCCTGCGCCTGACCGCCCAGGCCGCCGCCCGTCTGGTGGACCGGGACCCCTCCCGCGCCAAGGGCGAACTCCAGCAGGTGGCGGCCCTCGCCGCCGAGGCGGCCGACGAACTGCGCGCCGCCGTCGTCGAGTTGCGTCCCGCCGCCCTCGACGAGGACGGCCTTGTGGCCACCCTCCGGACGCAGGTGCAGGTTCTCGACCGTGCCCACTCCGCCCGCGTCACCTTCGCCGGCCGCGGCGTGAAGGCCCTGCCCGCCTCCCAGGAGGAGGCCGTCCTGCGGGTCGCCCAGGAGGCCCTGCACAACGCCCTGCGCCACTCCGGCGCCGACCACGTCGACGTGACCCTGGACCGCCGCGGCAGCGGAGCCGTCCTGCGCGTCACGGACGACGGCAGCGGGTTTGACCCGAGGGCGGTCCGCCGCGCGGGGCGCCATCTGGGCCTGGTCTCGATGCGGGACCGGGCGAGTGGGGCGGGCGGCACGCTGACCGTGGAATCGGCGCCCGGCAAGGGCACCACGATCGAGATGGAGGTCCCCGGTGGCTGACGCAATCAAGGTGCTGATCGTCGACGACCATCAGGTCGTCCGCCGGGGCCTGCGCACGTTCCTGGAGGTACAGGACGACATAGAGGTCGTCGGCGAGGCGGCGGACGGCGCCGAGGGAGTCGACCGCGCGGAGGAGCTGCGGCCCGACGTCATCCTCATGGACGTCAAGATGCCGGGCATGGACGGCGTCGACGCCCTGCGCGGACTCCGCGAACGGGACAACCCCGCGCGCGTGCTGATCGTCACGAGCTTCACCGAGCAGCGCACGGTGGTCCCGGCCCTGCGCGCAGGCGCCGCCGGCTACGTCTACAAGGACGTCGACCCCGACGCCCTCGCCGGCGCCATCCGTTCCGTCCACGCCGGGCACATCCTCCTCCAGCCGGAGGTCGCCGACGCCCTGCTCTCCCAGGAGGAGGCCAACTCGGGTCCCGGACGGGCAGGTTCGCTCACCGACCGGGAGCGCGAGGTGCTCGGCCTGATAGCGGACGGCCGCTCCAACCGGGAGATCGCCCGCTCCCTCGTCCTCTCCGAGAAGACCGTCAAGACCCACGTCTCGAACATCCTGATGAAACTCGACCTGTCCGACCGAACGCAGGCCGCCCTGTGGGCCGTTCGCCATGGCGTGACCGGCTGACACGCTGATCCCACGGCAACACGGAGGGTTCCATTCCGAGCTGAGATTCATACTGTCGTGGGAACGTCCCTCACATGGCGCAACCTCGGTGGATCTCCACCGTTCTCCAGTGCGTGCTGCGGCGCCTGCCGCGGCAATCGCAAGGAGGGCTCAGAAGTGAAGAACCTGAAGAAGGCCGCTGCCGTGACGATGGTGACGGGTGGCCTGCTGGCCGCGGGCGCGGGCATCGCCTCCGCCACCAGCGCGCACGCCGACGGCCAGGCCGTGGGCTCCCCGGGCGTCGGCTCGGGCAACGTCGTCCAGGCCCCGGTGCACGTCCCGGTCAACGTCTCCGGCAACAGCGTGAACGTCGTGGGCGTCCTGAACCCCGCCTTCGGCAACCTCGCCGTCAACCACTGACCACCCACCTCCGTCTCCGAGCCGGAGGTACCACCGGCCTCCCGGCAACGCCTGGGAGGCCGGTTCGGCATGTGCTGAGCCTGCGGGCAGTCGTGTCGGCTTAGCTGCGGGCAGTCGTGCCGCTGGGGCGGCACGGGTGGGCGCAGCGGCACCCCGCAACGCCGGGCTGCGCACCCACCCGGCCCCAGCACAGACGCCGAGCACCCTCACAACCGACAGTCACCGCACCGCACCCCGCTCAGCACCAACGCCGAGCACCAGAACGACGCCCAGTCACCGCACCCCCCGCTCCCGCTCCTCCACAACGGAGTTGTACGCCGCGACCTGCGCCCGCCGAGCCGTCCGCTCCACCGGCCGCAACGCCTCCCCCCGCGCCGCCATCTCACCCGCACTCACCGCACCCCCGGGCCCACTCTCGGTCGCCACAGCGATGAGCACCCCCACCCGCTGCGCCAACTCCAGCACCCGCACGGCCCGCGCCGGATACCCGGGCGCCAGCACCTCCCGCCCCCGCTCGGCCCGCGCCCGATACGCGTCGACCGCCGCCTCCGCCATCGGCCCCGCCCCGGCCACATCCAGCCGCGTCAGTACCTCGGTCGCGTCCCGGAGGGCCTCGGCGAGCTCCCGCTCCGCCTCACCCAGCGACGGCACATCCGCCGGTGGCGCCTCCCGCACGGGCAGCACATGCCACACGACCTCGTCCTGCACCCCCTCAGGCCCGGCCTCGTACACGTCGGGCACCAGCCCGAGGGCGGCCCCGTAACAGACCACCGCCTCCTCGGCCTCCAGCGCCCGCGCGTTGAACTCCGGCGGCCCGCTCAGGCCCAGCGGATGCCCCGGCGCGGGCAGTGCCACCCGCAGCCCGGTCACCCCGAGCGTCCGCAGCCGCCCCAGTGCGAGCGTCAGCCCGACCTGGCCCGACTCTCCCGGCAGCCCCTCCACCCGATGCACCGCGTCCTCGCCGACGATGGCGAGCACGGCGTCATCCGGTGAGACAAGTCCGGCCAAAAGGGCATTTCCCCATGCAGCGAGACGTCCAGCGCGCGGTTCCGTGAGCATGTCCCCACCCTAGGACCCTCCAAGGACCGGACCGAGGGAATGTCCGGGCCGACCGGTGGCGTAGATTTCATGGAGGGCTGCGCCCACCGGCGCGGCGGACCGAGCCACAGGCTTACGCGACAGCCGAGACCGGCCACACTGCAAGGGGAGACAACGCGCTCATGAGCGATGTTCTGGAGCTTCAGGACGTATCCGTGGTCCGCGAGGGCCGGGCTCTGGTGGACCAGGTCTCCTGGTCGGTCAAGGAGGGCGAGCGCTGGGTCATCCTGGGCCCGAACGGCGCCGGCAAGACCACCCTCCTCAACCTCGCTTCCACCTACCTCTTCCCCAGCTCGGGCACCGCCGCCATCCTCGGCGAGACCCTCGGCAGGCCCGGCACCGACGTCTTCGAGCTGCGCCCGCGCATCGGCATGGCCGGCATCGCCATGGCCGACAAGCTCCCCAAGCGCCAGACGGTCCTGGAGACGGTGCTGACCGCCGCGTACGGCATGACCGCCACCTGGCACGAGGACTACGAGGAGATCGACGAACAGCGCGCCCGCGCCTTCCTCGACCGCCTCGGCATGAGCGAGTACCTGGAGCGCAAGTTCGGCACGCTCTCCGAGGGTGAACGCAAGCGCACCCTCATCGCCCGCGCCCTGATGACCGACCCCGAGCTGCTCCTCCTCGACGAGCCCGCCGCCGGTCTCGACCTCGGCGGCCGCGAGGACCTCGTCCGCCGCCTCGGCCGGCTGGCCCGCGACCCGATCGCCCCCTCGATGCTCATGGTCACCCACCACGTCGAGGAGATCCCCCCGGGCTTCACGCACGTCCTCATGATCCGCCAGGGCAAGGTCCTCGCCGCCGGCCCGATGGAGCTCGAACTCACCTCCCGCAACCTCTCCCTCTGCTTCGGCCTCCCCCTCGTCGTCGAACAGGCGGGCGAGCGCTGGACGGCCCAGGGCCTCCCGCTGTCCTGACCCGGCACCTCGCCACACAAATCCCAAAGTAAGAAGGCCATTTCACACGCTGGGCGCCCTGTCGGCGACGGGGCCGTCCGACCTACCATGCCCCTGTGGACATCGACGCATGGCTGTGGTGGCTGATCGGCGCGACAGCGCTCGGCATCGCGCTCGTGGTCACCGCGATGCCGGAACTCGGCATGCTCGCGGTGGGCGCCATCGGCGCCGCGGTGGTCAACGGCCTCTTCGGCGGCGGAGCCGTCGCACAGGTCGTCGTCTTCGCCGTCATCTCGACCGCCGGCATCGCCGTCGTACGGCCCATCGCCAACCGACATCGCGCCCAGCGACCCCAACTCGCCACCGGCGTGGACGCGTTGAAGGGCCGACAAGCCGTCGTCCTGGAACGCGTCGACGCCTCCGGCGGCCGGATCAAGCTGGCCGGAGAGGTCTGGTCGGCCCGCGCCCTCGACACCGGCCGCGCTTACGAAGTGGGCCAGGAAGTGGACGTCGTGGACATCGAGGGAGCCACTGCGATCGTCATGTGACCTCGCAAGACGTAACTGGAGTGAACTCCTCGCCAGCTACGCGACGGTCTGACAGACTCGACCAGCAAGATCTTCGACAACCATAAGATCTGCCGAAGTCGCCGAGGCGGAGAAGGGTACGGGGAACGACGATGGAACCGGTCATCATCGTCCTGATCATTCTGGTGGTGTTGGTCTTCATCGCCCTGATCAAGACGATCCAAGTCATCCCACAGGCCAGCGCGGCCATCGTCGAGCGATTCGGCCGCTACACGCGGACGCTGAACGCCGGCCTCAACATCGTCGTCCCGTTCATCGACACCATCCGCAACCGCATCGACCTGCGCGAGCAGGTCGTCCCGTTTCCGCCGCAGCCGGTGATCACCCAGGACAACCTGGTGGTCAACATCGACACGGTCATCTACTACCAGGTCACCGACGCCCGCGCCGCGACCTACGAAGTCGCCAGCTACATCCAGGCGATCGAGCAGCTCACCGTCACCACGCTCCGCAACATCATCGGCGGCATGGACCTGGAACGGACCCTGACCTCCCGCGAGGAGATCAACGCGGCCCTGCGCGGCGTCCTCGACGAGGCCACCGGCAAGTGGGGCATCCGCGTCAACCGCGTGGAACTCAAGGCGATCGAGCCGCCCACCTCCATCCAGGACTCGATGGAGAAGCAGATGCGCGCCGACCGCGACAAGCGCGCCGCGATCCTCCAGGCCGAAGGTGTCCGGCAGTCGGAGATCCTGCGCGCCGAAGGTGAGAAGCAGTCCCAGATCCTGCGTGCCGAAGGTGAGGCCAAGGCAGCCGCCCTGCGCGCCGAGGGCGAGGCCCAGGCCGTCCGTACGGTCTTCGAGGCCATTCACGCCGGCGACCCGGACCAGAAGCTGCTCTCCTACCAGTACCTCCAGATGCTCCCCAAGATCGCCGAAGGCGACGCCAACAAGCTCTGGATCGTCCCCAGCGAGATCGGCGACGCCCTCAAGGGCCTGTCCGGCGCCATGGGCAACTTCGGCGGCATGGGTGGCGGTTCCGGAGGCAACGGCGGCGCGTCCGGCGGCGTCGTCCCCGCCCAGGAACGCCGCGAGAAGCCGTCCATCGACTGACCTCACACCACGACTGACCCCGCACGCACGAAGGGGGCCCGCTTCCCGAGGAAGGGGGCCCCCTTCGTGCGACGACAACCGACGACGACTAGGCCGCGGGCTGCGCCAGCCACTCCGGCAGCGCGTCGAAGTCGTCCTGCCCCAGCGCCAGCAGCATCGCGTCCGCCGGAGTCGGCTCGAACGGCTGCCGCAGCAGCGGCATCCCCGCCTGCTCCGGAGTCCGGTTCGCCTTGCGGTGATTGTCCTCAGCGCACGAGGCCACCGTGTTCAGCCACGTGTCCTGACCGCCCTGCGACCGCGGCACCACATGGTCGACGGTCGTCGCCCGCCTCCCGCAGTACGCGCACCGGTGCCGGTCCCGGACCAGCACACCCCGCCTCGACCACGGCGCTCGTCTTCGGAAAGGCACCCTTACGTACTGGCAGAGCCTGATCACACGGGGCGCCGGTATGTCGACCGCGGCTCCCCGCATCCGCAGTTCGGGGTGGGCCTGCTCGACGACGGCCTTGTCCTGAAGCACCAGAACGACGGCTCGGTTCAGCGTCACCGTCGACAGCGGCTCGAAGCTCGCGTTGAGTACCAGCGTGTCCCGCATACCAGCCCACCTCCCGTGTGCACCGGCCCACCCCCTGGCGGGCTGGGATCAACTCTGGCCGGGCACGCCGAGATGGACAACGCAATATCTGCTGCTCCTACGGGGGGTGACCCCCGCGACCCCCGGCAACAAAAATGCCCGCTCCTGATCAATTCCAAGACCAGGAGCGGGCAAACGTTCCGTGAACGCCGGGATCGCGGGGCGGCTCGTCAGCCCTCGGCGGGTACCTCGTACTCACCGATCAACTGGGCCCGCGCGATCGTGTGGAACCGCAGGTTGAAACCCACGACGGCAGGCGAAGCGTCCGCGTCCGGACCGAGCTTCTCCTGGTCCACGGCGTACACCGTGAACACGTACCGGTGCGGCCCGTCCCCGGGCGGCGGCGCGGCCCCACCGAACTCCTTGCCGCCGTAGTCGTTACGAGCGTGGACCGCACCCTCGGGCAGACCCTCGAACTTGCCGCTGCCCGCGCCCGCCGGCAGCTCGGTCACCGACGCCGGGATGTCGAACAGCACCCAGTGCCAGAACCCGCTGCCCGTCGGGGCATCGGGGTCGTAGCAGGTCACGGCGAAGCTCTTGGTCTCGGGCGGGAAGCCCTCCCACCGCAGCTGCGGCGAGGTGTTGCCGGCCGCTTGGACCTGAGCGTCCTTGAGCGTCGCCCCCTCCTGGACGTCCTCGCTCGTCACCGTGAACGACGGCACGGGCGGATGGAAGTCGTGGGGGAGCGGCCGCCGCTTGAGCTCGGTCACCTCGGTACCTCCTGATCGGTTCTTGCAGTTGATCCCGAGCCTAGGGGGTGCCCTAGAACCAGCTGCGCTTGCTGCCGACCTCGGACAGCCACTGGTTGAGGTACGCCACCCAGTCGGTCCCCTGGTAGTCGTTCAGACCCACCTGGAAGGACCGGAAGGTGTCGCTGCCCTCGCTGAACAGCCCCGGCTTCTTGTCCATTTCGAGCACCACGTCCATCGCGTGCGCGTCGGCCACGAAGCTCAGCTCGACCTGGTTCAGTCCCCGGTACTGCTGCGGCGGGTAGAACTCGATCTCCTGGTAGAACGGCAGCTTCTGCCGTGTACCCCGGATGACCCCTCGCTCCATGTCCGCGTTCTTGAACCGGAAGCCCAGCTGGATGAAGGCGTCCAGGATCGCCTTCTGCGCCGGCAGGGGGTGCACCTTGATCGGGTCCAGGTCACCGGAGTCCACGGCCCGCGCGATCTCCAGCTCCGTGGAGACCCCGATGTGCATCGAGCGCAGCTCCTGCCCGTCGATCGTCGTGATCGGCGTCTCCCACGGAATCTCCAGCCCGAACTGCACCGCGTGCACCGCGTTCGCCTGAAGCTCGAACGCCCCGCCCAGGCGGGACTTCGTGAACTCGATGTCCTGCTTGTACTCCTGGTCGCCGCTCTCCACCTCGACCTTGGCCTGGAGCCCGACCGAGAGTCCCTCGATCTGCTGGTTCACGGACCCGCCCTGGATCCGCACCTCACCCTGGACGACACCGCCCGGGACGACGTTGACCTCATGGAGCACCGTCTCGACCGAAGCCCCGCCGGCCCCCAGGCTCGCGAGCAGCTTCTTGAACGCCATGTCTCTCCCTCTCGCCCACTACGGGTGAATCCCTGATCCCTACAAACGCGATCCGGCCGTGGCCGGTTCCACGCCCTCACCCTGGCAAGGCCGGTGCCCTGAGGCCACCCCGCCGCGCCACCCGTCTCCAGTACCCTCGGACGGCATGATCGCGACCCCCGACCGTACGCCCCTGCCCAGGGAGTTCTTCGACCGGCCCGTCCTCGATGTCGCCCCCGACCTCCTCGGCCGCATCCTGGTACGCACCACCCCGGACGGTCCGATCGCCCTTCGCCTCACCGAGGTAGAGGCCTACGACGGTGCCGACGACCCCGGCTCCCACGCCTATCGCGGCCGTACGGCCCGCAACGACGTGATGTTCGGTCCCCCCGGGCACGTGTACGTCTACTTCACCTACGGCATGTGGTTCTGCATGAACCTGGTGTGCGGCCCCGAGGGCAAGGCGAGCGCGGTCCTGCTCCGCGCCGGCGAGGTCATCGAGGGCCCCGAACTGGCCCGCACCCGTCGACTCTCGGCCCGCAACGACAAGGAACTGGCCAAAGGCCCGGCCCGCCTGGCCACGGCCCTGGACGTGGACCGCTCCCTGAACGGCACGGACGCCTGCACCTCCGGTGCGACACCCCTGAGGGTCCTCGCGGGCACGCCCGTACCCCGTGACCAGGTGCGCAACGGCCCGCGGACCGGAGTCGCGGGCGACGGGGGCAACGGCGACATCCACCCCTGGCGCTTCTGGATCGCCAACGATCCGACGGTGAGCCCCTATCGGGCCCATGTCCCGAGGCGTCGCCGAAGTTGACGCGTCTCCGCAGGATGCGTAATGTAGCCCGAGCCGCTTGACCCGGGTACGGCATTCGCCAGCAGCCGGAAGCGGCCAACCCACTACCTAGCGACTCCCCTCAGCAGGGGCGAATTCGGCGTGCCCGCATGCCTGAATTCGGCGCCGACGGACTCGATTATGAGTTGGCCGGGGAATCGGTTAGCGTAGTGAATGTCGAAAGGCCGACGAGCGAAAGCCAAGGCCGCCCGGCAAATCCCGCCGACAGGGAATCGGATCGAGAAAATGATCTGATAGAGTCGGAAACGCAAGACCGAAGGGAAGCGCCCAGAGGAAAGCCCGAGAGGGTGAGTACAAAGGAAGCGACCGTTCCTTGAGAACTCAACAGCGTGCCAAAAGTCAACGCCAGATATGTTGATACCCCG